>NZ_VMNX01000058.1 GCF_009377235.1 Streptomyces acidicola
GCCCCGGCCCCGGCCCCGGCCCCGGCGGGATCCACAACGGGATCCATCCGCACCGTGTCGTCGTACGCGTTCTGCCAGCCGTGCGCGGTAGCCGGGTCCGAGTACGCCTCGTAGGCAGGTGCCGCGGAGGCGTCACCGTACGGGTGGTACACGTTCGGGCGACCGTGGAGGTCCGGGTTCTCCCCGGACTGACCCTTCATCCCGTTCGCACCCTTCACTCCGTTCGCCGCATTCACGCCGTATGTCATGTCATTGCGCTGAGGGTGGCTGAACATGGGCGGGGATTGTAGAGACTTCTGGGGTTTGTGTGACAGCGGAGGCGCATATGGGCCCATAGCGGTCGTCTCACGTGGTGGAAAACACGCCGCGGGAAGCGTTACCGGGCCGTAAGCTCACCGACATGCAGGTGATCCAGTCGACCAAGCTCGCCAACGTCTGTTACGAGATCCGGGGCCCGGTGCTCCAGGAGGCGATGCGGCTTGAGGCGGCGGGACACCACATCCTCAAGCTCAACACCGGGAATCCGGCCGCCTTCGGCTTCGAGTGCCCGCCCGAGATCCTGGAGGACATCCTCCGCAACGTGTCGTCGGCCCACGGGTACGGCGACGCGAAGGGCCTGCTGGCCGCGCGCCGGGCGGTGGTCATGCACAACCAGACGCTGGGCATAGAGACGGACGTCGAGCACGTCTTCATCGGCAACGGCGTGTCCGAGCTGATCGTGATGGCGATGCAGGGCCTGCTGGACGACGGCGACGAGGTCCTCGTACCGGCCCCGGACTACCCGCTGTGGACGGCCGCGGTCTCACTGTCGGGCGGCACCGCGGTGCACTACCGCTGCGACGAGCAGTCCGACTGGATGCCCGACCTCGCCGACGTGGAGCGGAAGGTCACCGACCGCACCAAGGCGATCGTCATCATCAACCCGAACAACCCGACGGGCGCGGTATACGACGAGACGGTGATCCGCGGCCTCACGGACATCGCACGGCGCCACAACCTGCTGGTCTGCTCGGACGAGATCTACGACAAGATCCTGTACGACGGCGTCACGCACCGCGCGACGGCCTCGATCGCGCCCGACCTGCTGACACTCACCTTCAACGGCATGTCGAAGGCGTACCGGGTCGCGGGCTACCGGGTGGGCTGGCTGTCGATCTCCGGCCCGCGGGCGCACGCCGACTCGTACATCGAGGGCCTGACCATCCTGGCGAACATGCGGCTGTGCGCGAACATGCCGGGCCAGCACGGGGTGGTCGCCGCGCTGAGCGGCCGCCAGACGATCAACGACCTCGTGCTGCCGGGCGGGCGGCTGAAGGAGCAGCGGGACGTGGCGTACGAGCTGCTGACGCAGATCCCGGGCGTGACGTGCGTGAAGCCGAAGGGCGCGCTGTATCTCTTCCCGCGGCTGGACCCCAAGGTCTACAAGATCAAGGACGACCGCCGGATGGTCCTGGACCTGCTGCGCCGCGAGAAGATCATGGTCGTCCAGGGATCGGGCTTCAACTGGACGGAGCCCGATCACTTCCGGGTGGTGACACTGCCGACGGTGGCGGACCTGACGTCGGCGATCACACGGATCGGGCACTTCCTGGACGGTTACAGCCAGCCGTGACGCTGCGCTCACCGGGCCGGTGACGGGGTCGGGCTCGCTGTTTCCGGACGGCGGACCCGGCCCCTTGGCGTTCGGCGTTCGCATTCCGACACGCATCTGAAGTGGGGCCGGGATCTGCCGTGCTCCTCAGGGCCCAACTGGATAAGGTGGTCGACCGTTTGTGCGATGAGCGCGTGAGGGTCGACAGGGGTGGCCGGGATGGGCGCGGGGGCGTTGCGGGTGCGGTTGGCGGACCTGGCCGCGGCCGGGCAGGGCGATCTACGGGCGGTGGTGGGGGAGTTCCGGCGCGGTGAGGTGCTGGTGCCGGTGGTGGACGACGCGCTGCTGTGGGTTGAGGCGGGTGGTATCCGCTGGTTGCTGGTGTTCACGGATGATGCGGCGTTGGCGCGTTTCGCTGAGGCGCGAGGTGAGGCGGTGCCCGATCGGGTGCCGGTGTACGGGGCACGGCTGCTGGATCACGTGATCCCGGAGGTGGGCGGGCAGGTCGGGATCGCGGTGGACGCGGGGAGCGCTGCGGGGATGGTGCTGCCTCCGGTGGCGGGGATCGTTCCGGACTCGGTGGCCCTGGACGCGGAGGGCGCGGGCGCATGACCGGCGGCGGTGGTGGCGGCTACCGGGTCGATGCGGAGGCGCTGGAGCGGATCACCCGGGGCATCAACCTGGCGATGGACGAGCTGAAGGAGCTGGGCTTCGACATCGAGGCGAACCTGGGGCGCGGCTTCAGCGACCTGGAGCTGGCGGGCCTGGAGGTGGGGGACGCGAGCCTGCACCAGGTCTTCGCCGATTTCTGCGAGCGCTGGGGCTGGGGTGTGCGCTCACTGATGCAGGACGCCAACGAATTCGCGGGGCGGCTGAACCTGTCGGCGGGGCTGTATCACGAGCAGGAGGAGTACGTCTCGAACACCCTGAAGACGGTGTGGACGGCGGCAGCGGGCAACCCGTACCTGTCCCCGGAGGAAGTCGAGCAGCGTTCCTGGTCGGACACGTTCAAGGACAACGCCCTCTCCCATGCCGCGAACGCGGACTACAGCCCTGGGTCCTATCTGGCGGGTCAGGAGGGGGCCCGGCAGGCCTGGGCGCAGGCGGGGCAGGACATATCGAGTTCGACGGTGACCCCGGACGCGCTGTTCGATCCCCGGACGGAGTGGCAGTGGGGTGGCCCATCACAGCCCGAGACGGAAGCACCACGGGCCCCGGAGCCCGGGGAGGATGAGGGCTGATGGGCGTGGGGGACTGGGTCGACGGGATCGGCGACGGAGTCGAGGGTGTCGTCGACAGCGCGACGAGGGGGATCGGGGAGGCCGCCAACTGGGGCGCGGACCGAGCGGCGGACGGCCTGTCGGCGGTCGGCGCGGGCGGCCTGGCCGAGGGGGTGCGCGACTTCGGCGAGGGCGTGAACAACCGGCTGGGCGGCGATGTCGCCGAGCGCGAGCTGGGCGAGACCGAGGACCCCAAGGAGCTCATCCACGGCAGCCCGGAGGCACTGGAGGCGAGGGCGCGGCACCTGCGGGACTTCTTCCGAGCGTTCGACAGCGTCGGCCAAGGCCTGCGGGGGCTGGACTCCGGCGGCTGGCAGGGCGAGGCGGGGGACGCTTTCCGAGCGAAGTTCGACATGCAGCCCAAGCAGTGGCTCGCGGCGGCCGACGCCTGCGAGACGGCGGCCACCGCGTTGGAGGCGTACGCGGACACCGTGCGCTGGGCGCAGCAGCAGGCGCAGGCGGCGATCGACGCTTTCCGCAACGCACAGGAGGCCTACCGGCAGGCGGCGGACGCGCACAACACCAAGGTGAAGGCCTTCAACCAGGCGGCCGAACGGTACAACGCGGCCGCGCTGGCGGACCGGGACCCCGGCCCGAGGCCCACCGAGCCGGGCACCTTCGTCGACCCGTCGGTGGCGGGCAGGCGGGAGGCAGTGGAGATCCTGGAGGAGGCGCGTCGTCAGCGCACCAGCGCCGCCCGGGATGCTCAGCGCCGGGTGGCGGGGGCACTGGAGCTGGCACCGGCCAAGCCGGATTTCACCGACCGTGTGGGCGCCAACGCGGCGGACGCCTTCGTCGGCGCCCAGCTGAACTCGGTCCATGTGCTGGGCGGTCTGCTCAAGGGCGGCGCGGACGCGGTGAAGCTGGCCCGCACGGTCAACCCGATGGACTCCTACAACATCACCCACCCCGGCGAGTGGCTGGCGAACTCCAACATGCTGCTGGCCGGCCTGGTGGGCACTGCCGCGCACCCCGAGCGCCTGCCGATGTCAGTCCTGGGCACGGGCTGGCGCAGTGACCCCGGCGACGCGATGGGCTACCTCGCCTCGAACCTGATCGGCGGCAAGGGTGCCGGGGCCGCAGGCAAGGGTGCGTTGCGCGGAGCGGCCAAGGGAGCGGCGACGGGAGCCGCCCGCAGGAGCGTGGGCCAGGCGCTCAAGGACTTCGCCAGGGAACTCAAGTGCAAGTGGTTCGGCGACCCCATCGACATGGCCACCGGCCGCATGGCCCTCCCCCAGACCGACGTCACACTCCCCGCGAAGCTGCCCCTGGTCTTCACCCGGCAGTTCGAGTCGTCCTACCGAGCAGGCCGCTGGTTCGGGCCGAGCTGGACCTCTACCGCCGACCAGCGCCTGGAGATCGACGCCGAAGGCGTCATCTTCGTCCGCGAGAACGGGGCGCTGCTGGCCTACCCACACCCGGCACCCGGCGTGCCGACCCTGCCCCTGGAGGGCGGCCGGTACCCGCTGACCGTCGACACCCACGGCGACTACACCGTCACCGACCCCGAATCCGGCCGCACCTGGTACTTCGCGTCCCCGGGCGGCGACGGCAACGGCATCGCGCTGCTGGAACAGATCACCGACCGCTCGGCCCAGTGGCTCAGCTTCGAGTACGACGGTGAGGGTGCCCCCACGGCGATCGTGCACTCGGCCGGCTACAGCCTCAGGATCGAGACAGTCGGGAACCGGATAACGGCTCTGCATCTGGCCAGTGCCGCCACGGACGGCAGCGACCAGGGACTGGTCCACTTCGGCTACGACGAGCACGGCCACCTCGCCGCGGTAACGAACTCCTCCGGCATACCGACCCGGTTCACCAACGACTCCTTCGGCCGCATAACCGCCTGGACGGACACGAACAACTCGTCGTACTACTACGTCTACGACGACCAGGGCCGCTGCACCTCCCAGTCAGGGCAGGCGGGCCACCTGCGCAACACGTTCACCTACGGCGACATCGACACGGAGACCGGGCAGCGGATCATCACCGCGACCAACTCCCTGGGCCACACCACGCGCTACCACGTCAACAGCGCTCTGCAGGTGGTGGCGGAAACCGGCCCGGACGGCGCGACGACCCGCACAACCTACGACTGCCAAGACCGCCCGCTGACCGTCACCGACCCGCTCGGCCGCACCACCAGCTACGCCTACGACAAGTCGGGCCGCCCGATCATGGTCGTACGCTCCGACGGCCGCTACAGCAGCACCGGCTACAACGACCAGGGACTACCGGTCGCTCTCACCCACCCAGACGGCACGCACCTCACCCAGCACTTCGACGCCTTCGGTAACCGCATCGCCGTGACCGACCAACGGTCCGGGGCGACTACCCGCTTCACCTACGACGCCGCAGGGCACCTGACGTCCGTCACCAACGCACTGGGCGCGACGACGCGGGTGCGATGCGACGCGGCAGGCCTGCCCCTGGAAATCACCGACCCGCTGGGAGCCGTAACCCGCTACGAACGTGACACTTTCGGCCGCCCTGTCACCATCGCGAACCCACTCGGCGCGGTCACACGCCTGGAATGGACGGTGGAGGGCAAACCGGCTCGGCGCACTGCCCCGGACGGCACCACGGAATCCTGGACCTACGACGGCGAGGGCAACTGCACCAGCCACACCGACCCCATGGGCGCGGTCTCCCACTACGAGTACACCCACTTCGATCTGCTCACGGCCCGCACCGGCCCGGACGGCGTGCGCTACACCTTCGACTACGACACCGAACTGCGCCTCAGCCAGGTCACCAATCCCCAGGGGCTGACGTGGAGTTATGAGTACGGCCATGCGGGGCGTCTGGTCGCGGAGACGGACTTCGACAACCGCACGGTGGCCTACACCCATGACATGGCCGGGCTGCTGACCACCCGCACCACCGCCTCCGGCGACGTCATTCGCTTCCAGCGGGACGTGCTGGGCCGCACCGTGACCAAGGACGCGGCAGGCCGGGTCACGACGTATGCGTACGACATGACTGACCAACTCGCTCAGGCAACGGGCCCGGACGGCACGACGCTGACACTGCTGCGGGACCACCTCGGACGGCTGAGCTCGGAGACGGTCAACGGCAGGAAACTGACGTACACCTACGACGAACTCGGTCGCCGAACAAGCCGCACCACGCCCACGGGCGCGACGACGGCATGGAAGTACGACGCCGCCGGACGCCGCACAGGAATGGTGGCCTCGGGCCGGACCGTCGACTTCACATACGACGAGGCAGGCCGCGAGCTGGCCCGCCAGGTCGGCGAGACGGTCGCCCTGGAGCACACCTTCGACCCTCTGGGCCGCCTCACCACCCAGTCAGTGACGGGCGCGGACATCCGCACGGTCCAGCACCGCGACTACACCTACCGCGCCGACGGCAACCTGACCGGCATCGACGATCAGCTCACCGGCTCCCGCCGCTTCGACCTGGACGCGGTAGGCAGGGTGACAGCGGTGCACGCGGCGAACTGGACGGAGACATACGCCTACGACGAGGCGGGCAACCAGAGCTCGGCGACGTGGCCGTCCGGCCACCCCGGCCAGGAGGCGGTGGGCGAGCGCGCCTATGTGGGCACCCGCATCACCCGCGCGGGCAACGTCCGCTACGGCCACGACACCGCAGGCCGCATCACCCTCCGCCAGAAGACCCGCCTGTCCCGCAAGCCTGACACCTGGCGCTACGCGTGGGATGCGGAAGACCGCCTCACCTCGGTGACGACACCGGACGGAACCTTCTGGCGCTACACGTACGACCCCCTAGGCCGCCGCACGGCGAAACTCCGCATCGCGGCCAACGGCGAAACGGTCGTCGAACGCGTCGACTTCACGTGGGACGGCACCACGCTGTGCGAACAGACCACCACGTCCCCGGACCTGCCGAACCCGGTCACCCTGACCTGGGACCACCAAGGCCTGCAACCGATCGTCCAGACCGAACGCATCACCGCAGCCGAGGTCCCGCAAGAGGAGATCGACACCCGCTTCTTCGCCATCGTCACCGACCTCGTCGGCACACCCACCGAACTCGTCGACGAGCAAGGCGGTATCGCGTGGCGTACGCGGAGCACACTGTGGGGAACAACAGCCTGGGCCACCAACAGCACCACATACACACCCCTCCGCTTCCCCGGCCAGTACTACGACCCCGAATCCGGCCTCCATTACAACTACTTCCGCCACTACGACCCCGAAACCGCCCGCTACCTCACCCCTGACCCTCTCGGCCTCGCCCCTTCCCCCAACCCGGCCTCCTACGTATACAACCCGCACACGCGATCCGATTCACTCGGTCTTGCACCTGATTGCCCGCGTAGTGAAAATACCCGAGGTATCTTCGACTTCAGAGAGGCGAATCCGAACTACCCTCCTGATGGAGTGGCGACCGAGGCTATGCGGTCAGCGCCGATCGGCGGAAATATCGACTGCTCGGAGATCGCCGAGTACATCCTCCGCGAGTCTGGGGGGCAGGGAAAAGTCATCAACTTTACAATCAAGAACGATCCTGCCATCAACATCCCTGAGGATTCAGGTCGAGCAGTGACGGAATACCGTTATCATGATGTCTACACAGACGGTCGGTACGTATACGATCCAGCAATGAGATCAGATCCGATTCCTTATGGGGACTATGAGCGATCCATTCGCTTGTTGAACCCTGGCAAGAAACTCGTCGTCCAAGATGGCGGGTACTCAGGGCCCCTCTGGTGACGCGTGGAGGGATTCTCGTATGTCGACTCGCAGTGTTCGGGCGATGCAGGTACTCAGTAGATTTGGAGAGCTTGCATGGTTTTCATTGCCTGCAGAGACTCATCCCGTTTACGGCTACCCGCAGGTACCGTACATGGGATGGCGCTACGCGTCGCCCCGTGAAGGGGTTGCGCAGCTCATAGAACATTCCGTAAGCGAGCTACAAACCCAGGTTGAGTGGACGCTTGACAGGACCAAGAGAAACTGGCTTCTACTGCCGTCCCGGATTCTGAGCGAAGCTCAAGGGCTTGATAATCCCGGGTTCGCGGACGTCGTCCACTCCATCAATGTCCATGACCAGAATTTCTGCTTCAAAGCCCTATCAGATCTTGAGTTGATCATCCAGAGTCTTCAGGAAGTCTCGATCCCGGAAGGCTGAGCTGTTTAATATACACACGCGGGAAATGTGCTGAATGAACGAATCTTCTAACGGGATTAAATCAACGGTGAACGGCGACAACACATTTGAAGCACTGCGTCCATTCGAGCTGAAGTGTGGGGTGTAGCAGGAGTCACAGCACCCTGTGTATGTCCTCCGGAGCCTTCAACCTCTCTATGAAGGCGGCAAAGGCATCCCTAGATACAGTCAGCTTGCCTCGCTGAAGGGCTTTCGAGTCGCGTATGGACGCGAGCCGGCTGTGGAAGGCAACCTCGACGCACTCGTTGTTGGCCGCGCTGTAGCTGCTCTTCAGCCAGACTGCAGAGGAAAACTGGATGGTGGTTGACGCATCGGTCATCGGAAGAGCTCCTGTCTCGCGGCAGCCAGCAGATCCAGGCTGGCCGAGGTGTCGGCAGCTTGGGCTCGCAAGTAGTCAAACATGAGTTTGTAGCCCTGTACTTCGTCGGGCGCGTCAAGGTAGAGGCCTCGCTTGTGGAGTTCGAGGTAGACGACGTTCACGCCGCTGAGCGGATCGCCCTCGTCGTCCCGGCCGAGAATCAGAAAATGCCCACCGGATCCGGCGGCGTGTGCGCCCGCAGCGCATCGCAGCACCTGGATGTCCACGTTGGGGCGGCGCGCCATGGACTGAAGATGATCGATCTGCTCGGCCATCACGTCATCACCGCCGACGGTTCGGCGCAGTACAGCCTCGTCGAGGACCACCCAGAGGTGCACAGCGGGAGAGCGATCCAGGATCGCCTGCCGTTTGATGCGGGCGTCCACCTTGTTCTCAATCAGATCCGCCCCGCCACGGGCGTCCTGTGCCCGATGCAGGGCAAGGGCGTAGTTCCGCGTCTGCAGCAACCCAGGCACCAGGGCGTTGGCGAAGACGTGCTCGTACTCGGCGACATCCTCGAACGACAGCAGCGGGTCCATGACCTCCGGGACGGCGGGATGGTCCATCCACCAGCCGTTCTCCTGGTTCCGCACGAGCTGAACCAAGGCTGCGCGCTCCTGGGCCGTCGCGCCGCACGTATCGGCCAGAGCGCTCACGGTCGGCACTCTTAGCTTTGCGCGGTCCTGCCACGTCTCGTAGCGATTCACCGTTCCGACCGAGACTCCCGCGCGCTTCGCCACCTCGGACTGGGTGAGACCGGTCCGAGTACGAAGTGCCCTGAGGGCCCGGGCAATCTGCATACGACCGGCCGGTCCTGCTGAGCCTCGTACGGTCACGTTCACGCCTCCAACCAGGCCTTACCTGTCGCTGGGCTGGCCAGATGCCGAACCACCACGCCGAGCGTACGTGGCAGTCCGCGCCCCGGGTTCCTTCCCGAAGCCTTCACCCGACCGGGGGAAAACACCCCACCTGACTATCGGTCATTGAATTTCAATGAAACGGTACTCAACGAGCACCCGCCGTGCCGATCGAGCACGCGTGATCAGCGCGCGGATGTTCCTCGTAGACAGTGAACCTTCCTCGCGCTCTAGGGAGTTGACCGTGTTCAACGCCATCGCCCACGCTTTTCGCCTGGTCCAGGCTCTGCTGCGCCCACCCGGCCGACATCGCGTGGGTGAGCGGCCACCTGCCGCCAGGTCTGCGCAGACCTGGCCACTTCCGCTACTCGCGCCGCCCCACACCGTCATCGCGCCCACTGTCCGCCACTGGTACGAACCCATCGACGGCTCTGCCACCACCCTCGTCCGCCCGTACCTCAGGGCTTACGAACGACATGAGCAGGCACGGATCAAGCGGCTCCGGCGGGACACCCTGTGGTGCACCACGTACGGCCTCGACCTCGACACCCGCGACATCCACGCTCACCTGGGAGCGGCATCGTGAACGACGACACGCCCCGCGTACGGCTCCTGCCCTGGACCGGCGCCCACGGCCAGCCCTGCTTTCTCCTCACGGACGGAGACGGTCCGGCCTCCCGGCACGCGGAACGGATCGAGAACCAGCAACTCGACCTCGCAGACCGGCTCCTCGGGCGAACAGGAGACGTGCTCGGGAGGCGCGATGCGAGGGCTGATGGGGAACTCGGGTCCCTGGCGGCTCAGTTGGCCGACGCCCTCGGCGACACTCTGCTCATCGCCAGGTCCCGAGGTACACGGCTCGCCGGAGTGCCGCGAGCCCGCCTGGACGGAACACCGGCGGTCTCCCTGTTGCCGGTGCAGGACTTCCCGGACGTACCGGCCGACAGCCCGCCCGCACCCCACGCGTATGCCCTGCTCACCTTCCCCGGCCACGACCTCGCCTCGGCGCCCGCCGCACGGCGCTACGTCCGTGACACCGCCCGATCGTGGGGCCTCTCGCCCCGTACGATGGACGACCTGGAGACGATCGCCGGAGAACTGGTCGCGAATGCCCTGGAGCACACTGACAGCGGCACCATCACGGTGACCTGCGCCCACACCGCGGGAACGGTCACGATCAGCGTGATCGACGAGGGACACGGCCCGGCGCCGGTGGCCGCACCCAGAACGCCGCCCGCCCCGGAGCGGGAGCACGGGCGTGGGTTTCTGATCACGGACGTGTTGGCCGACCGCTGGGGGACACGCGAAACCGGCGCTGGTCTGATGGTCTGGGCCGAGATCGTCACCGGGTACCGGGCCTCACTGCCATGATCCCCTGCGATCACTCCCACGCCCCTCATGCCGGACGCGGGAGGCCTCCAGCAGACCCTGTACCACCACCTGCTCTGAGGCCACCCGGGCACAGTCGCCCACGCCCGTCCAGAGCGGGCGGGAATTGGCAGATTTGGGACACTCGAGGGGCAAGGATCCCCAGGTGACACACACCGGGGCTGTCCCAAACCAGCCACTCGCTGTCGTGGCCGACGGCGACAGTCGCGTCCATCTCGACGGGGCATGGACGTACCAGTGGGGAGATCGGCCGGGCCGAGGGCGGCCCGCCTATGAGAACCGGCTGCACCTGCCGTACGGCGAGCCCGTAGGCAACGGTCGCCCGCCTCAGCGCAACGGGCTCCCGAAGGCCGTCGGGCACGTGACGCAACACTCGCAGAGCTCTCGGACTGCACTCAACTTTAGACGGAATCTAAGCTAGGCTGGTTACACGGAGAGCTTGGAGGCCATCCCATGTACGAACCGATCCGCACCAAGTCGGTCCACACGATGGCCGGCACCACCCCCGACTTCCCTCACCGCTCCCGTGAGGAGGAGTTGGACATCCAGCTCGCGGGCCATCTCGCGGCGCTGCTGACCGTGACGGACGAGCTCCGCACCCTGGCTCCGTCCGACGACCTGGACGCGGCCGCGGAGCGGCTGGCCGGGCAGGTGGCCCGGTTGCGGGGAGGACTCCCGCCCGTGCGGTCGGCGGCGGCCGCCGCCGACCACGATCCGCACACCTCGGCGCTCCACCGGCGGGCACACGCCCTCGCGGGCCGCGCCCTGGTCGTCGCCGCCTCCCGCGCCGACACGGCGGCGGCGATCCTCGCGGCCGAGCGCATGGACGCGCACAGCGCGGCACTGGCCGTGGCCGGCCGGCGCGAGCTGAGCACCACCGGCTGACCTCCCCTCCCCTGCAGGGAGTGCCACGATCGGGGATCGGCCCCGGTCCCTGTGCACCCGCAGCAACAGGCGGACCGGGCGCCACACCACCGCGTACGGCGGGGCGAGGAAAACCCGTGGGGCCGAGCCCCGGTGTGCGAGGACGGCATGCGCGCGGGGACAACGCGGCGAAGCCCACCGCACGGTGAAGCGCCGGGGCCCGTCACAACCCCGGCGCTCCATGTCGCAGCACGTCGCCACCACCCCCAGCACCTGCCCGGCATCAGCCCAGCCGGAAACGGACGGGAAGGGAAACAACAGCCTTACGCCGCCTTCGAGTACCCCACCGAACCCGAAAACAATCGGCCACCGACCGGAACGCAGCGCTCCGGTTGCATACCGGGATCGGCTCGTCACCCTGCGTTCACCAGGCCACACAGGGAACTTTGCCTTCCGCGAGCACTCTCCCCGGTGTGAGACGCATCGCAGGAATCGTCCTGGCGGTCCTGTTGCTCGGCGGCGTGGTGGCGGCCGTCGTGGCAGGACGCGAGGAGCAGGACACGGGCACGGCAACGAAGACCGTGCGCATGGTGATCGGATCGGAGAAGGCCGAGTTCTTCGCCGATCCGGACGTGGTGAAGGCCCTCGCCGCCAAGGGCTACACCGTGAAGGCCGAGACCTCCGGGTCCTGGGCCATGGAGGGATTCGACCTCAAGGGGTACGACGCCGCCTTCCCGTCCAGCCAGGTGCCCGCCGCCGAGCTCGCGAAGAAGTACGGCGTGAAGCAGACCCTGGCGCGCCCCTTCTACTCGCCCCTCGTCGTCGTGGCCCACCGCAACGCCGCCGAGGTGCTGGCCGCGAACGGGCTCGCCACCCTCGACGAGCACCGCGGCACGCTGAAGATGGGTGCCTACCTCGACGCCGCCAGGGGCGACCGGACCTGGCAACAGCTCAAGGGCGCCGAGAAGTACGGGGAGCTGACCGGCACCCTCTACATCTCCAGCACCGACCCGGAGACCTCCAACTCCGGTGCCCTCTACCTCGCCGCCACCTCGTATGTCGCGGCCGGCGGCCGACTGGTGACGAGCGACGCCGACGTCGAGCGCGTGGCGCCCCTGATGCGCAAGCTGATCGCTGTCCAGGGCGCCCAGCAGTCCAGTACGGACGCGGTCTTCCGGGACTTCGTCAGCGGTGCCGGCAACCCGCTGGTCCTGGTCTACGAGTCGCAGATCGCCGCGCTCCTCGACGACGACGGGCAGAGCCCCGGCGACATGGTGGTCCTCTATCCGGACACCACCATCACCAGCGACCACACCGTCGTACCGCTCACCGAGAACGGCCGCGCGCTCGGTGAGCTCCTCGGCACCGACCAGGAGTTGCGCATGCTGGCCGTCCAACACGGCTTCCGGCCGCAGGACGCCGGCACCGAGTTCGCGTCGGCCGCTTCCGACCGCGGCACCTATCTCAAGCAGGAACTGAGCGGTGTCCGGCAGGCGCCCGTGCCCACCTCCGCGGTGCTGCACGAACTGGCGCGCCGGGCCCGCGGATAACGGGGGAAGCAGCACGTGACCACAGACAACGACACCTTCATACTCACACCGCCCGAGGCCGTCACTCCCGTGCCCCGGGAGAAGGCCGGCGGGCTCGTCCCCGTCGACGACGGGGTCCGTACGGACATGGAGCGCAAGGCCGCCGAGTACGTGCGGGGGCTCGCCGCTCTCGACGCCCGCTCCCCCGAGTTCGCCGGCAAGGTCGGCGAGATCACTGCCCTGGGCGCCGGTGAGATACGGACCGCGGCGGCGCAGTCCAACCGCATGCTGGAGCGCACCGTCCGCTCCCTGCCGTCCAAGGGCGAGGACGCCCAGTCGCAGGTGGCGGGCTCGCTCGTCGAACTCCGCCGGGTGGTGGAGGACCTGGACCCGCGTGACCTGCCGGCCGCGAAGGGGCGCAGGTTCCTCTCCCGGCTGCCGGGCGGCAACAAGCTACGCGATCACGTCGCCAAGTACGCCTCGGCGCAGGGCACGTTGAACAAGATCGTGGGCTCGCTGCGCGGCGGGCAGGACGAACTCCGCCGCGACAACGCCGCGTTGGGGACCGAACGGGTCCGCCTCTGGGAGTCCATGGGCAAGCTCCAGGAGTACGTCGTCCTCACCCAGGCCCTGGACACGGCCGTCGAGCAGCACATCGCGGGCGTGGAGACGACGGACCCCGTGCAGGCCGACGCCCTGCGCGCCGACGTGCTCTTCCCTGTCCGGCAGAAGCACCAGGACCTGCTCACCCAGCTCGCCGTCTGTGCCCAGGGCTATCTGGCCATGGCCGTCGTACGGCGCAACAACGACGAGCTGATCAAGGGCGTCGACCGGGCCGCCACGACCACGGTCTCGGCTCTGCGGATCTCCGTCATGCTTGCCTCCGCGCTCGACAACCAGCGCAAGGTCGTCGACCAGGTGAACGCCCTGCGCGGCACGACCGAGGACCTGATCCGCGGGAACGCCGAGATGCTCGCCACCCAGAGCGGCGAGATCCAGCGCATCGCCGCCGACCCGGCCGTGGGCGCGGAGACCCTGCGCTCCGCCTTCCAGCAGATCTACCGCACCCTCGACGCCATCGACACCTACAAGGTCCAGGCCACCGAGACGATGGCCGCCACCGTCGAGTCCCTCACCTCCGAACTCCAGCACGCCACGGCGTACCTGGAGCGCAGCCGCTCGCAGGGCGCGCTGGAGGGAGGGCTCGGATGACGCGCGGAACACGGCCGAGAACACGGCAAAGAGGACGTACGAAAGGACGTACGACAGCGCTCGCCGTCACTCTCGCCGCGGCGGCGGCCCTCCTCACCGCCTGCACGGCCGAGGAGCAGGCACCCAGCGACCCGGGCAAGCCCGTCCCCGGCACCCTCCGCGTTCTCGCCTCCAGCGAACTCGCCGACATGACAGCGGTGTTCGAGCAGGTGGAGAAAGACACTGGCATCAAGGTCCGCCCCACCTACACGGGCACCCTCGACGCGGTCGACCTGCTCGCCGAGGGCAGGGCCAAGGAGAGGTACGACGCTCTCTGGCTCTCCTCCAACGACTATCTGCGCCTGCGTCCGGAGGCCGCGAAGCAGATCGTGTCCGAGACGCCGGTGATGTCCAGCCCGGTCGCGATCGGTGTGGAGCCGGGGACCGTACGGGAGTTGGGCTGGAAGCCGGACGACGTCACCTGGTCGGACATCGACGAGGCGGTCGCCGACGGCAAGCTGACCTACGGCATGACGGACCCCTCCCGCTCCAACTCCGGTTTCTCCACCCTCATCTCGGTGGCGTCGGGCCTGTCCGGAGCCCAGTCCGCGCTCACCGACGCGGACGTGGAGAAAGCCACACCGAAGTTGAAGGAGTTCTTCAAGGGGCAGCAGCTGACGTCGGGGTCGTCGGGCTGGCTGGCTCAGGCGTACGACCGGCGCGGTGACGTCGACGCGCTGCTCAACTACGAGTCGGTACTGAAGGCCCGCAAGGACCTGACGGTGATCCGCCCGCGTGACGGGGTGGTCACCGCCGACTACCCGCTCTCCTCGCTCGCGTCCACGGGCCAGGAGGTCCGCGACGACGTCCGCCGTCTCACCGAGGCCCTGCGCACCCCGGAGATCCAGCGGCTCATCACCGACCGCACCCTGCGCCGCCCGGTCGTCGCCTCCGTGCCGCTCGGGCCGGGGCTCGACAGCGGCAGACGGCGCGAACTGCCCTTCCCGGGCGCCCGTTCCGTCGCCGACGGGCTCCTCGACGCGTACGACAACGAGCTGCGCCGCCCCTCCCGCACCGTGTACGTCCTGGACACCTCGGGCTCCATGGAGGGCGAGCGCCTCGACCGGCTGAAGACCGCTCTCACCGAGCTGACCAGCGAGTTCCGGGACCGGGAGGAGGTGACGCTGATGCCGTTCGGGTCGGAGGTGAAGTCCGTGCGCACCCATGTCGTACGGCCCGAGGACCCGGGGGCCGGGCTCGACGGCATCCGTGCGGACACCCGCAGGCTCAGTGCCTCCGGCGACACAGCGATCTACACCTCGCTGGAGAAGGCGTACGAGCGCCTCGGCGCAGCCGACCGGGACACGTTCACGTCGGTCGTGCTGATGACGGACGGCGAGAACACGGCGGGCGCGGGCCCGGAGGAGTTCGACGACTTCTACGCCCGGCTCACCGGCCACCAGCGGGACATCCCCGTCTTCCCCATCCTCTTCGGCGACTCCGACCGGGCGGAACTGGAGCACATCGCCGACCTGACCGGCGGCCGCCTCTTCGACGCCCAGCAGGGCTCACTGGACGGCGCCTTCGAGGAGATCCGTGGCTACCAGTAAGTTCCTCGGGTACGTCGAGTCCCGCAAGAACCTCACCGGCAGCGCCCTCGGGCTCGTCGGGCTCGCGCTGACCTTCACCGGAGTCGCGGGCGTGTACTGGCCGGTCGTGGTCGTCGGCCTGTACGGCGCGGGCGCCCTGATCGCCCCGCCCGAACGCCCGCCCCTGCCGGACTTCCCGGACCCGTCCGCCCAGCTCGACGAGGTGCGCGCCGACTTCGGCCGGCTCCGCGACTATCTGGCGGACATCGAACTGCCGCCCGCCGCCTCCGGCCGTCTCGCCGAGCTGACCGACCTGCTCACGGCCCTCCTCGACCCCGGCTGGGTCGCCGAGGTCCTCGCGCAGGACCCGGAGGGCATGCACGCCCTGTCCAGGGCCGTGCGGCAAGACGTACCCGAGGCGGTCGACACCTTCGTACGGACCCGGTGGTGGACCCGGCTGTCGCCGGGGACGGATCCGCCCGAGCATCACCTGGAGCGCCAGCTCTCCGCACTCCAGGAGGAGCTCACGAGGCTGGCGGCCGCACTGCGGGACACCGAGGCCCGGAGGCAGGAGTCGCACACGCGCTATCTGGAGGGCCGGTCGGGGTAGCGGGGCGCTTGGCGGTGGCGGTGGCGGTTGCCTCGCCCCGCCGCCCCCGCTCTTCAAACGCCGGGGCCCACCCCGGGGCTCGCACGCCTTTGTACGAGCCCCGGGTTTCCCGGTGTTGCGTCACCGCGACCGGCCAAGGTGACATCGCAGGTCAGGGCGGGTCATAGCCGGCCACGGAGCGAGGGGGCGTCAGCCCAGGCGCTGCACCAGGGCGTGGTACTCGTCCCACAGTTCCTTGGGCGTGTGATCGCCGAAGGTGTTGAGGTGGTCGGGAACCAGCCCGGCCTCCTCACGCCACACCTCCTTGTCGACGGTGAGGAGGAAGGCCAGGTCCGAGTCGGACAGGTCGAGTCCGTTCGTGTCGAGGGCCTCCTTCGTCGGCAGGATGCCGATCGGGGTCTCGACACCTTCGGCCCGGCCGGCCAGCCGGTCCACGATCCACTTCAGGACGCGGCTGTTCTCACCGAAGCCCGGCCAGACGAACTTGCCCTCGTCGTTCTTCCGGAACCAGTTGACGTAGTAGATCTTCGGCAGCGCGGCCGGGTCCTTGCCCTTGGCGACATCGACCCAGTGGCCCATGTAGTCGCCCATGTTGTAGCCGCAGAAGGGGAGCATCGCGAAGGGGTCGCGGCGCAGCTCGCCGACCTTGCCCTCGGCCGCCGCGGTCTTCTCCGACGCCACGTTCGCGCCGAGGAACACGCCGTGGTTCCAGTCGAAGGACTCCGTCACCAGCGGCACCGCAGTGGCGCGACGGCCACCGAACAGGATCGCCGAGATCGGCACGCCCTTCGGGTCCTCCCACTCGGGCGCGATGATCGGGCACTGCGAGGCCGGGACGGTGAAGCGGGCGTTGGGGTGGGCCGCCGGGGTGTCCGAGGACGGCGTCCAGTCGTTGCCCTTCCAGTCCGTGAGGTGCGCCGGGGTCTCCTCCGTCATGCCCTCCCACCAGATGTCGTTGTCATCGGTGAGCGCGACGTTCGTGAAGACCGAGTTGCCCCACAGCGTTTTCATCGCGTTGGCGTTGGTGTGCTCGCCCGTGCCGGGCGCGACCCCGAAGAAGCCCGCCTCGGGGTTGATGGCGTACAGACGCCCGTCCTCGCCGAACCGCATCCAGGCGATGTCGTCGCCGATCGTCTCGACCGTCCAGCCGGAGATCGTCGGCTCCAGCATGGCGAGGTTCGTCTTGCCGCACGCCGAGGGGAAGGCCGCAGCCACGTACTTCGGCTCACCGGTGGGCGGGGTGAGCTTGAGGATCAGCATGTGCTCGGCCAGCCAGCCCTCGTCCCGCGCCATCACGGACGCGATGCGCAGGGCGTAGCACTTCTTGCCGAGCAGCGCGTTGCCGCCGTAGCCGGAGCCGTACGACCAGATCTCGCGGGTCTCGGGGAAGTGCGAGATGTACTTGGTGCTGTTGCACGGCCAGGGCACGTCCGCCTGGCCCGGCTCCAGCGGCGCCCCGAGCGTGTGCACGGCACGCACGAAGAAGCCCTCGGAGCCCAGCTCGTCCAGCACCGGCTGTCCCATACGGGTCATGGTGCGCATGGACACCGCCACGTACGCGGAGTCGGTGATCTCGACGCCGATCGCGGAGAGCGGCGAGCCCAGCGGGCCCATGCAGAACGGCACGACGTACATCGTCCGCCCCCGCATCGAGCCCCGGAAGATGCCACCGTCCCCGTCGCTGCCCTGGAACACCTGCCGCATCTCGGCGGGGGCCTTCCAGTGGTTGGTCGGGCCGGCGTCCTCCTCCCGCTCGGAGCAGATGAACGTGCGGTCCTCGACCCGGGCGACATCGGTCGGGTCGGAGGCCGCGTAGTAGGAGTTGGGGCGCTTGATCGGGTCGAGCCTCTTGAAGGTGCCCTTTTCGACAAGCTCCGCACAGAGCCGGTCGTACTCGGCTTCGGATCCGTCACACCAGACCACGTTGTCCGGCTGCGTCAGTTCGGCTATCTCGTCCACCCACGCGACCAGTTCCTGGTGGCTGGTGGGGACGGTATTCGGGGGAGCCGCGATGTCGCGCGCCACGATTGCTCCTAAAACGAGGGATTTTTTGTTGGGTGCCCCTTGGGGGCCGCGACCCGGATGCTTCACGGTCTGGACCGCTTGGCGCTCATCCGGTGCCGACCGCACTCATTTGATCATCCGACGCATCTGCGCATATGTCCAGTGGGCCTCACACCTGAGCGGCGTGAGCATCACCACTTGGTAGAATTCGCCCACCTGGTTTCGACGCGTCACGGGCGCTTCACCACGGGTATCCCGAATTCGGGCCCGCCATGAGAACATCGCCACTCCTGGGCGCCCAACCGGTCAGACTGATACATCACTTACGGCTGCGTAGGTACGATGCGGACATGACTGCGTCCGCCTCCGACGCGCACACGGACACGCCGGTCGCCGACCGCGGTCCTGCCGCGCTCTCCTCGTCGCATCCGGTCAAGCCGAGACTCCGCGGCTGGCTGCACGCGGGCATGTTCCCGGCCGTGATCGTCGCGGGCCTGGTGCTCACCGCGCTCGCGAGCTCGCCGCGGGCACGCATGGCCTGCGGTATCTACGTCCTGACGGCCTGCCTGCTCTTCGGAGTCAGCGCTCTCTACCACAGGGGCGACTGGAGCCCGCGCATGGACGCCGTGCTGCGCCGCCTGGACCACGCCAACATCTTCCTGATCATCGCGGGCACCTACACACCGCTGACCCTGCTGCTCCTGCCCGACAGCAAGGGACAGTGGCTACTGTGGGGCATCTGGGGTGCCGCGCTGGCGGGCATCGTCTTCCGCGTGTTCTGGATCGGGGCCCCACGCTGGCTCTACACCCCCTGCTACATCGCGATGGGCTGGGCCGCCGTCTTCTTCCTCCCCGACTTCCTGCGCACCGGAGGGATCGCCGTCCTCGTCCTGGTGATCGTCGGCGGCCTCCTCTACAGCGCGGGTGGCGTGATCTACGGGATGAAGCGCCCGAACCCGTCACCGCGCTGGTTCGGCTTCCATGAGGTCTTCCACTCCTTCACCCTCGCTGCGTTCGTCGTGCACTACGTGGGCATCTCACTGGTGGCCTATCAGCACGCCTGACCCTCCAGACGCCCCTTCCGGACGCCCCCTCCTCCCGAACAGTTCCTCCTCAGTGGCCGCGGCTTCGAAGCCGCGGCCATTTCGCATGTCAGGGCGGCGCCGGCCATGACAGTGAGCGACCGCCCTCCACATTGACACTCACCATCTTTTGAGAGTTACTCTCATTTCATGGCTACTGTCACGCACGCACAGGACCAGCGCCGTGATCCCCGCCGCTGGTGGGCCCTCGGCGCACTGGTCGCCAGCATGCTCGTGCTCGGCTTCGACATGACGATCCTGAACGTCGCGCTCCCGACGATGGCCGGGCAGCTCGGAGCGAGTACGGGCGAACTCCAGTGGATCGTGGACGCGTACATCGTGGTGTTCGCGGCGCTGATGCTGCCCGCCGGACTGCTCGGCGACCGCTTCGGGCGGCGCAGGATGCTGATCGCGGGACTCGGCGTGTTCCTCGCCGGCGCCGTGTTCGGCACCCTCGTCGACACACCCGGGCCGGTCATCGCCGCCCGCGCAGTGATGGGTGTGGGCGCCGCGCTGGTGATCCCGCTCGGACTGTCCGTACTGCCGTCGATGTTCGGCCCCGAGGAACGCAGCAAGGCCGTCGCCGCCGTCACCGCCTCGATGGCGGCGGGCATGCCGCTCGGACCGCTCGTCGGCGGTGTGCTGCTCGACCACTACTGGTGGGGCTCGATCTTCCTGATCAACGTGCCGATGGTCGCGATCGGCATCGCCGCCTGCGTCTTCCTGCTCCCCGAGTCCCGCGACCCCTCCTCGCCCAAGGTCGACGTACTGTCCACCGCGTACAGCGCCCTCGGCCTCGGCGCACTGGTCTTCGGCATCATCGAGGCGCCCGGGCGCGGCTGGGGCAGCCCCGAGGTCATCGGCTCGTTCACGCTGTCCGCTCTGCTGCTCGCCGCCCTCGTCGTACGGGAGCGGCGCGCCGTACGGCCGATGCTCGACATCCGGCTCCTGAGGCACCGCGGCTTCCTGTTCAACACCCTGGCCGCGACGCTCGGCACGTTCGTCTTCTCCGGTCTGCTGTTCATGCTGCCGACCTACCTCCAGGAGGTCGGCGGCACCGACGCGTTCGGCACCGGACTGCGGCTGCTGCCGATGATGGGCGGCCTGATGGTCTCCGCGCGGCTGAGCACACTCCTGGTGGTGCGCGCGGGTCCCCGCCCGGTCGTCACCGCAGGCCTGGCGGTGCTGTGCTTCGCCGCGCTGCTCGGCTCGCGCACCGAGACCGGCGGCGGCTACGGGTTCACCGCGCTGTGGCTGACGGTCGCGGGCATGGGCTTCGGTCTCGCGATGGTGCCCGCGATGGACGCCGCGCTCGGCGGTATTCCCGCCGAGGAGGCGGGCAGTGGTTCCGGTCTGCTGATGACGCTGCGCCAGGTGGGCGGCGCGATCGGCATCGCGCTGCTCGGCAGCCTGGTCGCCGGGACCTACGGCGACCGCGTCGACACCGCCCGCCTCCCGGCCGAGGCGGCCGACGCGGCGCGTGCCTCACTGACCGGCGCCCACGCGGTCGCCGAACAGCTCGGACTGCCGGCCCTCGCCCGCTCCGCCGACTCCGCGTACGTGGACGGCATGTCCACGGTCCTCGTCGTCTGCGGCATCGCGGCCCTGGTGGCCGCCCTCCTGACGGCGGTACTGCTGCCGAACCAGCGACCGGGCGAAGCCCCCGAACCGGCCCCGGCGATGGACGGCGAAACTCCGGATCTGGCTCCCCGGCAGGCCCATGGCCGACAATGAAGGACATGACCACGGCACGAACCCCTGTTCCGGACGCGGCCCGGCGACTCCCGGAGGCGGAGCGCCGGCTGAGCCTGCGGGAGCGGAAGAAGCTCAAGACACGGACCGCGATCAGGGACGCCACCTATCGGCTCATCAAGGAACAGGGGTACGAGGCGACGACCGTCGAGCAGATCGCCGAGGAGGCCGAGGTCTCTCCCAGCACCGTCTTCCGGTACTTCCCCACCAAGGAGGACATCATCATCACGGACGAGTACGACGTCCTGGTGGAGGACCTGCTGCGGTCGCGTCCCGCGGACGAGCCGGTGCTGGAGTCGGTGCGGTGGGCGATCCGGCGATCGATGGCCATGCAGGTGGCCGACACCCCGGACTACGTACACGAGGAGATGAAGCTCCGCACCGGGCTGATGGTGTCGGTGCCCGCGGTGCGTTCCCGCGCCATGGAGAGCATGTCCGTCACGGGTCGCCTGCTGTGCCGGGCGATCGCGGACCGCACCGGACGCGCCCCGGACGACCTGGAGGTACGGGTCTACGCGATGGGGCTGGTGTCCGCCCTCCTCGAAGCGGTGCTCTACTGGGCCGAACGCGACTACCGGGACGACGTGCTCAACCTGGTCGACCGCACCCTCAGCACTTTCAGAGACCTTGCCCGCCGGCCACCGGACGACGGCCCGGACCATGGCCCGGGCGTTCCACCCGGCGAGGCCCCCGGGGCACCCGAAATACACGGGCCTGCCGCACCACAGCCATGACATCCTGACCGGGTGAACGGACCGGAGATCCACGTCGAGTTCGCCCCCGAGCTGGGACTCTTCCTCCCGCAGGGGCGACGGAGGGGCGCCACGAAGGTCGTCACCGACGGCGTCTCGACGCTCGGCCACGTCATCGAGTCACTGGGCGCCCCCCTGACCGAGGTCGGCGCGCTGGTGGTCGACGGCCGTGAGGTACCGGTCTCCCACGTCCCCGGTCCGGGCGAGACCGTGGAGGTGCGGCCCGTCCCTCGCCCCCAGCGTGTCCCCGGCGCCCCGCTCCGCTTCCTCCTCGACGTCCACCTCGGCACCCTCGCCCGCCGGCTGCGCCTCCTCGGCGTCGACGCGGCCTACGAGTCCACCGACATCGGCGACCCCGCCCTCGCGGCGCGCTCCGCCGCCGAGCGGCGCGTCATGCTCAGCCGGGACCGGGGGCTGCTGCGGCGCCGCGAACTGTGGGCCGGGGCGTTCGTGTACAGCACACGCCCGGATGAGCAACTCCGGGACGTACTGGACCGGTTCGCACCCGAGCTGCGGCCCTGGACGCGGTGCACCGCCTGCAACGGGCTCCTCAAGGAGGCGGCGAAGGACGACGTCGTGGACCAGCTGGAGGGCGGGACGCAGCGGTCGTACGACGTGTTCGCGCAGTGCCAGGAGTGCGGGCGGGCGTACTGGAAGGGCGCGCACCACGATCAGCTGGAGACGATCGTGGTGCGCGCCGTCGAGGAATTCGGGTAGCGGAAAAAGAGCCGGCCCCCTGACGGGACGTTATCGCTTCCTCACATCCGCCCTTCCGCACGCCAGCCCGTCCCCGTTCGGGTCCAGCCCGAGGGGATCATCCTTTCCGTTCACCTTCAGGCGCCCGTAGTCGTGCTCCTTCAGCCATGTACAACGCGCCTTCGTCGTGTCCTTGACCTCCGGCGGGAAGGCCGTCGGCACACACACGTTGGCGGAGCCGTAGTGGCGGTCGCAGCCGGAGATCGTGGTGCTGACCTTCTGGGACGTGCGCTTCTTGCCGGGGCCCGTGACCTTGCCCGTCAGGGAGTCGGCGAAGGAGTGGACGTGGGCATCGGGCGTGGTGGCCGCGGCCAGCGCCGACGGGCCCTGGAGGTGGACCCATTTCGCCACCGACGGCACACCGTTCGCGTCGACCGCGAAGAGCATGTACCAGCCGGGCGGCGCCAGATTGGGGTTGCTCGTCACATTCAGGTCGACGTTGTTGCCGTCCACCGACAGGGGCAGGTCCACGAAGCGCTGGTTCGGGTCGGAGGAGTGCGTCACCGCGGCCGGACGGATCAGCTCCGCCTTGGCGATGGGACGGTCGACAGTGATGCGCTGCGTGTCGCCGTACTGCCACTCGGTGTCGATGACCGAGGTGATCGTCGGGCGTGGGCCCTTGAGGAGGTACGGCGGCGTGTAGAGGGACACGTCGTGGTTCCACGTGCCGTTGCCCGGGTTGTCGCCCGTCGCCATCACCCGGCCGTCGGGCAGCAGGAACGCGGACGAATGGTAGCCACGGGCCTCGGGATCGGCGGCCACCGGGTCGAAGGTGTTCGTCGCCGGGTCGTAGATCGACGACTCGTACACCGGATCGGCCCGGTTGTGCAGCGCGCCGCCCGTCTCCAGGACCTTGCCGTCCGGCAGGAGTACGGCGGAGACGTACATCTTGCCCTGGCTGCCGGTCTGCGGGACCGGACCGGCACCGACGTCGACGGTGCCCTGCGGCAGCGGCGGGCCCGCGACGTACGAGGGGTTCGCGGCCTTCAGGTCGATGACGTCGGTGAGGCGGTTCGCCTCGGGGTTGGAGTCGATGTTGCCGCCGCCGATCGTGAGGACCTTCTGGTCCTGGGCCGGGGGCAGCAGCACGCTCGCGGACTGGTCGCGCTCGTCCTTGTTCTGCAGGCCGGGGATCTGGGTGACCGTGTTCGCGTCGTAGTCGTAGACCGCCGAGCCGGTGCCGGGGATGTTGTTGCCGAAGACGTGGCTGCCCGAGTAGAAGAGCCGCCCGTCCTGCATGAGGATCATCGACGGGTACAGGCCCCAGAACGACCAGGTCTGGTTGACCTTCCACAGCGGCTGCCACTGCTGCTCGGCGTCCGACCACAGCTCGGTGGTCACCGAACCGGAGGAGTCCTCGCGCAGCCCGCCGAACGAGATGACGTCACCGTTGCCGAGTGCGGTGGCCGACGGGTACCAGTGGCCGTCGTTCATGTCGTTGGTCTTGCTGTAGGCCTCGGTGACCGGGTCGAAGACGTACGAGTCCTTGTAGCCCTCGTAGCCGTGCCCGCCCGCGACCGGGTACGCCTTGTTGCCGCTCATCACGAGCACACGCCCGTCGTCGAGCTGGACGTGCCCGGCGCAGAACATGTCCTTGGGCGTGGGGATGACCTTGTACGTGCCGGCCACCGGGTCGTAGACCGCCGAGGTGAACGTGCCCGCCTCGAACATCGTCTCGCTGTTGCCCGAGCCCGCGATCAGCAACACCTTGCCGTTCCTGAGGACGACCGAGTGCATGGAGCGGACGGGGTTCTGCGTGGGCAGGACGTCCCACTTGCCGTTCGCGCACTCCTCGGCCGTGCCCGTGCAGGTCGGCTCGGGGACGGGGTCGGCGACCTGTTCCATCGTGTAGTCGTCGGTGGTCACGGACCCGGTGCCGTACACCGAGACGCCCCAGGTGATGCGGTCGGTGCCGGCCGGGACGACCGGCGTGCGCACCGAGGCCCGGGTCCAGGTGCCCGCCTGCTCCAGCGTCTTGAGGTCGGTCCAGTACTGCCAGCCCGCCGTGGCGTCGTGCCGGAAGAGGGTGACCGCGGTGTCGGGGGTGGTCGACCTGTACCAGAGCGACAGGTCGTACTGCCTGCCCACCGTGACCACCGGTGCGCACTCGGTCGACTCGGTGATCAGCACCTTGCGGTCGCCGTCGACGCGCCGGGTCAGCTCGACCTTCATGGCCCTGGAGCCGGAGTGGGCGTCGGCGACGGTGGAGTAGGTGACGTCGTTGTCGCCCCAGCCGGACTTCTCCCAGCAGTAGGGCATGTCACCGGTGCCGGCGGTCTCGAAGCCGGGGTTCTTCACCAGGTTGGCGGCGGACGCGGGCTGGGGTACGGCGAGCAGCAGGCCCGCGGCGAGCGCGCCCACGCCCAGCAACGATGTTCTCCGCGTCGGTCTCATCCGGAGTTTCGGTCCGACCCGAACTCTCATGCGGTTCTCCTTGGTGTGCGGCTCCTTGGTGTGCGGCTCCCGCGCCCGGCCTTGTTCCTGCGCGGCAGATAGACCAGCGCTTCGGTGCCGGCGAAGCGCAGGACGAACGTCGTCACCAGTGCGAGCGCGGTGGCGGGCAGCACGCCCATCCCGAACTGGCCGACCAGCAGCGCGATCAGCGGGATGCGCAGCACGAGATCGGCGTTGGCGAGCAGGGCGAAGCGGCCGACACGGTCCCAGCGGGCCCGGTGCCGGCGCCGTTCTCTGAACAGCAGGTGCTCGACGAGGCAGAAGTTCCAGGCCACCCCCAGCTGGTTGGCGAGGATCTCGGCCGGTAGGTAGTGAATGCCGAGCGCGGTGAGTGCGTACAGGCCGAGCAGGTTCGGTACGAAGCCGGTGGCGCCGATCAGACCGAAGGCCACCATGCGGGCGACGGGCGAGGCGGTGCGCAGCCCGGCGAGGTGGCGCAGGAACCGCAGGCCCTCCCACGCGGTCGACTTGGACTCCCCCGCGAACCGGTCCTGGAAGACGAACGGCACCTCGGTGACCTGGCGCGGACGGCTGCGCACGGCCAGTTCCAGGAGGATCTTGTAGCCGAGCGGCTGGAGGATCGCGGCCGTGACGGCGCTGCGGCGGATGGCGAAGAAGCCGCTCATCGGGTCGCTGATGCCGTGCAGCCGGCGCGGGAAGAGGGACTTGGTCAGCCAGGTCGCCGCGCGTGAGACGGCGACGCGGTAGCTGCCCGCGAGCCCGGCGCGGCTGCCGCCCTTGATGTAACGGGACGCGACGACCAGTCCGGCGGCGGCCCGCTCGCCCGTCGCCACCAGCTCCGGCACCAGGGACGGCGGGTGCTGGAGGTCGCCGTCCATGACGACGATCCAGTCGGACGTGGCCGCCTTCATCCCCTCGACGACCGCCCCGCCGAGCCCGCCCACCGGTTCGTCGCGGTGCAGCACGGTGACGGGGAACGGGCAGTCCTGCGCGACCTTGGAGATCACCTCGGGGGTGTCGTCGGTGGAGTCGTCCACGAAGACGACCTCGCAGGGCAGCCTGCCGGGCACCGACTCGGTGATCCGGCGCAG
Source organism: Streptomyces acidicola (assembly GCF_009377235.1). Lineage (GTDB taxonomy): Bacteria > Actinomycetota > Actinomycetes > Streptomycetales > Streptomycetaceae > Streptomyces > Streptomyces acidicola. The sequence goes on from NZ_VMNX01000058.1 coordinate 26,271, forward strand.
CAGCTCCCGTACGTTGCCGGACTCGTTGAAGGTGGGGACGACGATGGTGACGGCACCGGGCTCGGGGACCTCGGCGCCGCGTACGGCCGGATCGCCCAGCTCGTCGGGGACGGTGGACTCGTAGCCGCTCATCGGTCGCCTCCCGCGGCCTGGATCTGACGGATCTCGATCCGGTCCTCGCCGGTGCCGAAGGTGGCGACCGGCGTCGAATGCTCCATCGCGGCCTTGACGTTGGGCAGGTCGACCGCGTCGCGCCGTACCGTCGGCGAGGCGACCACGTAGTCGAGGTCGCGCCAGCCGCGCGGCATCGTCTTCGTCACCGCGGGGTCGAGGTCGGCCTTGTAGAACCAGATGACGCCGAGGCCCGGCTTGTAGCCCTCGTGCACGAGGTCGAGCCAGAGCGCGTCGTCGACGAGCACCCGGGCCTTCCCCGGGTTGTCCACCTCGCTGCCCAGCCACTCGGCGGCGGCCCGGTAGGGGGCGTTGGCGTCGGCGGTCACCGCGGTGCGGTTGCCGTCGTACCAGCGCGGGACGACGTACGCGGCCGAGGCGCCCACGAGCGCCGCCGCCACCGCGTACCGCCCCCAGGTGAGGTACGTGCGCTCGTCCGTGCGCCGCCCACGGCGCAGTACCGCGTGGGCGACGCTCCCGGTGCCGCCCGCGAGGACCAGGGCGAGGAACGGCAGCGCCTGGATGACGTACATCGCGGGCAGGTAGCCGGGCCGCAGGGCCATCGCGGCGAGGATCGCCACGGCGAGCGCGGGTCCGGCGAGCGCCCGCGCGGTCACCGACCAGCGCCAGGTGACCAGGAGCAGCAGCGCGGCGGCGAGTCCGCCGACGGGCAGCACCCGGTCGTAGTACAGCCACGACTGGAGCACCGCGTAGGAGCCGGAGCCCGGGTCGAGGACGAAGCCCGAGCCGGGTCGGGTCATCTGGTACTCGATCCCGTCCCAGAGCGAGACGTGTCCCGGGCCCGGGAACAGCTCTCCCTTGAGCAGGGCGAGCAGCGGATACGAGACACCGATGAGCGCGCACGCGGTGATGGCGCCGGTGAGGGCGAACTTCCTGGTGTCGCGGTGGCTGTGCCGCCACATGGTGACCATCACCGCGGGCAGCACGATGAGCATCGTCTCCTTGGTGAGGACCGCCGTCGCGGCCGCGATCCCGGCGCCGAAGTGGTGCCAGAGGTGGCGGCTCGGCGAGGCGGCCAGGCAGAACGCGAGCAGCGTCCACATCACCGCGAGGTTGTCGAGGAAGATCTCCCGCTGGAGGACCACCGACAGCGGGGAGAGCCCGAACAGGACCATGCCGAGGCCGGCGGCCCAGCGCGGCAGCGACAGGCGGCGCGCGAGGACGTAGACGAGGACGGCGCTGACCGCGCTGATCACCAGCATCGTCGCCCGCATCGAGCCGACGGTCATCGACCCGGGGGCGAAGTGCGCCGGGATCCAGGTCAGCACGGCTATCTGGATCCAGCCGAGCGGCGGGTGGTCGTACCAGTACGTGTAGTGGGCGAGGCCCCGGCCCTCCTGGACGGCCCAGGCCTGGGCGAGGTAGGTGCCCTCGTCGTCGCTGAGGGTCGGGTAGTCGGCGATGTTCCAGCCCTGGACGACGAGGATCGCCACCAGGAGGACAGCGCACAGGACGAGGTCGGGGCGCGAGCCGCGCAGGCGCTCCGGCGATGTTGTTCGACGGGTCGAACCGGGTGATGGCACAGCTGTCCGCTGCGCGGGGACCTTGGCTCCGGTCACCGCGGGAAGGGTGGAGGTCACGCAGGAACGTCCTCTCGGTTCACGTGCGCGAGATGTGCACCGACGTGGCTGGTCAACTCCCAGTCGGTGCGGCCGCGTTGCTCACGCCATACGGCGCGGACGGCTGCCCCGGCGAGGAGCACCTGGTAGAAGGGCCCACCCACGATGAGCTTGAGGTAGTGGCCGAAGCCGACACGCAGGCCGTACTGCTTGCCGAAGTCGTGCAGTCCGACGATCTCGAAGACGAAGGTGACGAGAGCGGTGACGGCCGGCAGGAAGGTGACGAAGGCGATGCCCACCGGCACGTCGAGGAAGAGCGCGATGGCCACGTTGAGCGGGATGACCACACCCGAGACCGCCTGAAGGTAGGGCGTCATGAGGGTGTAGCGGGCGAGCAACCGCTGGCCGAAGCCGGGCAGTTGCTTCCAGTCCCGCTTCCGGTAGACCTGGAGGAAGCCCTGGTTCCAGCGGGTGCGCTGCTTCATCAGCGACATCAGGCTGCTGGGGGTCTCCTCGCGGGTGACCATCTCGGAGTCGTACGCGACGACGACCTTTCTGCCGGCGCTGGACAGCCGGACGCCCAGGTCGCAGTCCTCGGCCAGGCAGTGGGGATCCCACCCGCCGGCGTCGCGCAGGACGCCCGTCCGTACGAAGACGGTGTTGCCGCCGAGCGGAATGAACCCTTTCTGGGCGTGCAGGTGGAGCCGCGACCGGAACCAGAAGAAGTACTCCAGGCAGTTGCGCAGGCTGTACCAGCTGGAGTGGAAGTTGATGAGCTGCACGCCGCCCTGGACGACGTCCGCGCCGGTGGAGCGGAACGCGTGGTCGACATGGGCCAGCAGCTCCGGGTGGACCTGGTCCTCGGCGTCGAAGACCCCGACGACGTCGCCGCGGCAGTGCGGCAGCGCCGTGTTCATGGCCTTCGGCTTGTTCTTCTTCTCGTGGGTGTCGACGACGACGCGGACGCGCGGGTCGCGGTCCGCCGCCTTCCGGGCCACCTCGGTGGTCTCCGGGTCGTCGTGCCCGACGATGACGATGATCTCGAAGTCCGTGTGTGTGGATTCCAGCAGGCGCTGGACGGTGTGGTCGAGCACGGCCTGCTCGTGTCTCGCCGGCAGCAACAGCGAGAAGGAGACGTGCTCGTCCCCGTCCGGTCTGCTGAACCGGGTGGAGGCCAGCACCTCGGGCGTGCGCCACGCGTGCATCTGCCACCACAAGGTGAACGCCGCCATCCAGAACAGGGCGAACGAAACGACAGCGATGAAGACAGACGTCAGCAAAGATCCCCCCAGATCTCCGAAACCCCCTGTCGCGACAGGGGCGTCACTCGACCAGTGCGAGCGACCCCCGTCGCGTCCCCGTGCAGAGACTAGGGGGAAAATGTGAAGCCCGGGAGCACTTCCGATAAATAGACTGTTTCCGATCGGTCACCCGCGTAGTCCGAAGTATCCGAACACAAGCCCATTCGACCTGGTTCTGCAACCGCTTTCGCCTGGTGTTTCAGCCGCTCAGCGCCGCCCGGAGGCGGTCCGCGTCGGTCGTTGGGGCGTCGCAGGTGAAGTTGCGACAGACGTAAGCGGTCGGTTCACCGCCGACGAGGGGACGGTCGGCCAGCAACGGCAGTTCGTCACTGTCCGGAGTCCCCACGGCGACGACCGCGCCCGGCGCCGTGCCCAGAAGTGCCGTGCGGTGCAGGGCCCTTGTGCCCGGATGGCCGGCGGCCGGACCCACGACGGCGATCTCCCGCGGCCCGTCGAGCAGCGCTTCGGCCGTCGCGAGCCCCCACCCGATGAAGCGAGGCGCACGCGGCCCGAGGGCCTTCACCACACCCAACGCCCGCTCGGCTGCGGTGCGATGGCGTGCGGAGCCGGTGTGGGCCGCATACCCGAGCAGGACCCCGGCGGCCGCGCTCCACCCGGACGGGGTGGCGTTGTCGGTGGGGTCCTGGGGCCGCCGGATGAGCTGTTCGGCGTCAACCGCCGTGTCGTACAGGGCGCCCGACTCCTCGTCGGTGAACGAGGTCAGCACATGGTCGAGCAGGAACCCGGCGAATTCGAGCCAGACGCCCTCTCCGGTGACGGAAGCGAGCGCGAGGAACCCTTCGGCGACGTCCGCGTAGTCCTCCAACACGCCTGCGTTGCCTCCGACCTGCCCGTCCTTGCTGGTCCGGGAGAGCCGTGCGTGGTCGTCGAGGTGCAGCCGTACGAGGAGGTCGGCGGCGGCGAGCGCGGCCTCGACGAGGTCGGGGCGCTCGAAGTACGCGCCGGTCTCGGCGAGCGCGGCCACGGCGAGCCCGTTCCAGGCGGCGACCACCTTGTCGTCACGGCCGGGAGCGGGGCGCGTGGAGCGCGCGTCGAGGAGCCGCCGCCTGATGGACTCGACCCGGTCGGCGTCGAACACACCCTCGTACTGCGGAAGCTGCAGGACGGACTGCCCGTGCTCGAAGGTGCCCGCGTCGGTGACGCCGAAGTAGTGCGCGGCAAGCTGCGCGTCGTCGTCCCCGAGCACCTCGGCGAGCCGGTCCGGGGTCCACACGTAGTAGGCACCCTCGACATGCCTGCCGCTGCCGTCCTCACTGTCGGCGTCGAGCGCGGAGGCGAACCCGCCCTCGTTCGTCCGCAGCTCGCGCACCATGAAGTCGGCGGTCTCCAGGGCGACCCGGCGCGCCAGCTCGGAGCCGGTGGCGCGCCAGAGATGGGCATAGACGCGGCACAAAAGAGCATTGTCGTAGAGCATCTTCTCAAAGTGGGGCACAACCCAGTCCCGGTCGACCGAGTACCGCGCGAACCCGCCCCCGAGCTGGTCGTAGATGCCACCGCGGGCCATGCGCTCGCAGGTGTCCCGCGCCATCTGCAGGGCACCCTCGGAGCCGGTCCGGGCGTGGTGCCGCAGCAGGAACTCGATGACCATGGAGGGCGGGAACTTGGGCGCCCCGCCGAACCCGCCGCGGGAGGCGTCGTACTCCCGGGTGAGCCCCAGCAGCGCCTGCGCGATCTCCTCCTCGCCCGGCACCTCCATCGGGCCGTACGTCAGCTCCCGCGCGGCCAGGTCCCGCACGATCTTCCCGGCGACCTCGGCGACCTCGTCCCTCCGGTCGGCCCACGCGGCCCGTACGCCTTCCAGGACCTGACGGAAGGAGGGCATGCCGTGGCGGGGGGCGGGCGGGAAGTACGTTCCAAAATAAAACGGTTCAGCGTCCGGCGTGAGGAACACCGTCATAGGCCAGCCACCCTGACCAGTAGCGGCCTGTACCGCTTCCATGTACACCGCGTCCACGTCAGGTCGCTCCTCGCGGTCGACCTTGACGCTCACGAAACAATCATTGAGGTACGCCGCCGTCGCCTCGTCCTCAAAGGACTCGCGAGCCATGACGTGACACCAGTGACAACTCGAATAGCCGACGCTGAGCAGCACCGGCACATCCCGCCTGCGCGCCTCTTCGAAGGCCTCTTCCGACCAAGGCCACCAGTCGACGGGGTTGTCGGCGTGCTGGAGAAGGTAGGGAGACGTCTCGTGGGCCAGTCGGTTGGACACTTTGTGGATGCACCTTCCCCGGGATTGACCAGGCACTCTCCGCCCGACCGCTACGACTCCACCCTAAGGAGTCTCCTCAGGGATCGACGCAAACCGGCTCACTCATCTCTGACCGGCTCCCTTCCACTGGCGTCCCACGGGACGGGGGAAGTAGGTACCGAATTGGCCTCCTCAACGCGTAGCGCAGCTGCACCGGACCTCCTCGTCACGAACACCAGAGCCAGATGAGAACGCAAGTCTTAGCGTCGTCTCGTACAACGCCTCGTAGGCCCATGAGTCACGCAATCCCGCGATCACACGTTCAAGATCAGCGTGCACCGCCCACTACGGCCCCGACCGCCCCGAACTCACGCCCCCCGCCAACGTTTTCGCGCCCTCTCGCCTCCGCGCTCCTTCCGCAGCACACTTGACCCACGGAAAGCCGTTGCTGCGAGCGAGGGGGACGTGTCATGCGGGACGGCCATCGGGTGGAGGCCGAGCGACTGCTGGCGAGGGCGGTGGAGGAAGAGGTCCGGCGGTCGGGCGGCCGTACGGACGGCGGCGTACTGCTCTCGCGGGCGCGCGGCGCGCTCGACGCCATGGCTCAGGCGGCCGCCGAGGAGTACGAGGCCTACACCCGTGCCCTCGACGAGGCCGGGGCCGGTCAGGTCACCTTCGCGCAGCGGTACGCCAAGGAGGGCGCCGGAACCCCCCTGATGGTCGCGGGCGTGGCCGCGGTCGCGGCGGCCGTCGCCGACCTGGCCCTCGGCACGGGCGCCGGCACCGCCCTCGGCGCCGGTGTCACGGTGGGCGTCGTCGGCGCGGCGGCCACCGTCCTGAAGGTGACCGCCGCCCACTTCCCGGCTGCCCACCACCGTGCCGGGGCGCTGGGCCAGCCCGGCGGTCCCGAACAGCTGCGGCTCCAATGGCTGACCGCCCTGGAGGTGCGCGGCATCCGCCCGTTCCTGGACCAGCAGCGCGTCCTGAGCGCGAGCACGAGCGCCGGCGCGAAGAAGGGCGCGCCCCAGCTGCGCCGTACCGACAAGAGCGCGGCGGCGCGCAGGAGAAGCGTGCTGGAGCAGTCGTTCGGGCAACTGCCCGATGCGGACGGCCCGTTCGCGGGGCGACGTACGGAGATGGCCCGGGTCCGGCAGTGGGTGCAGGCCGCGCGGGCCAGTACCGAGACCCGTTCGACCGTGGTCGTGCTGCACGGCGCTCCCGGTTCGGGCCGTACGACGCTCGCCGTGCGCGCGGCCCACGATCTGAAGGACCAGTTCCGCGGCGCGTGCGTGGTGGACCTGCGCGGTGACGGCGCGGGAGAGCCGCCGCTGTCCACCCGGGACGCCCTGCTGCACCTGCTGAACCGTCTGGGCGCGCCCCGTGAACAGCTCCTCTTCCGCGAGCGCTCCTCCCCCGACCAGCAGGTCAAGCGGCTGAGCGAGCTGTACCACCAGCACGTGACGGGCCTGCCGGTCACGATCATCCTGGACGACGCCTCGGACCCCGAGCAGGTCCGCACCCTCGTCCCCGACCGCTCCGACAGCCTCGTCCTGGTCACCACGCGCAAACCCCTCGATCTGCCCGCCGACCTTCCCGCCTGGGTGCACCAGCTCCCGGTCGAGGCGCTCGACGAGGCGGGCGCGGAGGAACTGCTGGACGCGGCAGCGCAGGACGAGTCGGCCCCGTACGACGCCCAGTCCTCCGAGCGCATACGGGAGCTGTGCGGCGGCCTCCCCCTGGCTCTGCGCGTCGCGGGCTCGTCCCTCGGGACGCGCACGCCCCGCCGACTGGCCACGGACCTGGGCGCGTACGGCCCGGTGGAGCCCATCGAACGCGCCCTCTGGCTGCGGTACACCGACCAGCCCGACCCGGCGCGGCGGCTGCTGCGGCGCCTGGCCCTGGCGGGACGGGCGTCGCTGGGCGCCGCCGCGGCGGCCTCGCTGCTGGCCACGAGTGAGCCGGAGGCCACCCGGCATCTGACGGCACTCGCCCGCGCGGGCCTGATCGACCACGTACGGGGCAACCGGTACCGGCTCCACGACCTGGTCCGCGCCTTCGCCCAGGCCCGCCTGCTGGACGAGGAGGAACCGGCGGAGCGGACGGCGGCCCATGAGCGTCTGATCGTCACGTACGCGGAGCTCGCCGACTCGGTGCTCCGCCTGGTCGACGGCAAGATGTCGACCCGCTCGGACCGTTTCGGTCCGCACGGCTTCACCTCGCTCGACGAGGCGCTGCGCTGGCTGGACGACGAGTCCAGCTTCATCACGGCCGCCCTGCGGCACACGGAGGGCGTGAACCAGGCGGCCGTACTGAACCTGCTGGGCGCCCTGTGCGACTACTGCCTGCTGCGCGGCGACCTGTACCGCCTGGGTGAGATCAGCGAGCTGGCCCGCGCGGTCGACCAGGGTCTGCTGGTCCGCTCGGTCCAGTGGCGTACGGGTATCGCGGCCCGCCAGCTCGGCGAACTGGACCAGGCCCGCACCACCCTGTCCTCCGTCGTCGACCTCTACATGGAGGCGCACCACGACGCGGGCGCGGCCCGCGCTCTGTGTTCCCTCGGCATCACGCTCCATCACCAGGGCAACCTGACCGAGGCGGCGGCGAAGCTCCGGGAGGCCCTGGACCTTCAGGCGGCGCCGGAGCTGTCCGTGGACCGGGCCTGGACGATGCACGCGCTGGCGGCGGTGGAGCGGGACCGGGCGAGGCTGGCGGAGGCCCTCGATCTCCTCACCCGGTCCCTGGTGCTGCACGGCGAGGGCGAGTCGGTGCACGGCCAGGCGTGGGCGCACTTCCAGCTCGGCCAGCTGAAACTGCGGATGGGTGACGTGCCGGGCGCGGAGGCGGATCTGCGCACGGCCCTGGATCTGTACGGCCGCACCCGCGACGCCCGCGGCGAGGCCTGGGCCATGACCCAGCTCGCCCGTGCCCGCCTGGTCGCCGGCGACGCGTCCGCCGCGGTCGACAGCCTGCGCCAGGCGACGGCACGCCATCAGGACAACGAGGACGCCCGCGGCGTGGCCTGGTCGGTGTACTACCTGGGTCAGGCGCTGGAGGAGGCGGGCAATCTGGACCAGGCGGTCCGGGAGCTGGAGCGGTCGAGGACGATGTTCTCGCGCATGCGGGACGTGTACGGGCTCGCCTGCGCCCGCCACCACTCGGCCCGTGTGACGCGCGACCAGCGAGCCGTCCAGACGGGTTCGCTGCGCAATTCGGGCTTCGCCCGCCAGCTGCTGGTCGACGCCCGCGCCGACTTCCAGCGCGTCGGCGTCGCCCACGGCGAGGCGTGGACCTGCCTGGAGCTGGCAGTGGTCGACGCCGGCAACGCCCGCACCCAGCAGGCCCTGTCCCTGTGCGACGACGCCGTGTCGCTCTTCGCCTCGTACGGCGATCTCCGGGGCGAGGACTGGGCCAGGTTCCTGAGGTGCACCCTGCTGCCGTACGCGGCGCCGGGCGGTGTCGAGATCGGCACCGCGGTCGCCCAGGAGGAACTGACCCAGCTGTCCCGCGCCACGCACCCTCTGCGCGACAGCAAGCTCGACGAGTACGTGGACGCGTACCAGCTGCTCCTGGAACGCGGGGTCGATCTGGACGCCGGGTGGCGGGCCTGGACCCTGGGGATGGTGCCGGACCGGCACGCCCGCGAGGTCATGGGGGTGCCGGTGGCGGCCCGGAAGTGACAGCTGTCGCCGGGCCCTGTCGGCCGGTGACCCGCCGTGCCCTGTCGTCACACTCGGGGGTGGGTGAGGCCTCCCGCACCCTTCAGGCAGTGGGTGAGGGAGTTCGACGACAGGGCAACGGGGCCCGAGTTCAGCCCGGCTGTGGCTTGGGCTCAGCCCTGTTGTGGCCCGGGCTCAGCCCTGTTGTGGCTTGGGCGTGCCCGAGGCCTTGCCCGCGGCCTCGGCGGCCGCCTTGCCGGAGGCACCCGGCTTGTCGTCCGATGCCTCCTCGAAGTCGACCTTGCCCATGTGCTTGCTCATGGACTTCATCAGGCCCCATACCGCCAGGGCCATCACCGCGAACACGATGAAGCCGAGGACGCCGGGGGTGACCTTGTCCTCGTCCAGCTCCTTGGCGAGGGGGACGAGGTGTGTCAGTGCAAGGCTTGCGCTCATGTCATGCATTGTCGCGGATGCCCGCGAAGAGGTCGTCCTCGGGGAGGGAGGTGTCCACGAGTGACTTCGCCAGCTCGTACTCCTCCGTCGGCCAGACCTCCTTCTGGAGCTCCATGGGAACCCGGAACCAGCCGCCGTCGGGGTCGATCTGGGTGGCGTGTGCGATCAGCGCCTTGTCGCGGATCTCATAGAAGTCGGCGCAGGGGACGTGGGTGGTGAGCGTGCGCTCGGTGCGCTCGAACTCGTCCCACCGCTTGAGCCAGTCCCCGTAGGGCGACTCCAGGCCGCGGTCCAGCATCGCCTGGTGCAGCGCCTCGGTGCGCGGGCGGTTGAAGCCCTGGTTGTAGTAGAGCTTCTGCGGCTGGTAGGCGGGGCCGAACTCCCCCTCCGGGTACTTCTCGGTGTCGGCCGCCCCCTCGAACGCCACCATGGAGATCTTGTGGGTCATGATGTGGTCGGGGTGCGGGTACCCGCCGTTCTCGTCGTAGGTCGTGATCACCTGCGGGCGGAACGAGCGGATCTGCCTCACCAGTTCGCCGGCCGCCTTGTCGACGTCCTCCAGGGCGAAGCAGCCCTCGGGCAGCGGCGGCAGCGGGTCGCCCTCGGGCAGCCCCGAGTCGACGAAGCCGAGCCACTCCTGCGTGACGCCGAGGATCTCGCGCGCCTCGTCCATCTCCTTCTTGCGTACCTCGTGGATGTGCTCCTCGATGTATGTGTCGCCCTGCAGCTTGGGGTTGAGGATGGAGCCGCGCTCCCCGCCTGTGCAGGTCACCACCAGCACGTCCACCCCCTCGGACACGTACTTCGCCATGGTGGCGGCACCCTTGCTCGACTCGTCGTCGGGGTGCGCGTGCACGGCCATCAGTCGCAGCTGGTCAGTCAAGACTCATTCCCTCGTAAGTCGGCGCCCGCTCTGAACTCGGTGACTGGTGTGACTCGCCCCGGCGTGACCCCGGGTGTCGGGCGACTTCTATAGTGACCGAATCGGGGGACGAAAAATTCCGGGGCCGGTCCCCGGGGTCCCATTCAGGACCTTGGTCCGGGCCTTTCCGAGAGGATGATCATGAGCACGGCGAGCACGCAGCTGCCCGAGGGCCGGTACGGCCGCTCCGCGGACGAGCGCGCCGACCGCAAGCTCAAGATCATCGGGGCGGTGCTGGGCACCGGCCTGCTCGTCCTCATCGGCTGGTTCGCCTCCTACTACGTCGGCGGCAACAAGATCAGCGCAGAGGTGATCGCCTTCGACACCTCGGCCAGTGAGGTCAAGGTGCACCTGGAGGTGCGCAAGGACGCGGATGCGAGCGGCTACTGCACCGTGCGCTCCCAGGCCGAGAACGGCGCCGAGGTCGGCCGGGCGGACTTCCGCTTCGACGGTGACGCCACCCGTATCGACAAGGTCGTCACGCTCCGTACCACGACTCGTGGCACCTCGGCCGAACTGCTGGGCTGCCACGCCGACTGAACCTCCGGCGCCTACGGCGCTGACCTGCGATGACGTAATTCTGGTGGCTTATGTCCTCCCCCTTCCGTCGTTGAATTGTTAGGCTCGTGGTTTCGCCCACTCTTGAAGGAACATTCTTCTGGGTAGGGCGATGCTTTGTATTCCCAGCACCTACGAGGAGCACCTGTGACCCAGACCAGCGAGAACGTCACCTGGCTGACCCAGGAGGCGTACAACAAGCTCAAGGTCGAGCTTGAGTACCTTACTGGTCCTGCGCGCACGGAGATCGCCGCCAAGATCGCGGCCGCGCGCGAGGAGGGGGACCTGCGCGAAAACGGCGGGTACCACGCGGCCAAGGAAGAGCAGGGCAAGCAGGAGCTCCGTGTGCGGCAGCTCACCCAGCTTCTGGAGACCGCCAAGGTCGGCGAGGCCCCGGCGGCGGACGGTGCGGTGGCACCTGGCATGGTCGTGACCATCGCTTTCGACGGTGACGAGGACGACACACTGACGTTCCTGCTCGCCTCCCGCGAGTACGCGAGCTCCGATATCGAGACCTACTCGCCGCAGTCCCCGCTGGGCTCCGGCGTGATCGGCAAGAAGGTCGGCGAGGACGCCGAGTACGAGCTGCCGAACGGCAAGCTGGCCTCTGTGAAGATCCTCAAGGCCGAGCCGTATCAGGGCTGACCGCACGGACCGGTTTCCGGCGAGCCCCCGGCGCCATCGCGGCACCGGGGGCATCGTCATGTCCGGCTCGGTGTCACGCCGTCGCCGAGCGGTACTTCCGCACCGCCAGCGTCCTGAATATGAGAATGATCAGGACCGAGTAGATCAGTGACGCCCACACCGGGTGCTGCATGGGCCAGGCGTCCGACGAGGACACCCCGGGGTTACCGAAGAGCTCGCGGCAGGCCTGCACGGTGGCGCTGAACGGGTTCCAGTCGGCGACATGCCGCAGCCAGGGCGTCATACGGCTGGAGTCCACGAACGCGTTCGAGATGAACGTGACCGGGAAGAGCCAGATCAGACCGCCGGAGGTGGCCGCCTCGGGTGTGCGCACGGAGAGACCGATCAGCGCGCCGATCCAGGTGAACGCGTATCCGACCAGGAGGAGCAGCCCGAAGGCGGCGAGCACCTCGCCGAGGTTGGTGTGGGTGCGCCAGCCGACCAGCAGGGCGACCACGGCCAGGACGAGCAGGGTGAGCGCGGTCTGCACCAGGTCGGCGAGCGTCCGCCCCGTGAGCACCGCACCGCGAGCCATGGGCAGCGAGCGGAACCGGTCGATGAGCCCCTTGTGCATGTCGTCGGCGATGCCCGCGCCGGCGCCCGCGGTGGCGAAGGTCACGGTCTGCGCGAAGATGCCGGCCATCAGGAACTCGCGGTAGGTGGACGAGTCCGTGGAGCCGCCGATGTTCATGGAGCCGCCGAACACGTAGCTGAACAGCACCACGAACATGATCGGCTGGATGAGTCCGAAGATCACCATTTCTGGGATTCTGGACATTCTGATGAGGTTTCGTTTCGCGACGACCAGGGAGTCACGGACGGACTGGCTGATCGGGTTCGCGGGTGCCGCTGCGGGCACGGCGTCGGTGGCGGCGCTCACTGGGCGGTCTCTTTCCTGCGCTTGGGGCTCTTGGTGTCCTGGGACGCGCCGCTCTCCTCGTCCTTCGCCTCGGCGATGTGTCCAGTCAGGGAGAGGAAGACGTCGTCCAGGGTGGGCCGGCGCAGCCCGATGTCGTCGATCTCGATGCCGCGGGTGTCCAGCTCGCGGATGACCTCGGCGAGGAGTTTGGCGCCACCGGCCACGGGGACGGTGAGCTTGCGCATGTGCTCTTCGACAGTGGTATCGCCCTTGCCGAAGCCCCGCAGCACCTCCGCCGCGGCCTGTATGTGCTCGCGCTCGTGCACCACGACCTCCACGCGCTCGCCGCCGGTGCGCGCCTTGAGCTGGTCGGAGGTGCCGCGGGCAATGACATGGCCGTGGTCGACGACCGCGATGTCGTGCGCCAGGTGATCGGCCTCTTCGAGGTACTGGGTGGTCAGCAGGAGGGTGGTGCCGCCGGAGACCAGTTGCTTGATGACGTCCCACAGCTGCTGGCGGTTGCGCGGGTCGAGGCCGGTCGTGGGCTCGTCCATGAACATCACCGGCGGTGAGACGACCAGCGCGGCAGCCAGGTCGAGACGGCGGCGCATACCGCCGGAGTATGTCTTCGTGGTGCGGTCGGCGGCGTCCGCGAGGTTGAACTGCTCCAGCAGCTCGTCCGCGCGGGCCTTGGCGGCCTTCGCCCTCATCTGGTAGAGCTGGCCGACCATCTGCAGGTTCTCCCTGCCCGTCAGATACTCGTCGACCGCGGCGAACTGGCCGGACAAGCCGACCGAGCGCCGCACGGCGTCGGGGTGCTTGAGGACGTCGACGCCCGCGACGACCGCCGTGCCGCTGTCGGGTCGCAGCAGGGTCGTCAGACAGCGGACGGTCGTCGTCTTGCCCGCGCCGTTCGGCCCGAGCAGGCCCAGCACCGTGCCCTCCGGGACATCGAGGTCGACGCCGTCCAGTGCCCTTACGTCACCGAAGGTCTTCACCAGACCTTCGGCATAGATGGCGCCTGGCATGTAATTTCTCCACGTCGTTGGGGTTTTCTTCGGGAAGCCTGGGTTTGCGTGCTTTAATGCGCCCTCGGGCGGGCTTTGATGCACCTTTGATCCACCCGGCGAGGCCACCATTCGAGACACACCATAACGCGATGTATCGCGTCCCTCAATGGATTTCCTCGAACGAGTGACGCAGGGGCTCCGACCTCGGCCGAAGGCGGAACGAACGACGTCCGCCGATGCGGGCAGCGAGTCAGTCCATGACCGTGTAACCCGCCTCGCGCAGTGCCTGGCCGACCTCGGCGCAGTGCTCCGGGCCCTTCGTCTCCAGGTGCAGCTCGACCTCCGCCTCCGTGAGCCCGAGCCGTGGATCGGTCCGTACGTGACTCACATCGAGGACGTTGGCGTCGACCACTGACAACACCCCCAAAAGCGTCGCAAGGGCGCCCGGCCGGTCCGTCAGACGCAGTCGAACAGCCAGGTAGCGACCCTGCGCGGCCATGCCGTGGCGCAGGACGCGCTGCATCAGCACCGGGTCGACGTTGCCGCCGGACAGCACCGCGACCACCGGCCCCTCGAAGTCTCCCGGCCCGCTCAGCAGCGCCGCGACCGGGCTCGCCCCCGCCGGCTCGACGACGAGTTTGGCCCGCTCCAGGCAGAGCAGCAGCGCGGCCGACAGCGCGTCCTCGGAGACCGTGCGGACCTCGTCGACCAGCTCGCGGATGATGCCGAACGGCACGTCACCCGGCCGCCCGACCTTGATCCCGTCCGCCATGGTCGCCGGATTCCCGATCGCCACCGGGCGTCCGGCCGCCAGCGAGGGCGGATACGCGGCCGCTCCCTCCGCCTGCACGCCCACGATCCGTACGTCCGGGCGCAGTGCCTTCACCGCGACTGCGATGCCCGCGGCCAGCCCGCCCCCGCCGATCCCCACGACGATCGTGCGCGCTTCGGGGCACTGCTCCAGGATCTCCAGGCCCACCGTGCCCTGGCCCGCGATGATGTCGTGGTGGTCGAAGGGGTGGATGAACACCGCGCCCGTCCGCGCCGCGTGCTCCTGAGCGGCGGCCAGCGTCTCGTCGACGACCAGGCCGTGCAGCCGTACGTCGGCGCCGTACTCGCGCGTCGCGCTGATCTTCGGCAGGGGCGCGCCCTTCGGCATGAAGACGGTGGCGTGGACTCCGAGAAGCGCGGACGCCAGGGCGACGCCCTGCGCGTGGTTGCCCGCGCTCGCCGCGACGACCCCCGCGGCGCGCTCCTCGGGCAGCAGCCCGGCGATGCGCACGTACGCGCCACGGAGCTTGAACGAACCGGTCCGCTGGAGGTTCTCGCACTTGAAGTGCACCGGCGCGCCGACCAGCTGCGACAGATGCCTGCTGCCCTCCATCGCGGTGACCCGCGCGACGCCCGTGAGCATCTTCTGGGCCCCCCGCACGTCGTCGAGGGTCACTCGCGCCAGGGAGTCGGCCGTGCTGTAGCTCATGACCACCAGTCTCGCAGTTCACAGCGGCACGACACGGGAGTGACCAAGGGGCGAAACTGGTTTGCACAGCGCCCGTACGACGTGCCTGTCCGCCGCGTACTCTTTCCCCAACCCAGCACCCTCGCAATGAAGTGAGCCCTCGGCCATGCCCACAACACCTGACATGTCGATGAACATGACGACCGTCGGTGACACCGGTCTTCTCGACGCGCTGCAGCATGAGGTCGCGGTGTTCGCGCGCCGTGCCGAACAGACCCGGCTCGGCGGCGTCGGACAGGTGCGCAACTCCATGGACCGCGCCGCGTATCTGCTGCTCAACCGCCTCGACAAGGAAGGCCCGATGGGCGTCAAGGCGCTCGCCGCGAGCATGGGGATCGACTCGTCGACGGTCACCCGTCAGGTGGCCCCGCTCGTCGACACCGGGCTCGTCAAGCGCACCTCTCACCCCGAGGACGGGCGTGCGGTGGTGCTCCAGCTGTCCCCGCGCGGGCTGTCCCGCCTGGAGGAAGTCCGGTCGTCGAGGCGCCAGCTGATGGCCGAGCTGACCCATGACTGGGCGCCGGAGGAGCGCGAGGCGTTCTGCAGCCTCCTCACCCGCTTCAATACGGCCCTCTCCGCCCGTATGGCCGTCACGGGCGTCGGGGTGGCGGATTCGTCGCCCGCTTCCTGAGCGGCGCCCGTCCCGTCCGCAGCGTGCCCACGCGCGGTCGGCGGTCGTCCTCCACGCGCGCGTGAGGGGACCGTTTCCCCGGTGACGCACGGCGGCGCCCGGCTCCGGTGCTGCGCGGCTCTTGACCGTGGGGCCGCCCCCGGTCTGATATGAGACGGGACCCTTGTCGTACGGCTGCGGTGTTTCCGTACACGGCTGTCGCGTTTCCGTGCACGACCGGGGCCCGTTTTCCGTCAGGGTGCCCTCAGCGGGAGGCGCGGTGCGAGATCGGCAGGCGTCCCAAGGCGCCCGCCGGGCCCGGGAGTTCGAGGCGTTCGTCGCGGGCGCGGCTGGGCGGCTCCTCCATGCGGCGACACTGCTCACGGCGGAACCGCCGACCGACAACCCACGCGCGCGGCGCCTGCTGACCCTGGCCCTCGCCCACACGTACGCGTCCTGGGACCGGCTGCGCGGCGAGGACCCGTACGACAGGACACGCCAGCAACTGGCCGTGCGTTTCGCTCGCGGGGCGTGGCACCAGTACGGCCGGTTCCGGCCCGCTCCGGCGAGCGTTCTGGCGGGGCTCAGCCCTCAGGAGCGGCTGATCGTCGTCCTCAGGCTGTACGAGGGCGTCGCCGAGGAGCAGACGGCGGCGTTGCTGGGGCTGCCCGTCGAACGCGTGCGCACGATCTGCGCCCGTGCGATGGCGACGCTGCTCCATCCGCCGCGCAGGCCCGCGTCGGCGGCCTTGGAGGCGGAGGTGGCGCCCTCATGAGGCCCGGGGGAGGCGGCTCATGAGCCGGCACGAGCGGGAGGCGGCCGTGCGGCGGATGCTGGAGCGGACGCCACCCCCGGTGCCACCCGAGCTGTACGGGGACGCGCTGCGACGCGGCGGGCGCATGCTGCGCCGCAGGACCGCGGCCCGCCGCCTCATGTGGCTGGTGCTGCTGGCCGCGGTGGTCGCGTTCCTCGTGTGGGCATCGATGACGCGCCCCTGGGTGGAACCGCCGTCGGACACGACTCCACCGGTCTCCGGTTGGTGACTAGCCCAGGGCCTGCTGCAGGTCCTCCAGGAGGTCGTCGACGTTCTCGATGCCCACGGAGAGGCGTACGAGATCGGCGGGGACCTCGAGCGCCGAGCCGGCCGCGGACGCGTGTGTCATGCGGCCAGGGTGCTCGATCAGGGACTCGACGCCGCCCAGGGACTCGCCGAGCGTGAACACCTTGGCGCGGTTGCAGACCTCGACGGCCGCCTCCTCGCCGCCCTCCACCTGGAACGACACCATGCCGCCGAACGCCTTCATCTGCTTGGCGGCGACCTCGTGCCCCGGGTGCTCCGGAAGGCCCGGGTACAGCACGCGCGTCACGCGCGCGTGCCGGGTGAGCATGTCGGCGACCCTGGTGGCGTTGTCGCTGTGCCGGTCCATGCGCACGGCGAGCGTCTTCGTCCCGCGCAGCACCAGCCAGGAGTCGAAGGGCCCGGCGACCGCGCCCATCGCGTTCTGGTGGAACGCCAGCTCCTCGCCCAGTTCCTGGTCGCCGACGACGAGCGCGCCGCCGACCACGTCCGAGTGGCCGCCCATGTACTTGGTGAGCGAGTGCACGACGACGTCCGCGCCGAGCGCGAGCGGCTGCTGGAGATACGGGGTGGCGAAGGTGTTGTCGACGACCAGCCTGGCACCGGCCTCACGGGCGACCTGGGCGACGGCGGCGATGTCGGTGATGCCGAGGAGCGGGTTGGAGGGGGTCTCCACCCAGACGACCTTGGTCTTCGGGGTGACGGCCGCTCGTACAGCTGCGGGATCGCTGGTGTCGGCGACCGACCATTCCACCCCCCACCGCGAGACGACCTTCGCGAACAGGCGGAAGGTACCGCCGTACGCGTCGTTCGGGATGACCACGTGGTCGCCGGGGCTGAGGAGCGTACGCAACAGGCAGTCCTCGGCGGCCAGCCCGGACGCGAACGCGAGACCGCGGCGGCCGCCCTCCAGGGCGGCGAGGTTCTCCTCCAGCGCGGTCCGGGTGGGGTTCGCGCTACGGCTGTACTCGTAGCCGCCTCGCAGGCCGCCCACGCCGTCCTGCTTGTAGGTCGAGACCTGGTAGATCGGCGGGACGACCGCGCCGGTGAGGGGATCCGCGGTGTTGCCCGCGTGGATCGCGAGAGTCTCGAAGTGCTGACTGATGTGCCTGTCGCTCATGAGCACCGAGCGTAGTGTGCGCGGCGTGTGAATGGCGGCGGGCGGTGAGCAGCGGACAGTGCGGGTCGGGACCGATGGGATGGGACCGGAAGGGGTGGGACCGGACCGGACCGGACCGCGGGCTGGGCTGGGC
>NZ_VMNX01000059.1 GCF_009377235.1 Streptomyces acidicola
CCCCATGCCCGCCTCCACCCCCGCGACCGGGACGGCCCCGGTGCCACCCGGGAACGACCATGTGGAGCTGAGCTACGACGCGACCGTTCCACGCGCCCTGGTCCACAGAGCCTCGATAGCCGAGGTCTTCGTCACCGACTCGGCCAAGACGGGCGAGGACACGTTCGTCGTCGCCGCGCAGCTCCCGCGCGGCCATCTGATCGGGGAGAACTCCCCGCTGTACGACTTCAGCCTGATGGTCGAAGTAGTGCGTCAGGCAGGGGTCCTGATCGCCCACCGCCACCTGGAGGTGCGACTGGACTCCGCGTTCATCTTCCGGGACCTGACACTCCGTACCACCGCCTTCGAACCGCTGCGCATCGGCCGGCGGCCCGCCAGCGCGCGGATCACCGTGAGCGTGCGGACCCGGCGCAACAAGGCCGGCCGGCTGCAGGGGTTCAGCTTCCTCGGGGACATCGAGGTCGACGGACGGTCCGCGATGAAGGGTGAGGGCGGGCTGCTGATCCTGTCCAAGGCCGCCTACCAGGCCATGCGCAGCAGGCGGCTGTCGCCCGAGCACCCCGGCTTCCTGCTGCCGCGCTTCACGGCTGCCGAGCCGTCCCACGTGGGACGGCGGGACGCCCGGAACGTGTTCATCACCGAACCCGTCGCCGACGCGGGGCAGTTCGCCTGCCAGCTGGTGGTGGACACCAGTCATCCGCACGTCTTCGACCATCCGCTGGACCATGTGCCGGGCCATCTGCAGATGGAGGCCGCGCGTCAGCTGGCCGTCGCCGCCGTCGCCCGGCTGCACGCCCTGGACCCCTACAGCCTGTCGGTCGCCTCCATCGCCACCGACTTCACGGACTACGCGGAGCTGGACCGCATCACCAGGCTGCGGGCGACCGTCGACGGATTCCGCTGGGACGAGGAGCTGGGCACCTTCACCACGCCCGTCGTGGTGGAGGCCGTGCAGGAGGACACCATCACCACGGCCATGCGGCTCGAGGTGTCACAGTGGGTTTGAGAATTAAATGAACTCGTCACCGGAACCCTCCACTTCATAAAGTAAGGTTCCCGCCAAACAGATCGGCCTGATCATCCGAGCTTGACGTGGGGAAGCTTCGTGATACGCATCCTGCTAGCCGAGGACATGCACATGGTTCGCGGGGCGCTGGTCGCCCTGCTGTCCCTGGAGGATGACCTGAAGGTGGTCGCGGAGGTTGAGCGGGGTGACCACATCGTCCGTACGGCACTCGACTGCGACCCCGACGTCGCCATCATCGACGTCGACCTGCCCGGTCTCGACGGACTGAGTGCCGCCGCCCTGCTGGCCGAACAGCTGCCCTCGTGCCGCACGCTGATCCTCACGAGCCTCGGCCGGCCGGGGACGCTGCGCAAGGCGCTCGCGGCCCAGGTGGGCGGGTTCCTCCTCAAGGACGCGCCACCGGACCGACTGGCCGACGCGGTGCGGGAGGTCTCGGTGGGGAGGCGGGTGATCGACCCCCAACTGGCCCTGGCGGCCTTCGACAACGGCGAGAACCCGCTGACCCCCCGTGAGGTCGAGGTGCTGCGGATGGCCGCGGACGGAGCGGAGGCGGCGGAGATCGCCGGACGGCTGTTCCTGTCGGTGGGCACCGTGCGGAACTATCTGACAACGGTCGTTTCCAAACTCAACGCGCGTAACCGGGTCGACGCGATCCGGGTCGCCCGGGAGAGCGGCTGGCTGTAGGACATCGGTTTCGGGGGCGCCGCCGGCCGGTTCATCCGGCGGCGGGCCACCGGACCGGGGCCACCGCCCGCAGGACGAACCAGCCCGCCTCGTCCACCCCGGTCGACAGGCTGCCGCCGATCGACGTCAGCCGGAACTGAAGGTTCCCCAGGCCGCTGCCGTCCGGGATCGCGGGCGCGCCGTCGGGGCTCTGCGCGATGGGCTGCACCCCGTCGTTGGTGATGGTGAGGACCAGCTCGCCCAGGGCGGTCGTCCAGCTTTCGAGCCGGCAGCGCTCCGCCTTGCTGTGACGCAGCAGATTGGTGATGGCCTCCCGGAGGACGGTCGCCATGATGGTGTTCACCTCGCCCTCGGTGGGCGCGCCCCGGAAGTCCGTCGTCACCTGGATGCCGGCGGCCTCCAGCACCGACTGCGCCGACACCGCCTCCGTGGCCAGGGACATGTCCCGGTAGCCGCGGGCGACGGTGCGGACGTCGGCGAGTGCCTGGCGTGAGATCTCCAGGATGCTCTTCATCTCCTCCAGGGCGCGCTCGGGAGTCGCGGGCACGAGGCGGCACGCCAGCTCGCTCTTGAGGGTGACCGCCGACAGGCTGTAGCCGAGCAGGTCGTGAAGGTCCCGGGCGAACCGCAGCCGTTCCTGGCTGACGGCCAGCCGGGCGAGCTCCGCCTGCGCCGCCTGTACGTCGACCACGAGCTGGGCGAGGCGGCTCAGCCCGTACACGATCAGGCCCGTCAGCACGGTGGAGACGGTGATGTCGGCCGAGTCCGTGGCACTCATACCGAGCATCGGCCCCGTGGCGGCCGCCGTCACGGTGATGAGCCCGAACAGCGGCCAGGCCAGTACGGGTCTGAGGACCAGCAGCAGGGAGGCGCCCAGGAACCCGGCCATTTCGCCCCACCCGAGCCCCAGGGCGAACAGCGGCAGATAGGTCAGCACGGCCTGCAGGCTGAGGGTCCACCGGTACCAGCGGGCCCGGAAGTGCCGCAGGCGGTACGAGGAGTGGACCAGCTGGAGAAGGCCGATGAGGGCGAAGCTGAGACCCGAGACGACGAGGACGAACGCGCCCGGTTCCTCGGCCATGACGTTCAGGAAACCCACCAGGACGAAGCCGCACTCGACGATCACGACGACGCTCAGGGCGAGACGGGGTGGCGGGGCGTTCAGGCCCAGCGCGCGCACGGCGGTGGAGAGGGCCGAACCAGTGGTGCCGGCGCCGCCGGTGGAGATGTCCCGAGGGGATGTGTCGGTGTCTCTCCCCGAGCGCGGCGCAGCTGCCCCCATGAACGTCCCCCACAACGCGTACCGGATCAAGTGCTCTCAGTTTAGGTGGAGTGGCTGAAATTCGAAGGGGGGAATGCGGGGCTCATGAACTAACTGTGGGAGAACTGGGAGAAGTTGATGACGGTTCGGGCGGTGTGCCCAGGATGAAGCCCCCGACGCTTGGCTCGATCCGCCAGTCCGTGCCGGTGGTGCGGGCGGCCAGTTCGATGTCGCCGCTGCCGAGGGCGCAGGAGGCCAGGCCCATCGCGGTTCCGATCAGGTACAGGTTCTGGATCACCGCGCCGACGTGCTTGAGCGTCAGCGCGTAGGGCAGGCCGCTGTACTTCCACGCCAGGCGGTGGATGCGCGAGGTGATGGTGATGACCACGGCGGGCGGCTCGGTCAGCCCGGCGGTGACCTGTGCCTCCGCGAGCCGCTCGGGCAGCGTCGGATCCGTCTCGCCGTCACCGAGCCGCACCAGGCAGTGCTCCAGCGGGGCGTAGTAGTAGGTGCCCGGCGGGACGTCGGCGCAGTCCCGGACCGTGAGGTAGAACTCCAGCTCGTAGGCGTTGGCGCCACTGGGGTACGGGCGGTCGCTGAACGACTCCGTGTGCCCGCTCTCGTCGGGCGACTCGTGCAGGCTGCGGATCCTGAGCGCCCGGTACAGGAACTCGCCGAGCACGGCGGCCGTGAGCCGGTCCGGGCCGAAGGAGCGGACGGTGCGGCGCTCCTCCACCACGGTGGTCAGCGGCGGGTCGCTCGCCGCCACCTCGGTCAGGGAGGGCCGGGCGAGGGGGAGACGCGGGCCGTCCGGCAGCGGCTTGACGGCCGGGGCGGGGGCCGTGCGCTGGGCGAGCGGGTACGTGGCGCCGAAGTCCGCGTCGTGCCTGCCGAGCGTCGAGCGGCTGTGGAAGAACAGGTCGACGGCGGACCACGACAGCAGCGCCGGGTCCTGGTCCTCGGCGAAGTGCGGGACCGCGCCGCCGCCCGCCGGGGCGTCGCCCTGCGTGCCCTCCCCGGTGTGCGGCCGTTCCGCGGGGACCACCATGCCGGTCGCGAGCAGATGGGCGACGATGCCCGAGATCACCGGGGCGCTCAGCGGTACGGAGGCCGCCATCTGGTCGATGGTGACCGGACGGCCGAGCATGCCGATCAGCCAGGACACCTCCGGGCCGTGCACCACCACGCGATACAGCGACGCGGGGGACTCCAGGACGAAGCCCTGGCCCTCGCTGCGCAGGAACGCGAAGCGGGACAGCCGCACCGGATGGCACCGGTCGGCCGCGACCGGGCGGTAACGGGCCGACCGGGCGATCGGGACCACCGACATCAGCAGATGGTCCGACTCCTCCATGCTCAGCGAGCGCACCACCAGGTGCTGCAGCCGGTGCAGCACCGCGAGGATCTCCGTCTCCGGTCCCCCCGAAGGGGGGTGCATGGAGTCGTCGGCCGTCAGCCCGGCCACCGCGTTGGCCAGCGAGATCGGGCCGAGGCTCATCCGGCGCAGCGTCTCACGCACCGACGGGCCCGCCCCGCGCAGCCGCACTTCCCCCCACCGTCCGGAGAGCACCACGCAGCCGCTCGGGCCGCTCGTATCCACCAGGACGTCCTCGCGTAGCGACCAGAAGGAGACACAGCGCCTTTCGGTCTGCGCGGTCTGCGCGGTCACGGTGGTGCTGAACGGGCTCACAACGGACATGGCGGCTCCTACGGTGTACAGGCGACGGCGGTGGGGGACGCTGCGCGGCTCGGGCGGACGCGGATAGACGGTGAGGGGGGTGAGTCGAGCGGGCGGGGAGACGGTCAGGGGCAGGCCGTCAGGGACAAGCCGTCAGGGGGGAGGAGACCAACAAAAGCGGGCGGGCAGGGGGCGGCGAACAGGGTCAGGCAAACACGGAAACGGCTGTGTGAGGGTGCACAGCCGCCGTGAGCTGATCGGCGCTGATCGGCATACAGGATTGTTCGGGCATCGAGGGCACTAAGACAGTGTTCGTTTCATGGCTCCCCTGTGAATCCGTCATGGGTCGCCACCTCGGTAATTCATATGCGGCCAATGAAGCGCTCACTGGGGCGGCGTGGGCCGAGGTGCCATCGTTGAGCGCCGAGGAAGCCGAGCGGTTGGGGCTGCCGAGTGGTACTGGCTGAAGGGAGAACCAGATGGAGATCCGGGTCCTGGGGCCGCTCGTCGCCCAGCTCGACCGTACGTCCGTGGTACCCAGCGCGGCCAAGCCCCGTCAGGTGCTCGCCCTGCTGGCCCTGCACGCGGGCCAGGTCGTGACCGTGTCCACCCTGCTCGACGAACTGTGGGGGGACGCGCCGCCGCGCACCGCGCCCGCCACGCTCCAGACCTACATAAGACAGTTGCGCCGCATGCTGGCCTCGGCCCTGGGCCCGGCCGCCGTGCGCGGCCCCAAGGACGTGCTGTGCACGCGCTACGGCGGCTACGCGCTGGACGTGGCGCACGCCGGTGACGCGGTGGAGTTCCAGCAGCTGAGTGTGGCCGGGCAGATGGCGCTGCGTGAGGGAGCCACCCGTGAGGCCTCCCAGCTGCTGCACCAGGCGTTGGGGCTGTGGCGGGGACCCGCCCTGGCCGACGTACAGATCGGCCGCGCCCTGGAGATCGAGGTGGTGCGACTGGAGGAGACCAGGCTCGGCGCCCTCGACGCCCGGATCGAGGCCGACATGCGGCTCGGCCGGCACGCCCTGCTGCTCGGCGAGCTGACCGCGCTGGCCGCCCAGCACCCGCTGCACGAGACCGTGCACGCCCAACTCATGCTGGCGCTCTACCGCTGCGGCCGGCCCTCCCACGCCCTGAGTGCCTACCAGCGGCTGCGCACCTCCCTGATCCGCGAGCTCGCCCTGGAACCGTCGATGCGGCTCCAGCGCCTGCACCAGGCCATCCTCCAGGCCGACCCGGCACTGGAGTCACCGGACCCGCCGGCGGTCGGCGGCGACGACTGGTCCACCCTGCCCCTGACGGCTGCTTCGGCCTGAGCCGGTCCACTCCTTTCGGCGCGTTTGGCGGTCCTTAAGCGCTGCTTGAGACGCTGCGTCCACCAGGGGCCCCGCTCGTTCGGTGGCCACCGCGTACCGAGAGGAGATCGGGGCACTATGACGCGATACCTGAGGCGCGGTGGCACAGGCGAGGCCGACCGCCTCCGTATGTTCTGCTTCCCCTTCGCGGGCGGTGGCGCCTCCATCTACGCGGGGTGGCAGCGCCGGCTGGGAACCCAGGTGGAGGTGCTGCCGGTACAACTGCCCGGCCGCGAGGGCCGGATGGCGGAGCCGCGCTTCACCGATCTCCCCGCGCTCGTCGAGGACCTGGACCGCGAGCTCGGCGACGAACTCGACCGTCCCCATGTGGTGTACGGGCACAGCATGGGTGCCCTCATCGCCTTCGCCCTGGCCCAGTACCGCCAGGCCCGCGGCGAACGGCTGCCCCTCGCTCTCCTCCTCGGAGCCCACCGCGCCCCGCACCTGCCGGCCCCGCCGATCACCCACGGCTATGTGGCCGACGACAGCGAACTGGTGCGAAGACTCGCCTCCTTGGGCGGACTGCCCCAGGTGCTGCTGGACCGCCCGGACTGGCTGGCGGCTCTGCTGCCCGTCGTCAGGGACGACCTGCTGCTCTGCGAGGGTGCCGGGGGCGTGGACCGTACCCCGCTGCCGATTCCGTTGCACACCTTCGCCGGTGCCGACGACCGGCTGGTGACCGTCCCGGAGGTACGGGAGTGGTCCCTGTACTCCACCCGGGACAGCGAGACCGTGGAGGTGCCGGGCGGCCACTTCTTCATCAGGGAGCAGGAGACCGCCTTCCTCGACCGTCTCTCGGACGTGGTCAGCCGTTATGTCGACATCGTCGATCTGATGGGCATGGACCTGGTGGGCGCGCCGGTCGACTGACCGCCGGACCCGCACACGAAGCGGCCGCCTCTCCTCGAACACGTCGGAGGAAGGCGGCCGTTCGCCGACCGGGGCGGTGCCCGGAGGGCGGCGCTCCGGCCCAGGGGGCTGCCGCCGCGCAAGCCGTACTTCAGCGGTGCTCCCTACGGTCACGTCGGCGCTGCCCTCGGGCGAGTGGCGGCGAACCGAACACCGAAGGAGGTGCCATGGAGATCCCGGTACGCCTGCGACAGGCCCGCTCCGCGCTGCTGCTGGTCTTTCTCGTCCACGGAGCGGTCTTCGCCCTGCTGGTCACCCGTATCCCGGCGATCCAGGATCGTTACGGCCTCAGCGACGCCCAGCTCCCGATGTTCCTCGCGGCCGTACCGGCCCTGGCCGGCGTCGGCAGCATCACCGTCTCGCGAGTGGTGCGCCGGGTCCCCGCCCCCGTGGTGGTACGCGTGATCCAGCCCGTGATCTGTCTGTGCCTGGTCGGCGTCGGGGCGGGCGAGACCTTCTGGCAGCTCGCGGTCTGCCTGGCCGTCTTCGGGCTGCTGGTGGGCGCCCTGGAGGCGAGCCTGAACATGACGGGCGTCGGGATTCAGCGCGGCTACGGGCGCAGCATCATGCTGGGCTTCCACGGCGCCGCCAGCCTCGGCGGCATCCTCGGCGCCGTGCTCGCCTGGGCCGGAGCCAACTGGGACCTCTCCCTGCTCACGCTCTTCGCCGGTTCGGTCGTCCTGCTGCTGCCGGTCGCGATGTCGGTCGCCCCGCGCCTGACGCGGCAGGCGGACGGAGAGGCCGGACGGGACGGAGGTGCCGGACCGGCCACGGAGCAGCCCTCCCCGCAGTCCGCTCGCCCGCGGGGAGTGCCCTGGAAGCCGCTGCTGCCGCTCTGCCTGATCATGGCCGTGTCCGTCGTCGCCGACTCCACCGCCACCAACTGGAGCGCCAAGTTCCTTGAGGACACCCTGAACAGCTCGGAGGCGATGGCGACCGTGCCGTACGCCCTCTATATGGCGGCCACCCTGGTGGGCCGCGGGCTCGGGGACGGCTGGGTGCAGCGGTGGGGAGCGGCGGCCGTGGTGCGGGCGGGCGCCCTGCTCACCGCCGTCGGGTTCGCCATCGTCGCCGCCGCACCGGAACCCCTGACGGGTGCGTTCGGTTTCGCCGTCCTCGGCGCGGGGCTGTCCGTGATCCTGCCCCAGATCTTCGTGATCGGTGCGCAGCGGCTGCCGGGGGCGCCGGACACCGCCGTGGCCCGCGTCAACCTCTTCAACTACGTGGGCTTCCTGATCGGCCCGCCCCTGGTCGGGGCCATCGGGGCGGCCGTCTCCTACCGGGCGGCCATGTGTGTGCCGCTGGTGCTCATCCTGAGCGTCGTCCTCGTCGCCCGGTCGCTGACTCCGCCGGACCCGGCCAAGTCCGGCTCCGACTCCGACTCCGATTCCGAATCGGGCTCGGGTTCGGGCTCCGGCTCTGGCTCCGGTTCCGCCTCGCCCGTCCCGCGGCCCGAGGCAACCACGACAACCACCGGCTGAGGGACACCAGTTGACGGCTGACGGCTGACGGCTGACGGCTGAGGGCTGATGTCTGACGGCTGACGGCGCTGGTTCTCCCTCGCCGTCCGCCCGGAACCGTGCCCCGGCTGCCCGAGCGGCAGCCGGGGCACGGCCGTCTCCGCCCGGCCCGGTAACCCGTACCCGGCCCCGTACCCCGGCCCGCCAGGTCTTTAGCCAGGCCAAAGCACCAGCGCCGACGATCACGGAAGGGCGGATTCCAGGGCCCCAGCCGTGCGCCCCGCCGGACCGCAGACACCGAGGAGCAGCGATGACCGCGACCATGGTCGGTTCCCTCCCTGCCTCGGCGCTCATCGACGACGCCGTCGGCACGGAGAGCGCCCCCAGGGTCGACAACGCGGCCGAAGTGTTCCTGACGGCGGCCGTGGCCCGGCACCCCGACGCCCCGGCCGTGCGGGACCGCTACGGGCGGTGGACCTACGCCGAACTCGACGCCGCCGCCGACTCCTTCGCCCGTGAGCTGGACGGGCACGGCATCCGGCCCGGCGACCGGGTGCTGGCCCGCGTCGACAGCATCCGGGAGTTCACGGCCGTGCTCTACGGCACCTGGCGGCGTGGAGCCGTCCTGGTCCCGGTCAACCCGGGCATGAAGGCCTTCCATCTGCGTGCCGTGCTCGCCGACTGCGAGCCCTCGCTGATCGTCGTAGACAGCGGGGAGCGCACCGGCGCCGACGGTCTCACCTGGCCGTCCGGTGTACCGGTCGCCGTCGCCGGCGAGCTGGACCTGTCCGGACGCGCCGACCCCGCCGCCCGCACTCAGGCCGAGGTCCCCGCCGACCGGCTCGCCCTGCTCGTCTACACCTCGGGCAGCACCTCGGCGCCCAAGGCGGTGGCCTGCCCGCACGGCGCCGTGGTGTTCGCCGCGCGCGCCATCCAGGCCCGGCTGAACTACCGCCCGGACGACGTCGTGCTCACCGCCGTCCCCCTCTCCTTCGACTACGGCCTCTACCAGGCCCTGATCGGCGCGCTGGCCGGCGCCGAGCTGCTGCTGTCGGGACCCGCCGACCACGCCCGGCTGCTGGGCTTCGCCCGGGACCACGCCGCGACCGTCGTACCGCTCGTGCCGTCGCTGGGTGAACTGCTGGTCAAGCTCGCCACCCGCGACCCGCGGCCCACCCGCGTCCGGCTGTTCACCAGCACCGGGGCGACCCTCAACCCGCCGCTCATCGCCTCGCTCCGGGAGACCTTCCCGGGCGCCTCGGTGGCGCCCATGTACGGCACCACCGAGTGCAAGCGCATCACCATCCTGGAGCCCGACGGCGATCTCGCCCGCCCCGGCTCGGTCGGGCCCGCGCTGCCCGGCACCGAGGTGCTCGTCGTCGACGATGACGGACGACCCCTCCCGACGGGTGAGACCGGCGAGATCGTGGTGCGCGGCCCGCATGTGATGGCCGGTTACTGGCGGGCCCCGGAGCAGACCGCCCTGCACTTCCGGCAGGAGCGGGACGGCGGCCCGGTCACCCTGCACACCGGTGACTACGGCCGGCTCGACGAGGACGGGCACGTCTACTTCCAGGGCCGCAGGGACGACCTGTTCAAACGGCGCGGCTCGCGGATGAGTTCCGTCGAGATCGAGGCCGCCGTGCTCGACATCGACGGCGTACAGGAGGCCGCGCTGCTCGTCCCGAGGGACGACCGCGACATGGCCCTCTTCGTCGTCCCCGAGACACCGGACGTGACCGGCGAACAGGTACTGGCCCGGCTCGGGGACCGCCTCGAAGCGGCCAAGGTGCCCGACGTCTGCCATGTCCTGACCGCCCTGCCGCTCACCCCCACCGGCAAGACCAACCGCAAGGAGCTGCGCCGACAGCTCATGGAGGACACCGATGTCCGCTGACAAGAACCCCACGCGGCGCTCCGGCGACGATCTGACGCTCCGTCGGCTCATCGACCGGTACGGCAGCCCGCTCTACGTCTACGACCTGGCCCGCGTGCGCACCGCCCTGGAGGACCTGCGCGCGTCCCTGCCCCAGCCGGCCCGTATCTACTACTCGCTCAAAGCCAACGCGCACCCCTGCCTCGTCTCCGAACTCCGGCGGGGCGGAGCCCGCGCCGAGGCGACCTCGCGGGGCGAACTGGCCGCGGCCCTTCGGGCGGGCCATTCGGCGGCGGAGCTGATGTACTCCGGCCCCGGCAAGGGTCCGGCGGAACTCGGCGAGGCCGTCGCGGCGGGCATACGCACCTTCTCCGCCGAGTCGTTCGGCGACCTGGAGCGGATCGGGGCCGCCGCGGACGCCCGGGGTGTGACCGCGGACTGCATGCTGCGGATCAACGCCGCCGGCGCCCCCGGCCAGGACGAGCCGTGGATGACCGGCGGCCCGTCCCGGTTCGGCTTCGACCTCGACGAACTGGCGGAGCACGGGGGCGCCCGGCTCCTGGTGAAGGGCGTGCGGATCATCGGCATGCACTTCGTCCCGCTCACCAACGCCGGGAACGAGCAGGTCCTCCTCGCCGAACTGGCCCAGAGCGTGCGCACCGCCGCCCGGCTCCGGGACGAACTCGACATCCCGCTGCACCTGCTGGACCTCGGCGGAGGGTTCGCCGCCCCGTACGCGACCCCCGGCGAGCGGCCCGTCTACCCGGGGCTGCGCACGGCGTTGTGCGCCGTCCTCGACGAGCACCTCCCGGGCTGGCGGCACGGCGAACCGGTGGTCGCCTTCGAGTCCGGGCGTCATCTGGTCGGCGACAGCGGACGGCTGGTCGTCACCGTCACCGATGTGCGCAGCAGCCGCGGCAAGACGTACGCGGTGCTCGACGCGGGCGTCAACCATCTGGGCGGTCAGTCCGGTCTGGGCCGTCTCCTGCCGCTCTCCGCCCAGCCACTGACCGCTCCCGACCGCGTGACGGACGACGCGGGCGACACGGGGGCCGGTGACGCCAGGATCGGTGACACGGGGACTGGCGACTTGGGGGCCGGTGGCACGGGGACTGACGACACGGGGGCAGCCGAACCGTCCTTCGTGACGCTCGCCGGGCCGCTGTGCACGCCCGCCGACGTCCTGTCCCGCGCCGTCGACCTGCCAGGGGTGCGCCCGGGCGACCTGCTGGTCTTCCCCAACGTGGGGGCCTACGGACTGTCCGCGAACCTGCTCGGGTTCCTCGGCCATCCGGCCCCCGTCGAGGTCGTCGTGGACGGCGGCGAGACCGTCTCCGCCACCCGCCTGACCCTGAGCCGCCGCACCGCCGAACCCCGCACCGAGCCCCCACCGAACCCCGCACCGCATCCGGTACGGAAGACACCACCTCCCTGACCGGGACGGCCGAGCCCCGGCCGAGCGGCACCCCAAGGCCCACAGCCCTTCCCGGCGCTGTGGGCCCGCCCCCGCCGGTTCAGGCGCTCTTTATCGGTGCACAAGGCGCTCCTGCAACGGTCGCCTGGCAGCCCGACACCCGACACGTCTGCGAAGTCCGAAACCCTGGAGGCCACACGATGGACACCGCCTCATCGCCGTCCGCCGAGACCGAGACCAAGACCGGGACGGAGCCTGGACTCCAGTACCCCTTCCACCGTCCCTCGGCCGTGGAGGTGCCGCCCGTCTACGAGGAGCTGCGCGCCAAGTGCCCGGTGGCCAAGGTCCAGCTGCCCACCGGTGACGACGGGTATGTGGTCAGCCGTTACGACGACGTCCGTACCGTCCTGGCCGACCCCCGCTTCAGCCGTGCCGCGATGCTGGCCGAGGGGGCCCCGCAGCTCACCCCGGCCCCGCCCGTGCCCGGCAGCCTCTTCACGATGGACCCGCCCGAGCACACCAGGCTGCGCAAGCTCGTCTCGCGTGAGTTCACCGCGCGCCGGGTGCAGAACCTCCGCCCCCGTATCCAGGAGCTCACCGACCAGCTGCTGGACGAGATGGAGAAGCAGGCCCCGCCGCTCGACCTCAACCCGGCCTTCGCGTTCCCGCTGCCGGTGATGGTCATCTGCGAACTGCTCGGCGTTCCCTTCGAGGACCGGGAGAAGTTCCGCGGCTGGTCCGACGCCTTCGTCTCGCTCACCGCGCACACCGCCGACGAGGTGATGGCGCAGCGCATGTCGATGGTCCAGTACCTGGGCGAGCTGGTGCAGCGCAAGCGCGAGGAGCCCGCCGACGACCTCATGAGCGCCCTGGTCTCCGTGCACGACGAGGACGGCGACCGGCTCAGCGAGCACGAGCTGATCATCATGGGCATCACGCTGCTGGTGGCCGGGCACGAGACCACCGTCAGCATGATCGGCAAGTGTGTGCTGACGCTGCTGCGCCACCCCGAGCACCTGGCCGCGCTGCGGGAGCAGCCCGAGATGATCGAGCACGTGGTGGAGGAGCTGCTGCGGGTCAACCCCATCGGTGACGGCGGCCCGTTCCGCATCACCCTGGAGGACGTCGAGATCGGCGGCACCACCATCCCCAAGGGCAGCGGTGTGATCGCGGCGGTCGCCTCCGCCAACCAGGACCCGGACCGCTTCGGCGAGGAGCCCGAGGCCTTCGACCCGTCCCGGTCCTCGGCCACCGCTCACGTCGCGCTGGGCCACGGCCCGCACTTCTGCCTGGGTGCCGCTCTCGCGCGGGCCGAGCTGCAGATCGCCATCTCCTCGCTGGTCCGCCGCTTCCCGGAGCTGAGCCTGGCCGACGAGGTCGACAACCTCTCCATGACCAGCGGAATGATGGTGCACGCCCTGAACCGTCTGCCCGTCACCTGGTGAACCGCCGGCCCCGGTGAACGGCTCGCTGCCCGGGTTCCCCGACGGGAACCCGGGCAGCGGTCTGTCGTACGCCGTCCGGTGCGACGGATCAGTTGTGCGAGGCCGGCTGCTGCACGATGCGCTGGGCCACGGTCGGACCCGGCTCCTGCACCTGGAAGTACGCCCTGGCCAGCACCCGCTGCTGCAACGCCCGGTTGCCGTTCACGATCCGGTAGAGGGACCGGCGGGTCAGACCGCCCAGCCGCCCGTCGAGTGCGAAGAGCCGCTCCTGGCGCAGCTGGAGGGCACGCGAGAGGCGTACCGCTTCCTCGCGCGACTGCTGGAACTGTTCGCAGGCCCGTGTCAGTGCGTCCGCGCCGCCGCCGTCGGCCATCGCCTCCTCGACCAGCGGCGCCAGGGTGACCGCGTCGATGATCGCGTGGTTGACGCCCTGACCGAGGATCGGGGTCAGTGTGTGCGCGGCGTCGCCCATGAGGACCAGACCGGGCATGGACCAGCGGGGCACCACGGTGGTGAAGATGTCCAGCATCGAGGTGTCCGACCAGGCCTGCACCTCCTTGCGCACCGAGGCCGACAGCTCGGGGGCGAGCCGGTCCAGCTTCTCGTGCAGCGCGCTCAGCCCCTGGGCGCGCAGGTCCCTCAGGCCGCCCTTGGCGATGTTCAGGCCCACGCGCACGCTGTCCGGGTGGGTGGGGATGAACAGCCCGTGCTCACCGCCCCGGATGCGGATGCGGTACGTGTGGCTGTCCCACTCCTCGGGGAAGGGCAACCGCAGCCAGATGACGTCCCGGTCCAGCGGCTGCTTCTCGTACGCCAGCCCGGACATCTCCCGGACCTTGCTGAACCGTCCGTCGGCCGCCACCGTCAGGTCGGCCCGGACGACGATCTCACCGTCGGGGGTGCGGGCGCGCACCCCGGTCACCGGACCGCTCTCGCCCTGCTCCCGGAGCAGGCCCACGGCGGTGGCCGACTGACGGAGGGTGAAACCGGAGTGCTCCCGTCCGACATCGGCGAGGGCGGACAGCAGAGCGGGCTGGGGCAGCTCCACCGGGTACGGGTGGGGGTAGGGGAAGTCGGAGAAGTCGACATTCAGCACGGCGCTGCCGGAGTCGAGGATCTCCAAATGGTGCACCTGCGCGTACGTTCCGTCGAGGCGGCCGAGCAGTCCGAGCCGGTCCAGCAGCCACACCGAGTCCGGCGACACCGACTCGCCGCGGAACGACCGGTTGAAGTGCCCGCTCTGCTCCAGCACCACCACGGACACGGAACGCTTGGCGAGTTCCACGGCCAGGGCGAGCCCGGCGGGGCCTCCTCCGACCACGCACACCTGTGCGGTCAGCTCTGCTGTCATCGTTTTGCCGCCCCTCCAGGGAAAGTCATGGTCGGTCGATCGTGGGACGCCGGACTAAAGCTCCCCTTGCAGCGGCCCGGTGCCCGGGGCCGAGGTGTCCGGTGCGGGCGAGGGCGGCGACCGAGGCCGCGCACCCCAGCCCGGTGGCGGTCAGGGCACCCCAGGTGAGCCAGAGGGCGCCATGCCGCTCGGCGAAGTCCCACAGGGCGCCGGTCACGAGGTTGCCGAGGGTGATGCCCAGGCCTGAGACGGTGTTGTAGAGGCCGTAGTGGGTGGCGACCAGGCGGTTGCCGGACAGGGCGACGACGGTGTCCATCTCGAAGGGGTAGACCACGGCGGAGCCGGCCGCGAGCAGCCCCACCGCCGTGACCAGGGACACGAGGACCACCGCCGACGAACCGGGCGGGGTGAGCGCGAGGGGAAGGAACGCCAGGCCCATCGCGGTCAGTCCCCGTACCAGCGCCTGGCTGGGCCGCCACCGGTTCTTCGCCCAGCCGGTCAGGCGCAGTTGGCCGACGACGGCGACCGCGGCGGAGACGACGAAGAGCCCGCTGGTGGCGGCCGTGCCGTGCGCGCCGAGAGCGTCGGACGCGGCCAGCGGAAGGGCCAGGTAGACCTGGAAGGTCAGCACGTACGAGCCGATCATCGCGGCGGAGAAGAGCAGGAAGGGCCGGTTGGCCACCACCGTGCGCCACTGGGCCAGCACCCCGCCCCGGTCCTCGGTGGGACCGCGGTGGTCGGGCAGCGCCCGCCACTGCAGCACGGTCAGTACGGCGAAGATGGCCGCCGCGACCGTGCACACCAGGCGGAAGTCGGCGGCCAGCAGGGCCAGTCCGACCAGAGGGCCGAGGAACATGCCCGCCTGGTAGTAGACGTTGAAGGTGGCGAAGGCGTCCACGCGCCGCTCTCCCGCCTCGGCCGCGAGGTAGGCGCGCACAGCGGGGTTGAACAGGGCTCCGGCGAAGCCGGTCGCGGCGGACGCCGCGATCAGTGCGGGCAGATGGTCGACCCAGCCGAGAAGCGCGAAGCCCACGGTGCGCAGGAGGCACCCGGCCAGGATGGGGGCCTTGTAGCCGAAGCGGTCGGCGAGGGTGCCGCCGATGAGGAACATGCCCTGCTGGGAGAGGTTGCGCACGCCCAGCACCAGGCCGACGGCCCAGGCGGCGAGCGCGAGCTCGCCGGACAGATGGGCGGCCAGGTAGGGCATGAGCATGTAGAAGGCGAGGTTGATGGCGAACTGGTTGGCCATCAACAGCCTCACGGCCGGCGGAAAGGAGCGGGTCTGCCGCCACAGCGCCCTCACACCGACACCTCCACCGTCAGGCGCTCGCGGGCGGCATGGTCGACGTGCTCCTCGTGCTCTTCGCGCTCCTCGTGCTGTGCGGCCAGCGGGTCGACGACCGTGGTGCAGCGCGTCCAGCGGGCGACGGTCGTCTCGCCGGAGTGGGCGATCTCCTCCGGCTCGTCGGCCACTTGAACGTCCAGCAGGCCGTGCGTGCGGCAGTAGGTGTCGTCGAAGACCGTGCCGACGTAGCGCTGCGGCCCGTCGGGGAACACCGCCACGATCCGTGCCTCCGCCGGCATCCGGCCCGCCAGCCAGCGGGCCACCAGGGCGACCGCGCCGACGCTCCAGCCGCCGGTGGCGTACCGGCAGCGGGCCAGCGCGCGGGCCGCCCACACCGCTTCGGGGGCGGCGACCCAGTGGACCTCGTCGAACAGGTCGTAGGCCACGTTGCGGGGGTAGATGCTGCTGCCCAGGCCGCGCATCAGCCGCTGCCCGGCGGGCTGCCCGAAGATCGTCGATCCGGTGGTGTCGACGCCCACGATCCGCAGGGAGGGGAAGTACCGGCGCAGCACCGAACCGATCCCGGCGGAGTGGCCGCCGGTGCCGACGGACACGACCAGGGCGTCGATACGGCCGAGCTGGGCGACGAGTTCATGGGCGAGCGGTGCGTAGGCGGCCACGTTGTCCGGGTTGTGGTACTGGTCGGGGCACCAGGCGTCAGGGCACGCGGCGAGCAGGTCCTCGACGCGTTCACGGCGGGCCTGCTGCCAGCCGCCGTCCGGGTGCGGGGTGTCGACGACCTGGACGTCGGCGCCGTACGCGGTGAGCAGCCCGGTCATCAACGGTTCCATGCCGGGGTCGGTGACGACGGTGACCGGGTGGCCGAGGGTGACCCCGGCCAGGGCGAGTCCGAGGCCGAGGGTGCCGGAGGTGGACTCCACGATCCGGGCGCCGGGCAGCAGCAGGCCCCGCTCCCGGGCCGCCCGCACCATGTGCAGCGCGGTGCGGTCCTTGATGCCGCCGGGGTTGTGACCTTCGAGTTTGGCCCAGAAGCCGCGTCCGGCGGCGGTGAAGGGTTCCCCGACCCAGAGGACGGGGGTGTCGCCGACCAGCCCGGCCGGGGTGTGCGTGGGGCGTTTGGCGTCGGCGAGGAGCTGGGCGGGGCATTCGGGGACGGTGGTGCGGGTGGGGTGGTGGTTCATGGCGTGTCTCTCCTGCGGTCGGCGGGCGTGAGGGCGGGCCGACCGGATGGTGGCGGGACCCGGATGGTGAGGGGACCCGGGCCGTGGTGGGATCCGGACCGTGGTGGGATCCGGGCAGGACTGATCGACGGCCGCGGTGGGGCCGGCGGGAGCGTGGCTCGCCGCCCGGCCTGTGCGGCTTCAGCGGTCGGTCAGGTCCGCCACACGCCCAGACGGGCTCGTACCTGCCCGGCGGGAGACGGCACGGCGCCTGGATACGGCGGCGCGCCCGCGCGCACGGAGGAGGACGGCGGTTGCGGTTCGGCGTGCTCGACGGCGGGCTCGGTCTGGACGGCCGGCGCCGCCGGGGCGATACCGCGGGGCGGCTGCACAGTGGGCTCGTCCCGGTCCAGGCAACCCAGTTCGCTGCCGGAGCCCTCTCCGGTCTGCTGCTCGCCTTCACTGTGCGTGGTGTGCGCGGTGTGTGGCGTGCCGGACGGCTGTCCGCAGGACGGGGACGCGGCAGCCGCAGGAGGGGAGTCGACGCGGCCTGTGGCTGTCGGCGTCGGGCCGTGGGCGCAGGCGAGCAGATGCAGCAGGGCGCCCAGCAGCACCACGAGCACCGCCCCGATCCGCGACCGGGAGCGGCTGCCCTGGAAGACCGTGACCGTCCCAGCCGTCATGAACACAAACCGTAGTCAAGTGAACGCATAAGGTTCTGGTGAGTCTGCTGAGTCGTACGTGCCCGCAGGGGTGCGGCGGACGCGGGGAAACCAGGGGATACAGGGGGAACCGCTGGGCGGGGGCTGACCGCCGCGGTCTGGGCGGGCGGAGAAATCCGACTCCTGATCATCACCGCATCGGGTGAATCGGCCCCCTGGTCGGCCCCCGCGGCGCGGCGCTCTCGCCCCGGCATTTTGAGTTCAGGGTTTCCTGAATTCAGGAATTTGTGTACCGTCGGCCTCATGCTTATCGCCTCCGACTCTGCTTCCGGCACCGGCACCGACGTCGACGCCCTGGCCCGGTTCGGCCGTGCGCTCGCCGACCCGATCCGCTGCCGCATCCTGCTCGCCCTGCGTGAAGCCCCCGCCCACCCGGCGGACCTGGCCGAGGAGCTCGACATCTCCCGCACCCGGCTGTCGAACCACCTCGCCTGCCTGCGCGACTGCGGCATCGTCGTCGCGGTCCCCGAAGGCCGACGCGTGCGCTACGAACTCGCCGACGCCCGCCTCGGTCACGCCCTGGACGACCTGCGCGGCGCGGTCCTCGCCGTGGAGGCCGACCGCACCTGTCCGGACGCCGACGAGAAGGGATGCTGCTGATGGCGGCGACAGCTCCCGGCCCGAGCCCGCAGCGCGCCACCCAACTGGTCCGTCGCATACGGCTGCTCGTCGCCGTCACGATCACCTACAACGTGATCGAGGCAGTCGTCGCGATCACCGCGGGCACGATCGCCTCCTCCACCGCCCTCATCGGCTTCGGACTGGACTCGGTCATCGAGGTTTCCTCGGCGGCGGCCGTCGCCTGGCAGTTCTCCACCGCCGACCACGCCCTCCGCGAAGCCCGCGAGAAGACCGCCCTGCGCGTCATCGCCGTCTCCTTCTTCGCGCTCGCCGCGTACGTCACTGTGGACTCCGTCCGCGCGCTGGCGGGCACCGGCGAGGCCCGGCACTCCACCCCCGGCATGGTGCTGGCCGCCCTGTCCCTGCTCGTGATGCCGTTCCTGTCGGCGGCCCAGCGCCGCGCCGGACGCGAACTCGGCTCCGCCTCGGCGGTCGCCGACTCCAAGCAGACCCTGCTGTGCACCTACCTGTCCGGCGTGCTGCTCGTGGGCCTGCTCGCCAACTCCCTGCTCGGCTGGTCCTGGGCCGACCCGATCGCCGCCCTGGTGATCGCCGCCGTAGCCGTCAAGGAGGGCCGCGAGGCGTGGCGCGGTGACAACTGCTGCGCGGTACCGGCCGCCGGCACCGTCCCCCAGGGGCAGCAGAACGAGGTGCAGCAGAACGAGGTGCAACAGGACGTGTGCGGCTGCGGGCCGGGCTGCGCGTGCCGCGCCCCGCTGAAGGAGGTGGGCGTACGGTGACCGGCTGGGCCTGGACGGCACTCGCGCTCTACGTGGGGTGGCTGGCCGCCGCCTTCGGCGTCCGCTCGATCATCCAGCGCCTCCGTACCGGTGACACCGGCTTCCGCGGCCTGTCCCGCGCGTCGGGCCGGGCCGCCCGGGGGGCCGGAGTGCTCTTCGTCGCGGCACTCCTCGGCGCCGTCGTCGCACCCGCCGGGACCCTGGCCGGCCTGCCGGTCCTCGTCGAGGATGCTCCGGCCCTGTACGGCACCGGAGCGGCGATCACCGTGCTCGGCATCGTCGCCACGCTGATCGCGCAGGGAGCCATGGGAACGTCCTGGCGCGTCGGCGTGGACCAGGGCGAACGGACCGCACTCGTCACGAGGGGCCCCTTCTCGTACGTACGGAACCCGATCTTCACCGCGATGGGCATCACCGGGACCGGACTTGCGCTCATGGTGCCCAGCGTCCTGGCCCTGGCTGCCCTCGTCGCGCTGGCTGTCGCCGTCGAACTGCAGGTTCGGATCGTCGAAGAACCCTACCTACGGGCGGTGCACGGCACGGACTATCTCACGTACGGAGCCACGACCGGGCGCTTCGTGCCCGGCGTGGGGCAGTTGAGGTCCGGCGAGAAGAGCCCGGACACCGAGTGACGATCAGGCGGGTATCCGCTCCAGCACTCCGCCCGCGAACACGTCGTACAGCGGCAGGGTCTCCAGGTGGACGTAGCCGATGTGGCAGTCGCAGAGGGCCAGCGGGCAGGTGCGGGGGCGCAGTGCCCGCCGGTAGGAGCCGTCGTAGAGGTTGCCCAGCTCCGAGCGGACGAAGTGGCAGCGGCGGACCGTGCCCTCGCCGTCCACCGATATGACGGACTCGCCCGTCCGGCAGGGCAGTCCGGCGCTGCGATGCGCGTGGCGGCTGTACGGGAAGAGCGGGTCCAGGGCGGTCCACTCGTCGGCCTCGGCATCGGTGTACGTATGGCCCTCGGCGGCGTTGACCCACAGGTACACGTGGGCGGGGAGGTCGGCGCGCAGGCGGCGCGCGTGCTCCAGGTGCTCGGGAAGGCCGACGACGCCGACGCTGTGGCGGACGCCGCGGGTGGCCAGGTCGTGGCACTTGCTCAGGAAACGGTCGTACGGCGTCTGCCCGGGGTGGAAGGTGCACCACAGGGCGGCGGTGTCCAGGTCGGCGTCGGCGAGCCAGTCCGTACGGCAGCTGAGATTGGTCTGGATCGCCACCCGGCGGATGTGCGGCAGCCGGCTCAGCTCCACGAGCGTCCGCCGGTACCAGGAGCGCACCAGGCCCTCGCCCCACGGCGTGAACAGCAGGGAGAGCCGGTCTTCGTGCTGCTCGGCCGCCCACGCGGCGAAGCGCTCCAGCGCGGCGCGGTCCGCGGTCAGTTGGGCGCGGCTGTCCCGTCGCTTGGCGAAGGGGCAGTACGGGCAGTCGTAGTCGCACGACGCCAGCGGACCGCGGTAGAGGATCGTGAGGTCCATGCGGGCTCCGTCACTTCGGTTCGTACGAGGCCATGCGCTCCCGCACGGCCGGGGAGAACAGCTCGGGCCCCAGCGCGTCGGAATGGGCCAGCCCCTCCGGGGACAGCCGCAGCACGCCCTGTCCCGCGGAGTCGTCCAGCCAGCCCCGGTCGCCGAACCGCTCCAGCTCGGCGGGGAAGTCTTCGGCGGGCGAGGTGCCGAAACGGGCCCGGTAGTCGGCGACGGGCATGCCCTCGGCCTGCAGCAGCGACTGCAGCAGATGGCGGCGCCGGGCCTCCCCGGCGTCCATCCGCCGGCCGAAGTCGGCGTGACGGAAGTCCTCGGCCCCGCGAGCCGTGTAGTCGTCGATGATCCGGCGTATCTGGTGCATGTCCACGGCGTAGTCGAAGGAATAGTGCAGCGCGGAGGTGTAGGAGCGGGCGCCGCAGCCGAGGCCGACCATGCCGTCGGTCTGGCACGCGTAGTCCTCCCCGCCGGTGGTGGGGGCATCCGTGCGGCGGAACATGCGCATCGACACCTGTTCGTAGCCCCGCGCGAGCAGATGGTCGCGGCCGTGGCGGTACAGCCGCAGCCGCTGCTCGTCCCACTCGGCGTCGCCGGGCACAGGCCCTGGGTGCCGGCCGAGACCGGTGAGCGGGCGGACGTAGAGGGGATAGAGGTACAGCTCCTCGGGCCGCCAGGCGAGAGCCGCGTCGAGGGAGTGGCGCCAGGATTCCTCGGTCTGGCCGTCGATGCCGTAGATGAGGTCGATGTTGAGGACGGGGATGCCGGCGTCACGGATCCTGGCGAGGGCTGCCTCGACCTCCGCCCGGCGCTGCGGGCGTACGGCCGTGCGTGCCTCGGCGTCGACGAAGCTCTGCACGCCCAGGCTCAGCCGCGTGGTGCCACGTGCGGCCAGCACGGCCAGCCGGTCGGTGGTCGCGGTGGCGGGCGAGGCTTCCACGGACAGCGGGATCGCCGACAGATCGGCGCCCAGGCCCTGTTCGGCCAGATCACACAGCCGCTCCAGCTCGGCGGCCTCCAGGAACGTCGGCGTGCCGCCGCCGAAGGCCGCGCCCGCGAACCGCGCCCCCTCGCCCAGCGCCTCGCGCACCGCGGCCGCCTGACGTTCCAGCGCGTCCAGGTAGGCGGTGGTCAGGCCGTCGGGTGCCCCGATCCGGGTGAAGAGGTTGCAGAAGCCGCAGCGCACCTCGCAGAAGGGGATGTGGAAGTAGAGCGACAGGGCGTTCTTGGGCTCGTCCGCCCACAGGTCGCGCAAGGACGCGTCGTCCCGGCGCAGCGGGCGGTACGCGGTCTTGTGCGGATACGCGTAGACGTAGTGCTGGTACGGGCGGACGGCGGACGAGGCCGGGGTTTCGGAGACGGCCGTCTCGGTGCCGGTCGTTTCGGTGATGGCTGCTTCGGAGATTGCCGTCTCGGAGATTACCGTTTCGGAGATGGCCGTTTCGGAGATGGCCGTTTCGGCGCTGGTCATGAGGCCTCGTCGAGGAAGAAGTGGGCGTAGGGCACGGTCCAGACGACGTCATGGCCGATGCGGTGGCCGCTGTAGCCGTCCTCGCCGTACGCGGTGCCGTGGTCGGAGCAGACGATGGCGAAGCACGGGCGGCGGCTGCGGACGGCCGCGAAGAGCCGTCCCATGTGCCGGTCCACGTACTCAAGGGCCGCGGCGTGGGTGGCCCGGGAGTCGCCCGCATCACGGGTGGCGCCGGGCAGATGGAACCAGTTGGGCTGGTGCAGCGCCGACACGTTCACGAAGAGGAACAGACGCTGCTCCTGCGGGAGCCCGGCGACGACCTGCTCGGCGCGGGCCACCTGTGCCTCGAAGGACGCGGGGGAAGGCACCCCGAACTCGGGCTCCCAGTGGCTCTCCTGGAACATCCCGGGCAGGACGGAGCCCAGCGGCCCCCGCTTGTTGAAGAAGCCGACGCCG
The DNA here is from genome assembly GCF_009377235.1 of Streptomyces acidicola. Taxonomy (GTDB): domain Bacteria; phylum Actinomycetota; class Actinomycetes; order Streptomycetales; family Streptomycetaceae; genus Streptomyces; species Streptomyces acidicola. Next base: position 22,415 of record NZ_VMNX01000059.1, read on the forward strand.
CCGATGCACACGGTGCGGTAGCCGGCGGCGGCCAGACCCGACACCAGGTCGGGCGTGTCGTAGACGAAGGTGTCGGGCGCGGTGGTCTCGCTGCCCTCGAAGCGGGCGGCGAAGAGACGTGGGTGCGGTCCCGGTGCGGCCGGTGTGGGCAGGAAGCCCGCGAACATCGCCTGGTGGGAGGCGTAGGTGAAGCTGCCCGGGGCGTGCCGGCGCTCCCAGACGCCGCCGGGCAGGTGCCGGGCGAGGTTCGGGATACGGCCGTCCGCCGCCAGTTCCTGGGCCACGTCGTAGCGGAGCGTGTCGAGCGTGACCAGCAGGAGGTCGTGACTGCCGACCACTTCGTTCATGTCGATCACGTCGTTCATGTTGTTCACGTCGTTCATGTTGTTCATGTCGATCGGCGGCGTCATGAGGATGCTCCTTGCGCCTCGCGCGTCCGCGCGGGGGTCGTTTCGCGCGTCGGTACGGGTGTCGTTTCCCCCATCCGCACGGCGGCCGGAACGGCGGCGACCTGCGCGGCGTACGTGTCCAGGCCCTCGGCGCCACTGCCCGGCAGGCCGGTCAGTCGGGGCAGCAGATCCCCGAAGGCGTTCACCTCGCCGACGGCGAAGCGGCTCCACCCGGTGGACGGCAGGACGTCCACGCCCACGCACAACGTGCCCGGGAAACACGCCGCCGCCCGCTCGGCGGCGTCCAGCACCTGGTCGAAGCCGCCGCCCGCGGCCCGGATCGCCTCGCGTGCCGCGTCCAGGTCACCGCGGGCGCCCCCCAGGTGCAGATTCGTCATGGGGTGACGGCTGGTCCGCACGACGGCGTGCGTGGCGCGTCCGGCGACCACGACCACCCGGAGATCGGCGGCACGGCCGCCCAGCGAGGCCTTCGGCAGCCACTGCTCGACATGGAGCCCGTCCGGGGCCAGGGCGTCGACGAGGGCGGCGACTTCGGGCTCCGAGGCGTACTGCCGCACCCGCAGGGAGTTGAAGAGCCGGCCGTCGGAGGCGGTCTCCACGGAGGTCGTCGCCCTGACCCGGCCGGGGCCCGCCACCGAGAGCGCCACGACACCGGACGCCGACGAACCGTGCGCCGGCTTCACGAACGCCCGCGAGATGCGCGCCGCCTTCAGCTTCTCCCGCAGCTCGTCCCAGCCGCCGAGCGGGCCCGTCAGAGCGGGAGGCACCGGGGCACCCGCGGCGGCGAGCCGGGCATGGCAGCGCCGCTTGTCGAACATCACCGCCACGTCCTCGGCATCGGCGGAGGGCACCGCACCCGCACGGCGCGCCGCGCCGGTCACATCCCGGACCGCCGCCGTGAAGCGCCGGTACCAGAGGGCTGTTCCCTCCACGCGGGTGGGATCTTCGGTGTTCCGCAGCAGCTCGTCGACCTCGGCATTCTCACCGGGGGAGTCGATCCGTACGAACTCGCCCGGCCGGAACGCGAACCGCCCGCACAGCACGTCGCGCCACGCCAGAACGCGCGGTTCCGTGTGCCCCGCCGCGCGGACGGCGTCGGCGAACATCGTCGTCCGCCGGTTCTCCGGATTGCTGACGACGGCGAACCGAAGGCCGGTGCCGGGGGTGTGGCTACTCGGAGACAGCGACATAGCGCCACTCCTCGTTCTGCCGGCGATGCGGAGTCTGATGCTCCGACAGGTCCACCTCGGTCCCGGCGGAGCCGAAGGCATTACGGACCCGGTCGGCCATGGCCTCACTCAGGAAGTGGTGGTGCAGGTCGAGCCACTTGAGATCGGTCAGCGGCTGGCCATCGAGCAGGGCTTCGGCACCGCTGTCGGTGAGGGTGCCCATGGACAGGCTCAGCGATTCGAGCTGGGCGACGACGGGGGCCGCGGCGACGGCGGCGGCGATCTCGTCCTGCAGCTCGCTGTCCTGCAGCCCGAGATGTCGCAGTGCCGGGAACCGGCCGCCGGACAGGATCGGAGCGAGGTCGGAGACGGTCGCGTCGCCGCCGTAGTGCGACACCCCGAGCCACAGCTCCAAGTGCTCCAGAGCGGGCAGTTCGCACGCTCCGACGGCCCGCACCACCTGCCCGGGCAGGCCTCCCGACTCGAACCGCAGCACACGCAGCGCCTCGTGGCGCACCGGGCGCAGCGACAGGGCCTCCTCGCCGAGCCCCTGGGAGTCGCCGCCGCGGACGCAGAACTCCTCCAGCAGCGGAAAGGCCTCCAGGGCGGGGGTGACATCGGTGAGCTGCAGCCAGGAGATCTCACACTCCTCGCCGGTGACATCGGCCAGAAAAAGAGCGCGCAGCGCGGGGAAGCGCTCCGCGTCGGCCGGGATCAGCTCCAGCGCCGGACGCAGCTCGGTGTACTCGCCGTCCCACCACGGCCCGATGACCAGAGCCCGTACATCCGGGCTCGGCACCCGGTCCATGAAGCTCCGCCACAGCTCGGGGAACGGCAGCTCCCCGGCCTCGTAGCAGTCCAGCCGCCAGGCCACGCCGTCCGCGGCCGGGAGCGGCTCCTCCCGGGGCTCGGGGAGCCAGAAGACGGGCAGCCCGTGAAAGGTCTCGAAGTGATCGGCGAAGGTCATGACCGCCTCATTCCGCGACCGCGGTGAAGCGGTGGACGACGCCGTCGTGCTCCCACGGCTCGCGTGTCTCGGACAGGTCGACCTCGACGCCGGACGGCTCCAGTGCCCCCCGAATCCGCTGGGCCACCGGCTCGGTGACGAAGTTGTGGTGGAGGTCCAGCCGGGCCAGGTGGGTGAGCGGCTGGCCGCCGAGCAGCGCCGTCACGCCCTCGTCGGAGAGCGCGCCGAGAGACAGGTCCAGCGAGGTGAGCTGGGCGACGACCGGGGCCGAGGCGACGGCAGCGGCGATCTCGTCCTGGATCTCGCTGTTGCGCAGGCCGAGGCGGCGCAGCGCCGGGAACTGCCCGCCGGCGAGGATCGGCGCGAGATCGGCGACGGTCGCGTCGCCGCCGTACCCCTCCACACCGAGCCACATGTCGAGGTGCTCCAGCGCGGGCAGCTCGCTGGCGGCGACCCCGCGTACCACCTCGCCGGGCAGGCCGCCGGCCTCGAAGCGGAGGGTGCGCAGACGCTTGTGCCGGATCGCGGGGAAGCGCAGTGCGGTGCCGCCGCGGACCCCGAACTCCTCCAGCAGCGGATAGGCATCGAGGACCGGCGTCACATCGGACTGCTCGATCCAGGAGATCTCGGCCTCCTCCATCTCCAGGTCACCGATGAAGACGGCCTGAAGGCCCGTCAGCCGCTCCCGGGCATCCACCAGCAGCTGCACGATGACGCCGGAGTCGTTGTCGTAGGGCTCGTCCCACTGGCCTACGACTATCGCGCGGACACCCGCAGGGTCCACGGAGTCGAGGAAGCGGCCCCACAGGTCGCTGAACTCCTCGTCCGAGCCGCCCCTGTAAGGATCGACGGCCAGCCGCCAGGCGACTGCGCCTGCCTCCGGCAACTCCTTCTGCGCGCCAGGCAGGGGGAATTCGAAGGCCGGAAGGCCGTGCAGTTCCTGCAGATGCTCGACGAGGGACATGTCGCTGGCCTCCAGAGGCGGATGAACGTGGTGCGCTGCCTGCGGAGAGTTCTACCAACCCGCACTGACAACGCCCTGCACGGGCCGTCCGGGTTCGTCGGGAGGCCGGGCGGGCCGTCCGGGTTCGTCGGGAGGCCGGTTCGGGGCCGCCGCACGGCTCGTCACCCCGCATCGGTGCCGGTGTCGCGAGCGTCCCTTCCGTAAATCCGGGCCCGGGTGGGTCGTTGGGTGGTCGGGAGGAACTTGCGTTCACACCGTTGACATGGTGTTGCAACGCACCCAGAATCCGACTGCGTAACCAGTCATGCATGAATAGACATTCAGTCGGTGTCCGAAGTCCTGAAGTCGGCCTGTTCACCCGACTCCGCACTCACCGACCACCGTGGCGAGGGGACGGCAACCCGTAGGCGCAGAACCAGAGTCACGCCTCGGCAAGCACTCGCCGCTCGACTGACGCGCGACTTCACGCCCGTACGCGGCAATGGGCAGTAATCAGCACCTGGAGGTGCCCGGTGGATCACCGACCCCAGACCAGCAGGACCAGGGCCCCGTCCCGCCTCTCCCGCGCCACCATCGTGTGCATGACCGCTCTCGGCCTCACGCTGTCGATCACCCCGACCGCGTCGATGGCCGCCTCCCACGCCTCGGCAGGCGGGCATCGGTACGTGGGCGTGGGCAGCCACGCCACCTCGCTGTCGGCCGCACCGCGCACGATCGTCACGACCGACCCGGAGCTGGACGACCTGAACTCGATGCTGCGCATGCTGCTGTACAGCAACGAGATCAACATCGCCGGCCTGGTCTACTCCTCCAGTCAGCACCACTACAAGGGCGACCCGAGCCGCGGTCTGGAACCGCACCGCTGGCCCGCTCCGGGCGCGCGCCTGCACATCGACGAGGCCGTCGACGCCTACGCCAAAGTCCACCCGAACCTCGTCCGGCACGACCAGCGCTACCCCTCGCCCGCCCGGCTGCGGTCCCTGATCGCGACGGGCAATGTCACCGACGAGGGCGACATGGCGGCGGACACCGAGGGCTCCGACCTGATCAAGAAGGTGCTGCTCGACGACAAGCCGGGGCAGGTGTTCCTCCAGGCCTGGGGCGGGCCCAACACCATCGCCCGTGCCCTCAAGTCGATCCAGGACCAGTACCGGGGCACCCCCCGCTGGCGCTCCGTCTACAACAAGATCGTGAACAAGGCGGTCATCACCAGCTTCGGGCAGCAGGACTCCACGTTCGAGGACTACATCAAGCCGAACTGGCCGGACATCCAGAACCGGGAGGTGGCCACCTCCATTTGGGGCTACGGCTCCCGCGACGTCGTCCGCCCCGAGGAGTCGTACTACCACTCGGCCGAATGGACCAGGGCCAACGTCTCCAGCGTCGGGCCGATCGGGGCCTCCTACCGCGTCTGGGGCGACGGCAAGCAGATGGCCGCGGGCTTCGACGACGAGGACTACTTCGGGCTGTCCGGGTACACCGCCGAGGAACTGAAGGCGATGGGCTACCTGGTCTGGACCCCGCCGCAGACCAAGGGGTCATGGATATCCGAGGGCGACTCCTCCAACTTCGCCCTCCTCATCGACAACGGTCTGCGCAGTTACGAGCACCCGAGTTGGGGCGGCTGGGGTGGCCGGCAGGTCGTCGACCCCGAGGATCCCCGTCGGTGGTCCAACCGGGGCGCACAGGACGCCGACGAGACGGGAGCCAAGCCCCGCGACTACGCCGCCGGGCGCTGGTTCTCCGCCATCCAGAACGACTTCGCGGCTCGTCTGAGATGGAGCGTCAGCGAGTTCCGCGACGCGAACCACAGCCCCCGCGTCCGCGTCGACCAGGGCCAGGACATCGTCCGCCGCGCGGGCCAGTCCGTCACGCTCACCTCCCGGGCCGGCGACCCGGACGGCGACGCCGTCACGCTCCGGTGGTGGCAGTACCGGGAGGCCGGAACCTACCCGGGCACCGTCGACGTCCAAGGCGAGGATGTCGCACGACTGACCATCCCGGCGGATGCCCGGCGCGGCCAGACCATCCATCTCATCCTGGAGGCCACGGACAACGGCACGCCCGCCCTCACCAGTTACCAGCGGGTCGTCGTCACCGTCCGCTGACCCGGTGGAGGGGCCCGCCTCAGCACCGGAGGCGGGCCGGTCCGGACACGCTCGCGGGACCACCCCGCGCCGTGGACGGGACCTGGGCGACGCACGCTGTCGTGCCCTCGCCGCGATCGAAGAAATACCGGGCCGGACGTGTGAACCGGACGGGCACACCAGGTGTGGCGGGCCGGAGCGCCCGCGAGGCCCCTCCCCCCGGGGGTGCCGGTGTGCCGGTCCGTCCGCGTGCCCGGAGCCGGACGCGCTTCCCGCGGCTTCCCCCTTTCCATCACCCGAGTTTCATCACCCGAGTCGGTCAGAACTCTTGACGCCCATGACTCCTGTTCATACCTTGAGCCGCATGTCCAGTCAGCAACGCATAGACATTCAGGAACCGGCTGGTGCAGAACCGCTCTACGGAGCCGGCGTCTGGCATTTCGCCACCTACGTCGACCGCTACGCCACCGACGGATACGGTGAGCCGCGCACCATCCTCGACGCGATCGAACTGGCCGGAGCGGTCGGTGACCTGTCGGTCCTCGACCTCAACTGGCCCTTCCCGCCCGGCGGCATCAGCACGGCGCAGGTGAAGTCCGCGCTGGCCGAGCACGGTCTGCGCGCCATGGCGATCACGCCGGAGTTCTACACCGGCAGGTTCGCCAAGGGAGGCTTCACCAACCCGGACCCCTCGACCCGCCGTGAGGCCATAGACCTCGTGGCGAGTGCGGCCGAGGTCGGCCGTGAACTCGGTGTGGACTACGTCAAGCTGTGGCCGGGTCAGGACGGCTACGACTACCCGTTCCAGGCCGACCACAGTGACCTGTGGGACAAGTCGGTGGGCGCCGTGCGTGAACTCGCGCAGGCATTCCCCGACTTGAAGTTCGCCATCGAGTACAAGCCCCGCGAGCCGCGCAACCGCATGGTCTTCTCCTCGATGGCCCGCACCTTGCTGGCCGTCCAGGACATGGGCGTGGACAACGTGGGCGTCCTGCTGGACTTCGGCCACTCGCTGTACGGCGGCGAGACGCCGGCGGAAGCGGCCCGGATGGCCATCGCCCGCGACAAGCTCTTCGCGATCGACGTCAACGACAACTTCCGGGGCTGGGACGACGACATGGTCGTCGGCTCGGTCCACCTGCTCGAAACCTTCGAGTTCTTCTTCGCGCTGCACGACGCGGGATGGCAGGGGGTCTGGCAGCTGGACCAGTTCCCCTTCCGGGAGGACCCGGTCGAGGCCGCGCGCGCCGGTGTCCGCACCATGCGTGCCTTCCACCACGCGCTCGAACTGCTCGACCGGGACGAGCTCGCCGCCGCTCAGTCGGACCAGGACGCGCTGCGCGCCCAGCGCATCGCCAAGCGAGCGCTCTTCCGGGCGCTCGCGGAAAGCGAGTCCGAGTGACGCTCACCGCGGGGGCCGCCACGGGTTCCCTTCATCACGACGCGGAGCAGGCCGAGCTCTACCGTGACCGCAGTGCGCGTCTGCGGGCGATGTCGTCCGCGGACGCCGCGCCGGAACTCGCCGGGATCGCCACCTCGGTTCGCCGTGACATCCTCACCACCATCCAGTCCGCCGGCATGGGCCATGTGGGAGGCGACCTGTCGGTCACCGACCTCCTGGTCACGGCCCTGTGGGGGACGCTGCGTCTCGACCCCCGAGACCCCGGCGCTCCGGAGCGCGACCGGTTCGTGCTGAGCAAGGGCCACTGTGCCGCCGCCCTGTACTCGGCCCTCGCCTCCTGCGGCTTCTTCCCCCGTGCGCGGCTGAGCGAGTTCATGGCGCCGCTGTCGCCGCTCAACGGCCATCCGGCACGTCTGAAGGTGCCGGGTGTGGAGACGAACACCGGTCCGCTGGGACACGGTCTCCCCGTCGCGACCGGCTGCGCACTGGGCGCTCGGCTCCGCGGGGAGTCCTGGCGCACCGTCGTCGTCCTGGGCGACGGCGAGATGCAGGAGGGCAGCAACTGGGAGGCCGCGATGACCGCCGCCCACTACGAGCTCGGCAACCTGACGGCCGTGGTGGACCGCAACCGGCTGCAGCAGGGGGCACGGACCGAGGACACCACGGCCCTGGACCCCCTGGACGCCAAGTGGGCGAGCTTCGGCTGGGAGGTGCGGGACATCGACGGTCACGACCACCAGGCGATCAAGGAGGCGTACACCCCCTCGTCCACGGGCCGCCCGGTCGCCGTCATCGCCCACACCGTCAAGGGCAAGGGGGTGTCCTTCATGGAGGACCGCGTCGAGTGGCACCACAAGGTGCCCACGGACGAACAGGTCCGTCTGGCGCTGGAGGAGTTGAACCGATGACCGTCGTCGCCGAAGAAGCCCCCACCCACGACTGCCGTGTCGACTTCGCCGACGAGCTGATCGCACTGGCCCGCGCCGACGAGCGCATCGTGGCCGTCTGCAATGACTCGGTCGGCTCCAGCAACCTCGTGAAGTTCCGCGAGGAGTTCCCCGACCGGCTGATCAATGTCGGGATAGCCGAGCAGGACCTGGTCGGTGTCGCGGCCGGCCTGGCCAACGCGGGCTTCATCCCCTTCGCGTCCGCTGCCGCGCCGTTCCTCACCGGGCGCGCCCTGGAACAGATCAAGGCCGACGTGGCCTACACGCACCGCCACGTCGTCCTCTGCGGCCAGAGCCCCGGCATGGCGTACGGCGAGCTGGGTCCCACGCACCACTCCATCGAGGACCTGTCGTGGATGCGGGCGGTTCCGGGGCTGCAGATCATCGTCCCCGCGGATCCCGTCGAGACCCGGCAGGCGGTCCGCTGGGCCGTCGAGTCGGGCGTGCCGACCTATCTGCGCATCCCGCGGTTCAAGATCCCTGCCGTGACCCCGGTCGGCACGTCGTTCGAAGCCGGCCGCGCCACCCGGCTCGCCGAGGGTTCGGACGTCGCCGTGCTCGCCGTGGGCACCATGGTCTCCCGGGCCGTGGAAGCCGCCCGCCTGCTGCGTGAGGACGGTGTCTCCGCGCGGGTGCTGAACATGGCTTCCGTCGAGCCGCTCGACACCGGGGCCGTGCTCGCGGCGGCACGGGAGACCGGAGTGATCGTGACCGCGGAGGAGGGCCTCCTCTCCGGTGGCCTGGGCGCCGCCGTCGCACGTGTCGTCGCCGAGCGGCACCCGGTGCCCCTGCGGATGCTGGGTGTCCCCTCCTTCGCCCCCACCGGAAGCACCGCCTTCCTGCTCGAACACTTCGGTCTCACCGCGCAGGGCGTCCGCACCGCCGCCCGGGAGCTGCTGGGACAGGTGCGATGACCACACACATCCTCGCTGTCGACCAGGGCACCAGTTCCACCAAGGCCGTGCTGCTGGACGCCGCCGGTCAGGTGGTCGCCCGCGCCAGTGCGCCGCTGGCCCAGTCCCACCCCGGTCCGGGGCTCGTGGAGCAGGACGCCCCGGCCCTGCTCGACAGTGTCCGCACGGCGGTGGCCGGGTGTCTGGCGGACGTCGACCCGCGGTCCGTGGCGGGTGTCGCGCTGAGCACGCAGCGGGAGTCGGTCGTCCTGTGGGACGCCCGGACCGGTACACCCCTGGCACCTGTGGTGAGCTGGCAGGACCGGCGCGGCGGCTCCCGCGCGGCCCGTATCGAGCGCGACGGCATGGGCGAGGAGGTGCGGCGCCGCACCGGCCTGCCCCTCGACCCCATGTTCTCCGCGCTGAAGATGGCCGCGCTCCTCGACGAGCACGACCCCCGGCGGGTGCGCGGGCGGGCCGGGCAGCTGCGGCTGGGCACGGTGGAGGCGTTCCTGCTCGACACCTTCACCGGGACGCCGGTCACCGAGATCGGCAACGCGTCCCGGACCCAGCTGCTCGACCTGGGCACGGGCGGCTGGGACGAGGAACTGCTCGCTCTCTTCGACGTCCCGCGCGCGGCACTGGGCGAGGTGGTCGCCTCCGACGGCGCTTTCGGGGAGATCCGGGGGCTCGCGCCCCTGCCCGACGGCACACCCGTGCTCGCGGTGCTGGGGGACTCGCATGCGGCGCTCTTCGCGCATGCCGGGTGGCGGCAGGGCACGGTCAAGGCCACGTACGGAACCGGTTCGTCGATCATGACGGTGGCCGGGTCCGCCGAGCCGGCGAACGGCATGTGCACCACGATCGCCTGGTCCATGGGGCAGGCGACGTTCGCGCACGAGGCCAACATCCGGTCCACCGGCCGTACGGTGACCTGGCTGGCCGACCTGCTGAAGACCTCGCCGGAGCAGATCCTCACCCGGGCCGCCGACGCGGACGCGGGCGACGTCACCCTGGTGCCGGCCTTCGGCGGCATCGGTGCCCCCTGGTGGGACGCCGGAGCCGTCCCCGTACTCGCCGGGTTCGATCTGTCCACCGGGCCCGAGCAGTTGGCGCGCGCCGCACTGGAGTCGGTGGCGCACCAGGTGGACGACGTCCTCACACAACTGCCCGGGGTACGCCGGATCGTCGCCGACGGAGGACTCAGCCGCAGCGACACACTCATGCAACTGCAAGCGGATCTGTCCGGCATCGAGGTCGCCCGGACGCTGGATCACGAGCTGTCGGCCGTGGGAGCCGCCCGGATGGCCGGCCTGCGGCTGGGCCTGTGGACGATCGGTGAACTGGAGAAGCGCACCGCCGACGCGCTGCACGTGTGCGCGCCCATCTGGGACGAAGAACGCCGCCGTGCCGCCGTCACGCGATGGCGGAGGTGTGTGGAAGCCGCCCGCAGTCTCGGGACACGCGGAAAGTAGAGGACGACATGGCACCACCTGCACTCCCTGCCGAGGGGACCACCGAGGGAACCACAAGGAAGCGCCGCGCATGGCTGACGCTCGGCCGCGGCTCCCTCATCGCTCTCGCCCTGCTGACCGTCGCCGTGGTGGCGACCACGACCTACCGCTCGGACACCGAGGCCCGCGCGGGCGACAAGACCGCGTTCGATCCCAGGACGTACGGGGCCGAGACGTACGCGCCGAAGGTCGTACCCGCGATCGAGAAGAACGCCGTCGAGGCCGCCACCCTCCACAAGGCGATGACGCAGGACGCCGACGCGGCCGGTGAGAAATACGGAAAGCGCAGCGGCACCGGGCCGTACTGCTACTCGGTCACGGTGACGGGGACCGCCGGAGCGGCCCGTAACGGCCTGATGGAGATCCAGGTCCCCGGCCTGGACAAGGTCCGTGTGTCGGTCCAGATCGGCCCGGCGATCAACGGCACCGCGCTGCGGGACGCGGCGGGGTTCATCACCTTCGGCCAGTTCACCAACCAGGTCGAGTACGCGGACGCCGCCACCGCGCTGAACGCCGCGATGAAGGACGCGGTGCTGAAGTCGTTCGACGCGGCGGCGGTGGAGGGTCAGGAGATCACCGTCACGGGTGCGGCGATGCCGCTGACGCCCGACGTCCTGACCATCACTCCGGTGTCGATCGAGGCGACGTCATGACGGCCGGCGTCCGTGGGAGCGGGCCGGCCCCGGAAGGTTCCGTGCCCGTCCTCAGGGCGGCCGAGGTCACGAAGGTGTACGGCGGCACGCACGCCCTCAGGGGTGTCTCGCTGGGCATCGCGGCCGGCCGGACCACGGTCCTGTTCGGTGAGAACGGCGCCGGCAAGTCGACGCTGATGAAGATCCTCAGCGCCGTCGAGCAGCCCAGCACCGGTCACATCGAACTCGACGGCGAGGCAGTCTCCTTCGACAGCGCGAGAAGCGCCGCGGACCACGGCATCTCCATCATCCACCAGGAGCTCAGCCTCTGCCCGAACCTGAGCATCCAGGACAACCTCTTCCTCGGCCGGGAACACACCCGCCGCGGCCTCCTGGACCGCTCCCGGCACCGCGACCTCGCCCGGCAGGTGCTCGGCAGGCTCGACCGGAGCCTCGACCCGGCCACGCTCGTCAGCGAACTGAGGCTCGGACAACAGCAGTTGGTGGAGATCGCCCGCGCGCTGCTGCAGCGGGCGCGAGTCCTCATCATGGACGAGCCCACCTCGGCGCTCAGCGCCCCGGAGGTGGACGTCCTGTTCCAGGTGATCAGCGACCTCAAGGCGGACGGTGTCGCCGTCGTCTACATCTCCCATCACCTGGAGGAGGCGCTCAGCGTTGCCGACGACGTGGCGGTCCTGCGCGACGGCCGGATGGTGGCCACGTCCCGCGCCGCCGACGTCGACCTCGCCTGGATCGTGCGCAAGATGGTCGGCCGGGACCAGGACTCCCTCTACCCGCACCGCGAACCCGCCCTGGGCCCCGTGGCCCTGGACGTGAACGAACTCTGTGTCGCCGACCCGTCGAGCCCCGGCCGGCTGTCGGTCGACGGGGTGTCGCTGACCGTGCGGGCCGGGGAGACGGTCGGCATCTACGGGCTGATGGGCAGCGGGCGCACCGAACTGCTGGAGTGCCTCGCGGGACGGCTGCCTGCCGCCTCCGGTGCCGTACGCCTCCAGGGCGAGCCGCTCACCGGGGACGTGCGCCATCGTATGGGCGCGGGCCTGGCCCTCGTGCCGGAGGACCGTCAGCGCGACGGGCTCGTGCAGTCCATGACGGTGGGCCAGAACATGTCGCTCGCCTCGCTGACCAGGTTCGCGCGCCGCCTGCTGGTCGACCGGCGGACGGAGAACAGCGCCGTGGCGTCGATGATCACCGACGCCACCGTCAAAGCCGCCGGGCCGGACGCGCCCATCGGCTCGCTCAGCGGCGGCAACCAGCAGAAGGTCGTCATCGCCAAGGCCGTGATGACGGACCCCCGTGTGCTGCTGCTGGACGAGCCGTCGCGCGGCGTGGACGTCGGGTCCAAGGCCGATGTCTTCGCGCTGATGGCGCACCAGGCGGAACGCGGCCTCGCGGTGCTCTTCAGCACCTCCGAGGCCGAGGAGGCACTGCGCATCCCCGACCGGCTGCTGATCCTCGCCCGCGGCCGCGTGGTCGCGGACGTGCGCCCCGCAGAGATCACCCGCGACCGCCTGATGAGTCTGGCCGACGGCGCGGACACCACTGAAGAGGCTCACCATGACTGACACCCTCACCAAGGACCACGAGCTGGTCACCCGGCAGCGGCAGGTGGCGGCGGTACAGGCCCGGCGGCTCAAGACCCTCGACTCGATCTTCGAACTGCGTGCCTTCATCGCTCTCGGCGTGCTGATCGTCGTCTTCAGCCTGCTCTCCGACTCGTTCCTCACGGTCGACAACCTCATCACCATGACCAAGCATGTGGCGATCAACGCCATCCTCGCCCTCGGCATGCTGCTGGTCATCCTGAAGGGCGGCATCGACCTCTCGGTGGGGTCGACCGTGGGACTGTCCGGAGTGATCGCCGGCGAGCTGCTCCAGGGACTGCACCTGAGCCTGTTCGACGTGGTGGCCTATCCGCGCGTGTGGGCCGTGGTGGTCGTCTGCATCGCGGTCGGCGCCCTGGTCGGCGCCGTCAACGGCATCCTCGTCACCCGGCTGAACGTCGCTCCGTTCATCGCCACCCTCGGCATGCTGTACGTGGCGCGGGCCACCGCCCTGCTCATCTCCGACGGCACCACCTACCCCGACCTGGCCGGTTCGCCCGCCACGCACAACACCGGCTTCGACTGGCTCGGGCAGGCACGTCCGCTCGGTCTCCCGGTGGCCGTGTGGATCATGATCGTGCTGGCCGTCGTCATCACCGTGCTGTTGCGTTCGACCCCCTTCGGACGGTGGCTCTACGCCACCGGAGGCAACGCGCGGGCCACCGAGCTGAGCGGTGTCCCCGTCAAGCGCGTCAAGACGGCCGTGTACGTCGTCTCCGGTGCCTGCGCGGCCATGGCGGGGCTCATCATCGCTTCCGAACTCACCTCCGCGGCACCCCAGGCCGGCGACACCTTCGAACTCAACGCCATCGCCGCGGTCGTCATCGGCGGCGCGGCGCTCTCGGGCGGACGCGGCAACGTCCGCGGGACGCTCGTCGGCGCCTTCGTCATCGGCTTCCTCGCGGACGGCCTGGTGATCGTGGGTGTCTCGACCTTCTGGCAGATGCTCATCAAGGGCGCCGTCATCGTCCTTGCCGTCATCCTCGACCAGAGCCAGCAGCGCTTCCAGCGCCGCAGGGCGGCCGCGTCGGCCGTGGCGGTCGCCGAGGAGGAGCCGCGCAGGGGCTCCGCGGACCGCGCACCTGCCGACGACACGACCTGATCACCGACCGAGGCACCACTCTCCCACCTCACCCGCACGCCTCACGTCCCCTCCAGGAGACCGTCATGCTCCCTCGCGCACGCACACTGGCCGCCCGCAGCACCGCCCTCCTCGCCGCAGGTCTCCTGCTGGCCGCCTGCAGCTCCTCGGACGACTCGTCCGACTCCGCGTCGGCCGGCTCCAGGAGCAACCTGATCGCGATCATCACCCCCTCTCCCGACAACCCATTCTTCAAGGCGGAGGCCGATTCCGCCGACAAGAAGGCCAAGAGTTTGGGATACAAGACGTCGGTTGCCTCGCACGACGACGATCCCAACAAGCAGAGCGAACTGATCGACGCCGCGATCTCGCGCAAGGCGGACGCCATCATCCTCGACAATGCCGGCGCCGACGCCTCGATAGGCCCGGTCCGCAAGGCGACCGAGAGCGGAATTCCGGTCTTCCTCATCGACCGGGAGATCAACGAGACGGGCATCGCCAAGGCCCAGATCGTGTCCAACAACTCCCAGGGGGCACAACTCGTGGCGCAGGAGTTCGTCGAGGCGATGGACGGAAAGGGGACATACGTCGAACTGACCGGCAAGGAGTCCGACACCAACGCGGGCGTCCGGTCCAAGGGGTACGCGGATGTGATCTCGCAGTACCCCGACATGAAGAAGGTCGCCGAGCAGACGGCCAACTGGGATCAGCAGGAGGCGTTCAGCAAGATGGAGACCATCCTCCAGCGGCACCCGAAGGTCGAGGGGGTGATCGCCGGCAACGACACCATGGCGCTCGGCGCCGTGGCGGCCCTGAAGTCCGCCAAGCGGACCGGCGTCGTCGTGGCAGGGTTCGACGGAAGTCCCGACGCCATCGCCCAGATCAAGGCCGGCACCATGCGCGCGACCGCCCTTCAGCCGGCGGCGCTCGGCGCGGAGCGCGCGGTCGAGCAGGCCGACAAGTTCATCAAGACCGGAAAGACGGGACAGCCCGAGAAGCAGGCCATCGACTGCGAACTGGTGACCAAGGAGAACGCCGCCGAATTCGGGGTCTTCGCCCGCCGCTGACCACGGCATACGGCGCTGTAACGGCCCGTCTCCGGGGGGCTCCGTGGCGCTAGCATGGCGGACGGACCATGCGCCCGAGTCCTCGGGCGCAAACGGATCTGAGAAAAGTAGGTGGAGGCACGGTGGCGGCAACGTCCACTCCAAGCCCCGATCACATGCGGCTCCTGGTCAAAGTGGCGCGCATGTACCACGAGCGCGGACTCCGGCAGCCCGAGATCGCGGAACATCTCAACATGTCGCAGCCCCGTGTCTCCCGTCTCCTGAAAGAGGCGGTCGACCGGGACGTGGTGCGCACCGTCGTGGTGCCCCCGGAGGGAGTCCACGCCGAACTCGAGGACGCCCTCATCGCACGGTACGGCCTTCGCGAAGCCATCGTCGTGGAGGTGGAAGGCTCGGGGTTCGACGTCATTCCCGCGCTCGCGGCGGCGACCGCCACCGTCCTGGACGCCACCCTCAAAAGAGGCGACGTCATCGGCATATCCTCGTGGAGCGCCACCCTGCTGGAGTCGGTGAACGTGATGCGTGCCAAGACTCCCTCGGTAGTGCAGGAGGTCGTCCAGATGCTCGGCGGGTCGGGAAGCCCGGAGGTGCAGCTGCACGCCACCCGTCTCACCAGCCGGCTGGCCGAACTCACCGGCGGGCGACCCGTGTTCGCTCCTTCGGCGGCTCTGGTGGGCAGCCGTGAACTGCGCGATCTGCTGTCGCGGGAACCCGCCATGGCCGAGGCCATGCAGGCCTGGTCCCGGCTGACCCTCGCCCTGGTCGGCATCGGCACGCTGGAGCCCTCGCCGCTGCTGCGGCGCTCCGGCAACGCCATCACCGCCGAGGACCAGCGAAGACTCAAGGAGCTGGGCGCTGTCGGCGATGTCTGTGCCAGGTACTTCGACATCACCGGAAAGCCGGTCGACGCGCCGTTCAACGACCGCCTGATCGGCATCGAGCCGGACCAACTGCGCGCGGTGGAGCGGAGGTTGGGCGTCGCGGGCGGACTGAACAAGGTGGCCGCCATCCGCGGGGCGCTGCGCGGCGGATGGGTCAACGTCCTGATCACCGATGTGGAAGTCGCACAGGAACTCCTGACCGACTGACTCCGCGCCCCGCACGGCCCGGCTCGGGGAAGCTGTGCCGGAGCCGCCGGTGTGCTCGTCCACGAAGCCTCCGGCCTCGATATTTCGTGACGGTCCGTCGGATTCTCCGGGATCCTCTGGGCAGGCCGTTTCGGTCGTCGGGCGAGCGCGGGCAGGTCTGTGGCCCGGCTCAGTGCTTCGCGAGGCGGAGGATGCGGCGCTGGCCTTGGTGACCAGCTGGGCGGCGGCGGAGAACAGCCGCAGCCTCAGGCGCTGGGGGTCCCGCAGCCGGGCGGGGGCGGTCCGAGGCGCGGTCCGGGGGCGTTGTCAGACCCCCCACGTAGCGTCGTGGTCATCGGGTCGGCGAGGCGCCGACGGCGAAGGGAGACACGCATGTACCGGCAGGGGGACGTCCTGATCGTGCCCATCGCGGAGGCGGTCGTGCCGCCGGGCACGGACCGGCTGCCGCGGCAGCCGCGGGACGCTCGGGGAAGGCTCGTGCTGGCCCTCGGCGAGGTCACCGGACACGCCCACGCGGTGGTGGGGCCGGGCACCCTGGTCCGGGAGGCCGGGCCGTTCGGTGCCTCCTACCTCCATCTCCCGGACGGCGGGAGGGTGGTGCACGAGGAGCACGCGGCGATACCGCTGCCGAAGGGCCGGTACCGGGTGGTGCGGCAGCGTGAGTACGCGCCCGGCGCGGTACGCGTCGTGGCGGACTGAGGCAGGGGGGACAGAACAATGACGACAACGACCCAGCCCACACAGACCAACGCGACGACCGCACAGACCGACGTGACGGCGGTATGGCGCGAGGTCGCGGCGGCGACCGGCCCGGAGGACCGCACGAAGGCGGAGGAAGGCGTGCGCCTGGCCTACCGGCTGGCGGGCCTGCCCGAGCCGGAGCGTATCGTCTGGGCGGGCTCGCCCCGCGAGGGCGTGGAGCTGGCCGCACGGTTCACGGCGGAGGGCACGGCCGGCCGCAGTGTCCGCGACGGGGTGCGTACGCGGCCGTGGGCAGCCGCACGCAAGCAGCTTGCCGGTCAACTCGGGCCGGCCGACTGGGCCGAGCACTGGGCCTTGACGGGCGCTCAGCTGTGGGACACCACCGCCATGCTGACCGAGCGCATACGGACGGGCGTGGTCGAGGCATCCAACGGCGTGCCGGGAGGGGAGCAATCCGTCCGTCTCATCATGCTCGACGCGGTCCTGGGCCAGCACGACGCGCCCTGGCTGGCAGCCTTCGACGGCCAGGACGGCGCGGAAGCACTCGACGGAGTCGCCGCAGTCGCCCGTGCCGCGGGCTGGTGGTGGCCGTACGAGAAGACGGCGGTCATCGCTGAACGCCCCGTGGAACTGCACCGCGACGAGGCGGGTCGGCTCGACCGCGGAGACGGCCCGGCACTCGCCTTCCCCGACGGGTTCGCGCTGCACGCCTGGCACGGCATGCCGGTACCCGCCGAGTTCCTCGACGGCCTCGCCACCCTGACCTCGCGACGGATACGCGAGGAGGAGAACGCCGAGCTGCGCCGCGTGATGCTGGAGCACTACGGCTACGACCGCTACCTGGAGGAGTCCGGCGCGGAACCCGTGCAGCGGGACGAAGCCGGTGTGCTGTGGCGTATCGAACTGGAAGGGGACGAGCCCCTGGTGATGGTCGAGGTCGTCAACTCCACCCCGGAGCCCGACGGCACCCACCGCACCTACTGGCTCCGGGTGCCGCCCCGGACCCGGACTGCCAGGGAGGGCGTCGCCTGGACCTTCGGACTGGACGAGGCCGACTACACGCCGGAGAGGGAAACCTGAGCCGACTCCAGCGCGTCCGGGGCGATGGGGGGAGATTGCCTCGGTGGTGGGTGCGGGCCGCTCGCGACGGCGCCGAGGGGCGCATCTGGCGAGGCGTGGCTCGCGGATGCGTCCGCGCCTGAAGCCGGAGACACCTCAAGCCGGAGAGACCTGAAGCCGGAGGCAAAGCCGTCGCACGCACCGGCCCCAGCAGGAACGGCAGGCCGTCGACGCCTTGACCTCGTTGCTTCTTGACTGTCCGCTCAAGTTGACTGTCCGCTCAAGCGCCCAGCCGCGGCCGACCAGGATCAGACGACCGATGGGCGCGACCTGACGGCCGACCAGGCATCCGAGGGGCGCATGCCGCGTTCTCCCCTGCACACCGAAGGCGGCAACGGAGTCGGGCACAACCCCCGGGGCAGATCCCGCCCCGCACCCCACCCGGATGCACGCCCGGGAAAAGGTGGCGGACCGACCGTCGTGTGAACAATTGCGAACGGTTGGTGGACGGCGTGTGTGCGCCGCCGGAACGGCACAACTCCCCATGGTCCACTTGCCCTCGGCGAGGCATCGCCGCATCTCCCGGCGCACGAACGCGCATCCACGGGTCCCCACGTCCGCTGTCTCACGGGCCTGTCACAATTACCTGCACACTGGAACCACTTCCGGATCGCACACGTGATCACCAGTGACGCATTGATGCCACCAAGCCTGGGGAAATTCATGACGCGCAGATGGTCGCTCATCACCACGATCGCCGTATTGACCGTCGCGCTGGCCTTCGTTGTCGTCCAACTGGTGCGCGGCCAGGACTCCGGGAAGGAACAGGTCGAGGCGAAGCCGGCCGCGTCGAGCCCGGACGCCGGCGCCGAGTCGTTGCAGGGGCTCGGATGGTGGCCCCTGCACCAGTCCGGCACCGCGAAGGTCGGCGAGTACGACGCCGTGGTCAGCGGCGGCACGCAGTGGACCGACGGCCCCGAGGGCGGCGCCCTGCGGCTGGACGGCACCAGCGGATACGTGGACACCAACACCCGGCTCGACACCGTGGACAAGGACTACTCGGTCGCCGCGCGGGTGCGCCTCACCGACCAGGACATGACCCGCATGCGCACCGCCGTGTCCCAGGACGGTGACCGGATCAGCACGTTCTTCCTCCAGTACTCCGGCCAGGACGGGAACTTCGCCTTCAGTTTCGGCGGTGCCCGTACGGTCGCGGAGACGCCCGAGAAGCCGCAGTCCGGCCGCTGGTACCACCTGACCGGCACATACAGCCAGAAGGACCTCCGGATGCGGGTCTACGTGGACGGCCAACTCGCGGCAACCAGGGTGGCCTCCAACAGCGTGAAGCCCACTGGCGCCGTGGTGATCGGACGCGGCAAGTTCGCCGGCAAGGCGGCCGACTTCTGGAACGGTGACATCGCCGACGTACATGTCTACGACCGGGAGCTGACGCCCCGTGAGGTGGGCTCGCTTTCCTCCAACGAACCGGGCTGATCGGCGCCAACGGGGCGAGTTCACCGCCGCCGGGGGCTGACGGGCGCCGCACGGGCGCACGGCGGCCCGCGGCGGCGCCTGCCGCTTCTCCCGCGCCGGTTGAACCTGTATCCCCCCACAGACGACCGGAGAGGAAGGCCCTTGTCGGCCAGCGCTTCGACCGAAGACCTGATACCCGGCCCCCAAGCCGAGGAACTCGGCCCCGACGAATTCCTCAGAGCGCTCTACGACTTCCACGGCAGCGCGTTGCTGCAGTTCGCCGCACGGCGGCTGGAGGGCGACTGGCACCGTGCCGAGGACGTCCTCCAGGAAGTCGCGATACGCGCCTGGCGGCACTCCGGGGAACTCGACCCGACCACGGATTCGGCGCGGCCCTGGCTGTTCACCGCGCTGCGCAATCTCGTCATCGACAGCCACCGGGCCCGCCAGGCCAGACCACCGGAGACCGGTGACCCCGAACTCGCCCACCTGCCGGTGTCCGACGGCGTGGACCACATCCTCACCTCCCAGGTACTCACCGAGGCGTTGTGGGATCTACGGCCGGCACAGCGCGAGGTCCTGCTGCACGTGCACTACCTGGGACGCAGCGTCAACCAGACGGCCAAGGTCCTCGGTGTGCCGCCGGGCACGGTCAAGTCCCGGACGTACTACGCCGCCCGCGCCCTGCGCGAGGCACTGCACAGCCGCGGGCTGTACGCGGACGGCCTGGACCGCGAGGCCGGATGACACTTATGCCAGACGTCCCGCGTGCCGGGTGATCTCCAGGCCGAGCGGCCCGGTGTCGAGCGATCCGCCCGCACCGGCACTCCAGCGCCACCCCGTGGGTGCCTCGCCGAGCACCAGCAGCGCGTCCCCGCGCCGCAGGCCGGCCAGTGCCCCCTCCCGTCGCGGGAGCTGTGAGGCGTCCACGACGAACAGATGCGGCGCCTCGCCCTGGACGGCGATCCGGCTGCTGCCCTCGATCAGCCGGAAGATCTGGGTGACGTCGGGCGATCCGGGCTCCGGCGCTCCTGTGCCCGCCGACGCCGCCGTGGCGAACGCCTCCTCCAGGCTGGCCGCGTTGTGCAGACGCGAGGTCCGCGGCTCGTCGCCGGAAAAGAGCCGGCCGTTGGCCAGGGATCCCACCAGGGTGACCTCGGCGAGCGCCCCCACCGGGCTGTCGAGCGCCTCGGCGACGACGGCCCGCACCAGGCTGTGTACCTCGTCGTCCGGACCCGTCACCGAGATGGGTCCCGCCGCCCGGGAGAGGTCGACCAGCACCCGGTCGGGGCCGTCCAGGCCCACGGTCACCGTCAGCGCGTACGGCAGGGCCGGTTCGCCTTCCGGGCCGGGGCGGTGCAGATCGTCGGGCGAGATCGTCCAGCGTTCGCCGTCCGCCTCGGCGGTCCAGGGCGCGGGGGCGGCCTCCTCGGCCCCGGCCAGCAGCAGTCCGAGCCGCTCCTCGGAGTAGACGACGGCGTACAGGTCGGGCAGCGACCGGCCGGAGCGCAGGCATTCGCCCGTCAGCCGGCGCAAGCCCGCGTTGACCACGTCCAGCGCCTCCCTCCCCACGACGGCGGCCGAGGCGGCGACGGGCTTCGGCGGGCGGGGCCGCCGCTCGGTGAGGATCAGCGCGGCCACCGCCCCGATCAGCGCCAGCCCCAGCACTACGGCCAGGACGTACCAGATCATCTTCTGACTCCTTGTCGGGACGCCCCGGCGGCGGAGCCGGGACAGTCGAAAGCGGGGTCGGCACACTCGCTGCGCCGTGCACCCGATGGCCACTACGGCGGCCGTCCGCGGATGGTTCACCGATGCGCCGGGTGAACCATCCGCGGACGGCCGCCGTAGGACCCGTCAGTGGCACGGGAGCCGCCGAGTGCGGCTGCCGAGGCCCCCATTCACGCAGGCTGGAGGACGTTTTCGTGTCGTTGATGTTGACCGTGGTCGAGGGGGGCGGTGACGCGTTCGACGTCCACCTCGACGCCGACCCCGACACGCCCGTGAGCGCTGTCGCGGAGGCGCTGGCCGGGGCGGGAGGCGTCCACCGGCCCCCGGAGGGCCTCGGCCTGTACGCCGGCGACCGTCTGCTGCCCGCCGATATGCGGCTGAGGGACGCGCCGCTCCACCACGCGGCCATCGTGGGCCTGGGCCGCCCTGCGGGCACCGCGTCGGCCGAACCGGACGGGCTGGTGGAGGTCCGTGCGGTCGGCGGGACCGGCGCGGGCGCCGTGCACCGGCTCGACATGGGCGAGTACCGGATCGGGCTGGCCCACGACGGGACCGCTCAGCTGCTGCGCGCCGTACCGGACCGTCCGTTCGCCGTCCTGACGGTGGGCCCCCAAGGACGCTGCCGTATCGCGCCCGACGCCTCCGCGCCGGGCGGCGGCACCCTGCAACTGGACCGCGAGGACCTCGCCGAGGCGACCGCCTGGTCGGCCGGCGCACAGCTCCTCGTCGGAGACTGCCTGCTCGAACTCGCCCTCCCGCAGAAGCCGGACGCGGCCGTGCAGCCGTCGGAGGACGGCACCGGCCGGGACTACAACCGGCCGCCGCGGCTGCGGCCGGCCGAGAACGCCACCCGCTTCACCCTGCCCTCCCCGCCCTGTCTCTTATACACA
>NZ_VMNX01000005.1 GCF_009377235.1 Streptomyces acidicola
ACCCCAGCGACCCCCTCCGCCCCGACGCGCAGGAGCCGTTGTACTGGGTCACCCCTCGGCACCTGGCTGGTGACGACGGCGTACTCGCCGAGCAGATCGGGTCCGCCCTGACCGGTCTCGGCTGGCGCATGTGGCCCACCTCCCGCGACACCCTGTTGTACGTGAGCCCGGACGGGCTGTGCGGTGCCGAGTGGGTCCTCGCGGCCTACCCGTTCGAACTGGGCGGGCTGCCCGTGGCCTGGCAACTGAGTGCCCGCCCAGACGCCGACTCCGTGATGACATCGTGGAACGCGTACTTCACCGCCGGTATCCCGTATGAGGCACTCGCCGACCTCCTCGTTGCGGTCGACACCCGCGAGGCGCCCGACATCGGCTACGAGGGGCCCGAGACGGTCCTGAACGCGCTTGGCGCCCAGGGCTGGGTCCGTGACCTGGACAGTCCCCACACCACCGCCATGGACCCCGGGTTCTCCGCCACCTTCTCCCTGGGGCTGCAGCCGCCGCTCGTCCAGGACGCCGATCCGCGCCCCGGCTTGATGGGATGGCAGGCGTGGACGGAACCCGTTCTCGGCGCCCCGTATCTGTGCTGCGCCAGTTTCAGCGCCGGCGTCCCTCATGATCTGGTCGCCGCCTTCGCCTCCTCGCTGGCCTCGTCGGCCGTGGTGTCCCGCCGCACTTTGCCCAAGGACGCCGAGGGCCGGCTCATGGTCGTCCGCCGCAGCTGACGACCCACGCCCCGCGGGTGGCTGGCGTGCGGCTCCTCGCCGAGCGCCGATGTCCCTGAGAGGGCTGTTCCCCGGACTCGCCGGATGACAATGAAGGAGACCCATATGTTCCGAATATTCCGGCGCCGTGCTCGCACCGACCGTGCGTTCCGTGACGCTCAGCGTGCGGGCCAGGTGCTGCTGCAGATGCACACCGAAATGCCCTGGCCCGATGCGCCCGGCTCGGCCGCCGCGACCGCCCATGACGCCGCAGACACGGCGCTGGACCCAGACTTCCTGCCGCCGGAATTTCGGGCGCCGTCCCGCCAGGACGTCGCCGGGTTCATGATGCGCTGGGACCAGCCGCTCGTCCTCGACGGCGAGGTACGCGAGTGTCACGGGTGCGGCGCGTACCGGAACTGGGTTGTCCTCTGCCTGCGCGACGACTCGGTGTGGCTGCGCTGCCGTGCTGGCCATACGACGAGGGAGCCGGGGCTGGACGCGGCTTGGTACAACCGCCACTCCGGTCCGGCCGACCACTGGCACTCCACCCTTGAGGACGGGCTGCGCCATCTCGGCCACTGACTCCCACGAAACCCCCCTGTCCCCTTCCCCTCCACATTGCCGGCCCCGGAGAGCCGGGTTGGTCAGATCGTTCGCTCCGCACCAACATGGGGGTTTCACATGCGTTTTCCCACCACAGCCGCGCTCTGCCTCGGCACTGTGTCCGTCCTGGTCCTGACGGCCTGCTCCAACGGCAGCACCCGCGCCACGGACCCGACGTCTTCCGCCTCCGCCTCCGCTTCCGTTTCCGGACGCCAGGAGGACGGGAACGCCCCGGCTGCGGGACCGTTGTCCTCGGCCGCACTGACAAAGAGGCTTCTGGACGAGGGCGATCTTGGCGAGGGCTACGCCCGCAAGGCAGAGCTGTCCGGTCGGCACGCTGACGTCACCGTGACCGGCTGTCCCGCGCTGGGGGAACTCGACGGTGACGCTGTGGCTGGCGGCAGCCTCGACTTCCCGCGCCGGGCGAAGGTCTCCTTCACCTACGCAAGCGGCATCGGTTCGGAGGTCTCTGAGGAGTTGTACAGCGGCACCGCGGCCGAGCTCTCCAGTGGCGTGAGCCGGATCTTCGAGGCGATGACCTCCTGCTCCAGCTACCGGGTCTTCGCCGGCAGCACGGCCGTCACGGTCACCGCCCACGAGGTGCCTGCCCCGAGGTTGGGTGACGAGCAGTGGGGCCAACTGCTTACCTTCACGGCAGGAGGACGTAGCCAGGTCGTTAAGCAGACGGCTGTTCGTGTGGGGATGGTGGTTGCGGTGGTCTCGGGTTCGCCCGCGCTGGTCGATGCCCACGTGGCGGAGGCGGTGGCGAAAGCCCGTGTGACCATGTGAGCTCGCGTGCATGCCGAGGGCCCGACCGGTGTCTCCGGTCGGGCCCTCGGCATGTGCCGGGCCAGGGTGCGTGGTCTGAGGGTGTCGGCCGGTGGGAGGAGTCCTGAATTGCCGCCTGTTGGTGTGTGGTCGGTCAATCTTCTTCGAGTGCGTAAAGGGCGTTTTGGAGGTCGGTCAGACGCTCGAACTCCGCGTAGTCCTCGTCGATCATGAGGTCGTAGACGCTGTCCAAGGAGTCGTCGGGCAGCTGGTACGCGTACTTCATGTACAGGCTGACGAGGGCCTTTGCCACCAAGTCGCCTTCGCTCATCCAGTCGGCCTCATCAGGCAGCCGGTGCGCGACGGCCATGGCTATCTCGTCCGAGGTGCTGGTGGCGAACAGATCGTGCTCGGCGCCGGTGAGCGGGCGGCCGTCGCGGCGGTACAGGCGACCGGGTTCATCGCGGCGGGAGGGGTCCATCAACGAGGAGGACGACGACGCGGGGGCGGATTTCGGTCTGGGCCATGCAGGGGGTTCCTTTCGGGAGTTCGGGGGGTTGAGGCACAAATGCTCCGGACGATCTCCGGTTTCGGTAACCGGGGATCGTCGGCTACAGTCCGCGCACCCGTGGGTCAGCGCCGCCGTGCTGGAGGCCGCTGCTGGAGCGGAACGCCGGCCGTGGGGTGGGCGGCTGGGATTCCGGGTCGTTGTGTGGTGCTACGGGCCATGGCGGCCTGGGCGCGGGGGCTGGGGACGTGACGCTCGCCGAGGCGCCGTATGCGCCAGGTCAACGCGCGGGCCGGGCTGTGGGCGTCGTCGAGCGTGCGCTGTCCGAGGGCCTGGTCCAGGACGGTGGCTGCGTTGTGCCCGGCGGCTTCCGCCTCGGCGAGCACGGTGGCGAGTGCGTCCCAGGAGGCGTCGTTGAGGATGCGTTCGACGTGCTCCGGGACCGCCTCCTGGAGGTGATGGGCGAAGCGGCGCTTGATCTGGTCGCTGGGAGTGCGTTGTGCGAGGCCCGCCAGGACCGGCTCGGTGACCTGCCCGTACGCGATCTGCAGGTGGACGAGTGCCTGTGCGGCGGCGGCTTCCTGCTGGGCGTGCTGGTGGGTGCGGTGCCAGTGCACGGCGAACGCCATGGCGGTGAGGGCGGCGTCGAGGAGCATCGCCAGCCCCGTGCCGTCACTGTCCTGTGGGCGGTCGCGCCAGATCGCCTGGACGCTGCGGCGCAGGGCGCGGGTGCTGGCGAGGTCGGCGGTGATGCGGGAGCGGGTGGCTCGCTCGAAGGCGGCTGCGGCGCGTTCGAGTTCAGCCCTCAGCGCGGCCGGAGCGGCGACCGGCAGCAGGTCCAGCGTCGCACCGAGGGCAACGAGCTGGCCCTGGGCGGCGTGGTCGTCGTCGTGGGTGAGGTGGTGGGGGATGCGTTCGGCGGCGGCGGTGGCCTGGTGCCACGGGTTGCCCGGCCGGGCGGTGGCCGGTTCGGTACTGGTGGTGGCGAGGCTCTTGCGGATCTTGGGCAGGGACAGGTCGGGGGAGAGGGTGGAGCCCGCGTAGAACACCGGCTCGCCCTGGTCGTTGGTGTCTTCTGGCAGGGCGAAGTTGCAGCCCAGCGCGTCGCCGGAGGGGCCGAGCTTGAGGCGCACGATCACGCCGGTGGCGTCCAGCAGGGCGAAGAACTCGGTCTCGTCGGCCGCGGCGGCGACCGCGCGGCGGACCCGCAGACGCAGCACGTCGCGGGTGGCGGCGTCCTGGCCCAGGCGCTTGGCCTTGAAGTGTTCCTTGCTGGTGGGCCGCTTGGCACCGGTGCCGTCCCCCTGCTTCAACTGCCTGAGCCCGTAGTCGATTTCGATCTTGCGGGCCTCGCGCTGGACGGCGCGCTGGTCGTAGCCGCGGTCGGGGCGGCGGCCGTCCTGGCGTACGAGGGTGGCGGCGATGTGGATGTGGTCGTCGGCGTGGCGGACGGCCACCCAGCGGCAGGCGTGCTCGTCCCCGTTGGGGGCGATGCCGGCGGCGGCCACGATCCGGCGGGCGATGGCGGCCCACTGGGCGTCGGTGAGGATCGGGTCCTCGGGGGCGGCGCGGACGGGGCAGTGCCACACGGTGTCTTTGGGTGCCTTGTCCCCCAGCATCTTCACGGGCTGGTCGAGTTGTGCGACGAGCTGGGCCATCGCGTCCTTCGGATCGCGGTGGGGGCTGCGGCCGGGGTCGGGGGCGAAGCCGTTCCAGGAGGCCACCAGGTGGGGGTCGATGTGTTCGTTGGCCCGTCCCTTGCCGAAGAGGTAGCCGATCGTACGGCGCGTAGCATGCGGGCCGGCGCTGAGGATGATCTTGGGTATCACCCGCTCACCGCCCTTCAGTGACCTGGGCTACGGCGGTGTCCAGTTCGGCGATGGATGCCTCGACGCGCGCCAGGAGCCGCTGGACGACGTCGGGGTGGGGCCAGGCACCGTCCTTGTTGAGGTGCCATGTGAGCTGGTTGAGGTTGTTGCCGATCATGCCGAGCCGTCCGTTGGCGGCCATCAGCGCCTTGACCATGGCGCGGTAGTCAGCGACGGCTGCGGTGGGGTCGTCGGTGCGGGCGGCGGCGAGCGAGCACTCGGCCACGTAGCCGCCAAGGGCCATGCTGCTCAGCGCGGCGGCATTCACGATTAGGGCGAACTCGTCGTCGTTGTAGCGAGGGTGGACGCGGCGCTCGCGCAGCTGCTTGTCACGCAGACGGCGACGCGGCGCAGACTGCTGCTGCGGCACGCTCGACGACGGCTCGGCTCCCCCTGTCCCGGTTGGCCCCCCTGGGCCGGCCGACTCCGGAGCCGCCTCGGCACCGGACGCCTCCGCCCCCTCCAGGGCGGGGGCCGGATAAGGACTCCTTATCCGACAACTTGCTGCGCTGTTCAGGCTGGTGGTCATCTCCGGTTGGGGTGTGGGGAGTCGGTAGTTCGGTTCGTGCATGGATCGGTGCTCCGTGGGGTGCTGTTGTCAGGATCTTCGCGCTGCGCAACCCGTGCCCCGGACTGGTCTGGCCCTGGGCACGGGGTGAGGAGGAAGGGCGGTGCGGTGCGCGCGTTTGCGGGGGTCAGGCGACGCCGACGGGGGCTACGTCGAGATGCCTCTGGTGTTCGGAGGCGGCTTCGTCGGGTCCGTCGAGAGGTTCGGCCTTGATGTCGTCGTGGGCGACGGGGTCCGGCCGGTCGGTGCGTTCGGCCTTCAGCTGGGTCACGCACGACGCGGGCGCGGTTCTGGCTGATCCGTAGTTTGGTGCGCAGGCTCTGTGCGGTCAGCTGGTCGGCGCTCCAGTCGGTGGTCAGGCGTCGGGCCTCGGCGAGGACTTCGTCGTCGGTGCGGGGGCGGTCGGCGGCCGACTCGGCAGTGGCGGGGGCCCGACGTCTCGCACGGCGCGGGGCGGTTCCGGTCGACTCAACCGCGCCGGACGATTGGAGCGGTCGGGTAGTGGGGGCCGCCTGGGTGGCCTCGGTCGGCTTCGGCGCGGGCGTCCTGGCAGCCTTTGCGGAGGTCGACTCGGTCGGCTGCCTCGGTGCCGATTCGGCCTGGTCAGAGGCCGACCGTGCGGCTTGCCGTCCGACCGCTTCGGCAGAGTCGGCCGACTCGGGGTGGTGGTGCAGCACCTTCGCGACGAGGTCCGACCCGAAGTAGATCGACCCGACCGGGAGCGAGGTCGCCAGCAGTACGAGGGCCCAGTTCGCCGGGTCCCAGTCGGTCAGTCGGCCCCACCGGGTCGGCATGGTGTGCAGGGCCGGGGTGAGGCCGTGCACGTAGTTCAGCAGGAGGCTGGCGATCGTGTAGGCCGCCAGGACCCGCAGGGCGAACTTCCGGTCGGCATCGGGCAGCACGAGTGTGGCGATCAGCGCGAGGGCCATCAGCCCGTCGACCACGACCGGGTAGAACAGGGCGGCGGTGGGGTCGGCGCCGATGGCGCGGGCCACGTCGGACAAGGCGTTCCAGGAGACTCGGAAAGCCATGAGGACCACGGCCATCAGGCCGACGACGAGGGTGAAGCGTGCACCGCGGTTCGCGCGATGGCCCCCGGTGCGTACGGCTGTGCGGCGGTCGAGGCGAGTGCGGAGCCGGGTGTAGCGGGAACGATGGGTGTCGGAGCTGGGGAAGGCGGCCGAGGCTATCGGGGTGGGGGAGGGCAAGTCAGATATCTCCAGGGTGGGCATGAGGGAGGCCAAGGAAGCCGACCGGGCATGGCATCGGCGCCGCCGACGGGCGGTGAGGGCGGGAGCGGGGCGCGGCGGAGAGGACGTTGGTCAGGCGCCGGCGCCGATACGGCAGCCGCCGGTCACGCGATGCCCTGCCGGGCCAGCTCCGCCACGGCGAGGTCCATACGGGTGGGGTGCGGCCTCGTGCGAGGTGCGTTGCCCCGGGCGTGACCGTCGAGCCCGAGGCGCCGACTGCGGCAGGGCTCGCCCTTGTCGGCGTGGCACCACCGGCACGAGACGCCGAGCGCGTCGGGCTGTCCGGCCGCGACGGCAGCCTCGCGGGCGGCCCGCGCGGGCCGGTAGGGGGCGAGTGCCGCGCGGACCGCTGGCGGGATGGACGATCCGACGACGGCCAGGCGGGCCTCGACGTCCCGACCCGGGCCCTGGACGAGCTGTCGGTGCGAGGAGGGCGCGGCCACACCGGTGGCGACGGCGTGCCGGGTGCCGAGCAGTTCGGTGCGCCAGGCGGCGGGGTTGTCCGGATCAGCGTCCGGAGTGGGATCGGTATGCCGCTCCATACGGTCGCGGCGGTAGGCGCGCCACTTGCGGGCGACGTCCACCGGGAGGATCGGGTACGGGGAATCGAGCACGTGGGCCCGTATTGCCTCGCGGACGTCCCAGCCGTGATCGGTGGCGAAGGGCACGTCGGCGAGCAGTTCCTGCCACTGGACGATCTGGTCACGAGCATTGCCCGTGCCGGCGGGGATGGTGCGGGGGTCGAGGCGCCCGATGTAGGCGAGGACGGCGGCGACTTCGCGTCGGTCCAAAGGCGGTCTACTCCGTTCCGGTCGGTTCGTCGAGGGCGGCGAGCAGGGCGGCCATGTGCGCCTCGGAGCGCGTCATGCCGGTGGACGAGGCGGGGGCGGGTGTGCCACCGGGCAGGGCGTAGAGGTTCGGGCGGCCGGGGGCGGGGGTGCGTTCCCGAGCGATCCACGCACGCCAGTCGGCGGCCCACGCTTCGGCGGTGCGGGGATCCCACGAGCTCCTGAAGGTGCGCCACTTCGCGTCGGCGGCGTCCAGGCCCTGCTTGCCGAGCCGATCGAGATGCCCGTCGCGTTGCAGCCAGGCACGGGCGCTCGCGTCGATCTGCCACTCGATGGCGGAGATGAGCGGAGCAGAGCTGCTGCTGCTCTTACTACCGTTCACCTTCGGTTCTCTTCTGTTCTGGGGGTCGGAATCCGCACCCCCCTCGGGTCGGAATCCGTACCCCCTGGGGGTCGGAATCTGTTCCCCGGGGTCAGATTCCGATCCCCCCTCGAAGGGCTCGGCAGGGTCGGATTCAGACCCCCCGAGGGCCGGATTCCGACCCCCTTGAGGTGCCGGATTCCGGTCCCCCTCTCGGCGCTCATCGGCCAGGAATTCGGCGGCGATTGGGAGGCGGTAGTAGGTCTCGCCTCGGGGTCCCTTGCGGTCGGGGAGCGGCACCAGCTCACTGTCGGCGATCAGCTTGGCGAGCGCGTCGCGTACGGCGGTGCGGGAGGCGTTGGCGCGTTTCATGAGGGTGGGCACGGACGCGTACGCGACGCAGCGCCGGTCGCGGCACCGGTCGGCGATCAGGGCGAGAACCATGCGGGCGGTGCCCTTGCTGCGGCTGTGGTCCCACACCCATTCGCGGGCGTCGTAGCTCATCGGGCGGCGGCTCCTAGGTCAGGGCATGGGAGTGCAGTCGGCCCTTGTCGGGCGGTGCACAGGGAAGGGGTTGGCCCACCGCCCCGGCCGAAGGCGCGGGGGAGGGCTGGTGGCGTCGTATAGCCAAGACAGCCACATCCATGCCGCACAAGTCCAGCATTCCCACCGAGAAACCAGACAGCTGACGGCGAACGCTTACTACGAGCCAGGCATTCCCAAAATTATAAACCCGAATCCGCCGCTGCCGAAATAACGGACCGTCAGGCGAAGCCAGAAGCATCACATCGGCAAGCCGTTGACGCACCGCCGACGGGGAAGCTACACCACAACACCGCACGTCAGGGCATCGATCGACGCATCCGTCCGCTCCCCCTCCCGACCCCCGGAAATCCCTCTGCAGCGTACGGCGCGGAGGGCAACATAGCCGACGATCGCCGGTTACCAAAACCGGCGATCTAGCCTTTCAATTGGAGCCATGCCCCCACGCTCATTGGAAATCGGGCCGGCAGGAATGCAGGCGGCCCGTGCCATCGAAATCCTCCGCCGAACGCGGCCTGTCACAAAGGCAGTTGGCCGACCGTGTGACAGCCCTCGGCCACCCGATGTCCAACACCATGTTGTCCCGTATCGAGCGCGCCCAGCGCCGATGTGACGTCGACGACCTCGTCGCGATCGCCGAGGCCCTCCACGTTCCGGCACCTGCGCTTCTGCCCAGCCTCCGCGCAGTCTGAACCGCCTTCGCCCCGCCGAGGCTCGCCCCATCCCACAGCCGAGTAAGGACCCACCCCTCTTGCACCACACCGCAACGCCACCTGCTCTCCCACGCCCGCTTCCCCGGGCTGAGGGCGAAGCATCCTTGCCCCGCCTCTACCGCCCCGAAGAGATCGCCGAGACGCTCGGCTGCTCTGCCTGGTGGGTCAAGGACTGTGCGCGAAGGCGCCTGATCCCGCACACGCGGGTCGGTCGCGCATACCGCTTCACCGCCGGACACCTCGCCGAGATCATCCGCATCCACGAAGAGCCGGCCCCGCAGTCTGCGCAGCGCAACCCTCCCCGGACGCCTCAGCCTGCGCCGACAACTACGTCATCGCGTACGGGGCGACTGCCCCAGTCCCCGATGCCCTCCGCGCAACGTCTCCAGGCCCGACCACCCCGCAGGTCCCAGTACGGCACTGCGGCCTAGCACGACACGGCAGACCACAGGAAGGAGGGAGCACGAGGCATGGGTTTCGCCGAGAAACGCGGCAGTTATTGGCGCGGCAGGTACAAGGCCAGCGAAGGCAAGTACGGCACCGTCGCCGACCCGACGGGTGCGGTGGTCAAATTCGCCACGAAGCGCGAGGCGAAGCAGGCCGCAGACGAGGAAGAGGCCAAGGTCCGGCGCGGCACCTGGCGCGACCCGTCCGCCGGACAGGAGACCTTCGGCGAGTACGCCAGCCGCTGGTATGACGCCCAGGACCTGGCCGCATCCACCATGCAGAACTACCGGCGCCACATCGAGGAGCACTTGCTCCCCGAGTTCGAGGACAAGGCCCTCGCTGGCATTCTCCGCACAGACGTGGACACCTGGGAGAAGCGGGAGAAGTCCGTCTACGCCGCATCCAGTGTCAAGACCTGGCGCTCGACGCTCCACCTCATCCTGGCCGACGCCGTGGATGAGGGCCTCATCGCCGCCAACCCGGCCACCAAACGACGCGGACGCGGCAAGCGCGCCGGCCGTTCCCGTGACCGGGGACCCGAGAAGGTCATCACCGATCCGCTCGGCCTGCTGCTCATCGCCGAACGCGCGGCCCTGCTGTCCGGGCGCGACGACGAGTTCGTCGCCGTGATCCTCAAGGGATACACGGGCATGCGGTGGGGCGAAATCGTCGGCTTGGAAACCGAGTTCGCACGACCTGACGCCGTACGGGTGGAGCACCAGTTGTACGAGCTGGACTCGGGCGAGCTGATCCGCTGCCCGCCCAAGGACGACAGCTACCGCAGCATCGACGTGACGGACTGGTTGTCGGCCCTGGTCGCCGACCACATCGCCCGTACGAAGCCGACGCCGTGCGCCTGCCACGGCAAGAGGTACGTGTTCCGTGGCCAGGGCACCGCTCGCACCGGTGGGCACACGGGCGCCAAGCTCGTGGACGTCGCTCGCCGCGCGGAGGTTTCCAGCGGCACTGTGTCCAATGTCCTCAGCCACCCCGAGCGGGTACGAGAGGACACCCGCGTCCGGGTTGAACGCGCCATAGCCGAGCTGAAGTTCGTCCGAGGAGGCGTCCCGACGGAGAACGCCGCCCACTGGCGCCGCAACGGCTTCGCCACCTGGCTGTTCGCGCCGGCCACCTCCGGCTGGTACCCGAAGAAGGCACCTCAGGAGGCCCGCCCAGTCCCGCTGCTCGGCGAGCCTTGGCCCGGCATCCCGGTCCGAGGCCGCAACGCCCGTGGCCGGGCCGACGCCTGCTGGCTGCCCGTCGCCAGAGGACTCACCCCGCATGGCCTGCGCCACTCCCATCGCACGCACATGGAAGACCTCGGCACCGAGAAGGTGCTGATGGACGAGCGTATGGGCCACATCGACGGCTCGGTCTCGGCCCGCTACGCCCACGTGACCCCTGGCATGCGCGAGCGCCTCAAGGCCAGCCTGACCGATCAGTGGGAGGCAGCGCTCGATGCCCGGCGTGGCCTGCACCCTCGCTCGCCGGTCGCCGTACTCGATCGGCTGCTGCGCGCTCGCGCCACGACGATGGCCTGATGGTCGGGAGACGGGTCCGGTTGCCTCGAATGGAGCCCGTCTAGCGCGCGACGTGTGTGGCCGGGTGGCCTTGACGCTGGTCCTGGAGCGGCGTCGGCGGATTTCCCCCAATTGCCGGGATAGGGCTGGCCTGGGGCGTACGCTGTGCGTGGCAGATCGCGCCTGCCCGCTCCGAGTCATGATGGCCCACGTCCATCGTGGCGGCGAAGACAAGGTTCCCCGAATCGCGTAGCAGCGTTCCGCCAGGTCATCCAAGTATCCGCGGCGGGGTGAACGTGGGGCGTCCCGCCAGATGGAGCACACGATGACCAGGGGCCGTCGCCGCAAGGCTGAGATTCACGCCCACCAAGCAACCACCGGAACGCCGTATCTGGTGGCCCGCCGACAGATCGCTGCCTTGGCCGAGGTGATGCAGCAGCATCCGCGGCTCAACTCCTTCGGCATCGGCGTCTTCAATCCGCTTCGCAAAACGGCCGAGCAGCGTCGGACCGAACTCGCGGTCGGCCGCGAGGAGTTGGCCGGAGGCGTGGTCATGGTGATGGAGACCGCAGCGTGGCTGCGCGAGAACATCACGCCGATCAAGACCCCTACCGTCAGCAGCTACACCGTGAAACACGTGATGCAGCGGGCAACCGGCAGGTACGTCACCAATGGTGTGTTCATCGCGGCCGCTCTCGTCGCCGGCTACACCTTCAAGTACGAGCAGCCGAATGTGCTGTTCGGCATGAGCGCCCGGGACCTGAAGCGGATGAACTGAGCACCCCAGAACGGATCCCTCCGGCCAGCTGAACGGGCCTCGAAAGGGCTCGGTCTTCCACGGGTGCTTCATCGTGTGCGCAGGACCTTCGAGATCCTGCGCACACGACAGCTTTAGCCAGGGCGTCGGCAGTAACGGCCGAAAGATCAACGGCATCTGACGGAGGATCCTCGGCGGGTGGCGATGCACTCCTTACCAGTGGGTCGCGGTCGACGATTCGACGGTCAGGCGGCCGTGGCGGGGCGTGGGCTGCCGTGGAAGACCTGGCTGGTGTGCCAGGAGCGGTGGATCGCGGCGACGGGGTGGGCGCCTGGTTGAGGTCCGATGAGTGGGCGGTCGGCGAGCGCGATGACGTGTTCGCGGGCGGCTGGGCTGTGGCCGACGAAGCGCTGGGAGACCAGGATGCGGTGGCCGTCGCCGACACCGAGGACGCCCTTGTCGAAGAGCTTGTGGTGCAGGGAGCACAGGCACAGTCCGTTGTCGACGTCGTCCGGTCCGTCGAACGCCCACCAGCGCACGTGCGCGGCCTCCAGCCCGACCGGCACCGCGCCGATCCTGCCGTCGTAGCCGCAGAATGCGCACTGGTACTCGTAGGCCGTCAGGACCTGCTCCCGCATCCGGGGATCCCGTCGCCTCCGCACGGCGGCCGAGAGTTGTCCGGTCTGTGTCGGCTCCAGCTCCAGGCCGACGGATTCGCACAGGTCGCCGTGGAGCGAAGGCGGGAAGTGCAGGTCGAGCAGGACCCGTGCCATCCGGCCGAGCAGCTCCGGCTCACGCCGCAGCGCCGCCCGCAGCTCCGGCGCCAGCCGCCCGGCGGCCCCCGCGGCCCGCAACTCCCGCACCCCGCTGCCGGGGCTGCCCGGTCCGCGATCGGTGCGCACCTCCCATACGCCGTCGCTCACCAGGTGGTGGAACGGGTAGGCCGGAGTCGTCCTGTTCGGCGGACCGTACTCGGCCAGCAGCCGCTGCAGATCCTCCTCCACCGCGCTGTAGCGCAGTTCGCCGGCGGCATCCTGCTGGAACCGGCCGAGGGCGTACAGCAACAGCAACGGCTTGTGCGGAGCGCGGGTCCCGCTTCTGGTCCACTGCCTCAGCCCTGCGGTGCGCTCCAGCCAGTCCATGACCGGCGATCGTAGCCGCGCTTCGTCGACCAGCGATCTGCGCGTGTGGGGAAAGCCTAACGAGGCGTGGCGAGTTGACTGCGACGTGCCGTGACCAGGTGGCGCCATCGTGCGCGGGTCCGTTGTTCTCCGTCGATCCACCGTGCTCGCGCGGTGTGCTCGGGAAGCGGAAGTCCGGCCATGAAGTGGGCGATGTCGACGTAGTAGGCGTAGTCGCCGCTCTGCGTGAGTTCGCGCAGGCGGGTGATCGCGGTGGCGAGGCCGTCCTGGGCGTCGAGGACGGCGTGGTGGAAGCACAGGGCCAGTTGCAGCTTCGCCGCGGCGTAGGCAATGCCGGAGACACCGATTTCGGCGAGCAGTACGGCCGCCCGGCCGGGCAGGTCGGCGGCGAACCCGGCGTCGCGTACGAGCACGGCGATGCGAGCGGTCATCTCGCTGGAGCGCAGGCTGAGGTGGGACAACAGCCGTTCCGCTAGATCGAGTTCGTCATCGGCCCGAACCTGATCGGAGAAAGAGACGGCGAAGGCGAGATGCGCCTGCACCATGGCGGTCTCGCCGACCACACCGTGCTCCTCGGCTTCGCTCCGGCCTGCCAGGTAGGCGGCTACCGCTCGCTCCGTGTCACCCTGCACCCACCACACGTCTCCCAACACCCGATGGTGCCTCCCCTCCCAGCCCAGTCTCCCCGCGGCTTCGACCGCGGTCGGGAAGTCTCCGGACAGGCGGCTCAGGTGTGCCAGGCCGCGCCGAGCCGCGGAAGCGAGCCGACCCCCGGCTGAGGCGACGCGCTGCATCCCGCGACGCGAATCGTCGGTCAGACCGAGGTCTCGCTGGGCCTTCGCCAGGTAGTACGTGGCCAGTTCGACCAGGTCATCGGGGAGCAGCTCCGAGGCGAGGACAGCCGAGAGCCGACTGGACGTGCGTTCCCGGTGCTCGTGCTGGCGCCGGGCGATGGCGCTCAGCGTTTCGACCAGGGCATCTGCCGAGGTCTGCAGACCACCTGATGACGTGGCATCGGCGGCGGGAAGCGCCAGCGGTTCCCAGATGGAGTCCCCCACGTACTGGAATGCGGCGTCGGCGAGCCAGCCGAGATCGAGACGGAAGTCCCGTGCGAGGAGCAGTCCTTGCTGAAGACAGCCGACCAGGACGGCGCGATCGTGTCGTAGGTCCTGGCGCCACTGTGATTCCAGGGCGTGGAAGGCTCGTTGGGCTGCGCGCCGCCAGTCCTGTTCCGACCAGCGGTCGTCACTGCTGTCGTCTGCGTTGCGAATGGCGGAGCGGATCAGGTCGTGGACGTGGAAGGGCCACACACCGGAGGAGGACTCCCGGATAAAGGGGCGCTCGGTCAGCCGTAGGGCGGGCGCGTCGTGGTCCATTCCGGCGGCTTGGGTGGCCAGGGGTACGGAGAACGCGCTGAGCAGGCTGACCGAGCGGAGCACGTGGCGCTCATCGGCGGTCAGGTCGCTGAGGGTACGGGCGATCAAGGCGGGAAAGTCGTGGTCGAAGTCGGTGACCTGCGGCTGTCTGCCGCCGCGCCGGAGTTCCAGATAGCGCATGACCGACAGATCCAGGTAGAGAGGCAACCCGTGCGAGCGCTCGGTGATGATCCGGCGGACCGGTTCGTCGATCAGCGGCTGCCCGTCGCGGCTCAGCCTGCGGACCAGGTAGTCCTCACAGTCTTCGGGAGAGAAGTCGCCGATCAGGACCTGACGGCCCGATACAGCTCGCCCCACATGTGCCGTGTCGGCTGCGAGACCGGGCCACGCGTGCGGCCCGGTCCAGTCGACCTGCCCCTCCAGGCTCGTCTCTCCCCACTGGAGGCGGTTGCGTCCGGTGACGACGAAGAACGCGTTGGGCATCAACCACACGGTGCGTTGGAGCAGACGCTCGAAGTCGCGGTGCGTGCGGTCGCCGGTGTCCTCGAAGGTGTCCAGCAGGATCACGGGCAGTGCGCTCTTGCCGACGGGGATTTGGGCCAGGTCCCAGGCGAGGAGGTGCGGGTAGAAGCTCAGGGCTTCCAGGTCGGGCTCGGCCTCCAGGAGGTCGGCCAGGCGTGAGCAGCCGGCGAGGGCGCGTACAGACTGGCGCCGTTCGCGTAACGCCTTGATGAGCGCTCCGGCCCCGTGCCCGAGCGCACTGCCGACTGTGCCGGGCAGGAGCAGAGCCTGGGCGACATCGCTGAGGGCGGACTGCATCTGCTGCGGCAGGGCGGCAGCGGCGCTGAAGCGGCTCAGCAGCCCGCCCCGGCGCAGGTAGTCCTCGATCGGTTCGCCCGGGTGGTTGTGCTCCCAGTAGCGGCGCAGGGCGAGGTCGAAGGCGGGCAGTGGCCGGCCGAGCGCGGCGACGGCAAGACGGATGGTGAGGATGACGCGCTCGAAATCCATACCCGCGGCGCGCGCGAGATCGATACGAACTGGCAGGGTCCGCTCTTCGGGGTGGGATGGCGATTCCCATTGCGCCGGGCGGTGCTCGCTGCGGGCCAGCGATGCCTCGATCTTTCGGGAGAGCGTGGACTTGCCGATCCCGCCCACACCGTGGAACACGAGGATGTTGTGGCGGGGAGCTTCCAGGTCCTCCACGTCGAAGTCCGCACGGGGCACGTGCCGTATGTGCTCGGCGAGGCCGGCCGTTAAGGCCTGCCACTGTGCCTGCCGGTTCGTGAACGCCTCGCTGGCGGCGATGCTCCGGTCGTTGGAGCTGAACAACGTGCGAAGATCCCGCCCTGCCACAGCTCCCCCTGACGATCAACTGAACGCGAGCGACGCTCCGTTGACGACAGCATGGCATGCCCGCATCCAGACAGGTCCGCAGGCCGCATCCGGCACGCGGCAGTTCAGTCGACGGCCTCGGTCAGGGGACGGTGACATGGGTTCCCCATCCTGCGTACTCACCCTCACAGGTCGAACAGGCTCTCCTGGAAGTTCTCGACGACATCCCGTCGCGGGTAGAACAGGCCCAGCAGCAGGAACGTCTTGGGGCGGGCCGCGACGTTCCCGACGAAGCAGTGCACGGCCTTCTCCGCAGTGACCATCCGGTCGAACCAGCGCTCGCGAAGCTTCTCCTCCACGCCGTCCTTCCCGTAGTGGCGAACGAACTTGCGGTACGACTCACCCGCTTCCCAGTCCCTCAGCCCCATGTCGTGACCACCGCACTCCTGGTCCGCGCATCGGAAGCCGTACCGGAACTCAAGCGGCACCCACTCCAGTTGGCGAAGGTCCTGCGCGAGTAGATCCAACTGGTCTGCCAGGGCCGCCTTCGAAGCTGGCCAGGGCTCGGCAGGAGCGAAGCGGAAGCCGGTGAACTCCGCTGGGCGGAAGACACCAAGCGACGTCCCCCGAAGCTCCTGGTCCCGCTTTATGGAGCACAGGGACGGCGCCACGAGGGGCTGAACATGCGAGAAGCGTTCGCGCCAGCCGTCCGCTGTCCCGAGGCGCTCGATGACCTTGAGACTCTGCAGGTTGGGGCGCAAGCTTTCGGGACGGCGGTCCCCATGGTGTCGCTGCACATCGACCTCGACGATCGAGTACTTGGCGAACTGGCTTTCTTCGTTCAGCAGCCGGAACGGAACCGGGAAGAGCCGCACATGCTGGGGCGCCCCTTGGTCGAGCCGTATGCCGGCCACGCAGCTCGTCTCGTGGTACTTCGCGGACAGTTCCGGATAGGTCTTGACCGTGATCATGATCCGTGCGCGCTGCCAAATCCCCGATCCCATGGTTGCCCCCTCCACTGATCTCCCGATCCGATTGGAGGAGAGGCATGCGCCACCGGCAAGGGCGCGTAGAGGAGCGAGGGGCGAAGTCAGGCCAAGGGAATTACGGGCACGGCGGCCCGCTTGCGGACCGTCTCCAGGACGACCTGTCGGTGGCAGCGGCTTTCGTCTTTCTCGAAGCACAGCACCGCGACCCGGGACTGCCGGGCATGCTCTGCGAGGCGTTCAAGATCGGTTTGCGCTTCCTCGGACCGCAGCACTCCACGGAACCGAGCCCGGCCCACGTCGAGGCGGCCCTCCCAGAACGGCGCCCGGTTGTCCTTGGGATTGCCCAGGCCACGCAGGTGGGTGTATTCGATGCCGGCCTCGGCGAGTGCCTGCCCGAGCCGAGTCTTGCTGAAGCCCTTCTTGCGGCTGATCGGGGTGAGCCGTACGTCCGCTACGACGCTGATGCGACTGTCGAGGAGCGAGGCGACGAACGAATCGATGTCGCGGCCTTCGTATCCGGCGGACCAGAGACCGGGAGTGACGGGCGGAACCTGGGCCGTCCGGAACAGATCATCTAGGGCGACTCCGAGGACATTAGCGACCGCGCCAACGGTGAAGAAAGCTGGCTGGATCGCCCCCCCGTTTTCCAAACGGCTCAGCGTCCCGACGGCGATGCCTGCCTCTTTGGCCAGCCGTTCCCGCGTCCACCCGCGGTCCTCCCGTAACGCACGAACTCGCTGAGCGAGTGCGTGAGCGTTCTCGTGGGGAGGCGCTGAGCGAGGACCTGCCATGTGCGGTGTTCCTAACGACCGTTGACGTGGCCCGCACGGGTGTACCTGGTCAGCTACGAGCCCTGGATTCGCGAACGCGCAGGTCCGAGGGCGCACGAGCACGGCTCTTCCTGCGGCACTGGAGACTGCCCCTGGGAGAAGCCGACCAAGATCTTCTCCCAGATTTCTCCCAAGCGATCTCCAGGAACCACTCAGGGGCCTGATCCATCAACTGGATCAGGCCCCTGACCTGGTACTTCACTGTCGGGGTGGCGGGATTTGAACCCACGACCTCTTCGTCCCGAACGAAGCGCGCTGCCAAGCTGCGCTACACCCCGATTGTCGCTGCGTGTCGCGGCGACGTCGTTTACTTTAGCCCACTGGTGGCTGGAGACGAAATCCGGTTTTGCGGGAGGTGGGCGGCGGGCTCACCAGTCCAGGCGGCCTCGGCGGGGGCGGACCGGGTTGGGGCGGAGGTGGTCTAGGGCGACCAGGAGGAGCCCCAGGGCGTAGCAGGCGAGGCCGATGAGGAGGGCGTTGGCGAGGACGCTCTTGTAGCCCTGGTGGTTCACGTCCAGGAAGGGGTAGAGGTACGACGCCGATGAGCCGTCGGGCAGCAGAAAGCCGCGGGCCAGCGTGAATGCCAGGTACGCCAGGGGGTAGAGCAGCCACGTTGCCGCGAGGGCAGGGCGCAGAGGGGCTGGGCGGGTGAAGAGCAGCCAGTCCGCGACCACCGCGAGGGGGAGCAGTGTGTGGAGGAGCGGGTTGGCCGGTGCGGGCCAGCCCGTGAGTGTGGCGACCTCGGCCGTTCCTGACCCGGGTCCCGCGCCTGGGGCCGGGACCGCGCCCGGGACCGGGGTCGGTCCCATCGTGAGGAAGGCGGTCGAGCCCCCCGTGAGGATCACGTGAGAGATCAGGGCCGCGATCGAGATGTACAGCAGCGTGCCGCCCGTCACCCGGGGTGGCAGGGGGCGGCGGGCCGTCCAGGCCCGTGACGCCGAGGAGGCGAAGACCACTGCCACCAGCACGCCGGTCTGGATCATGAAGTAGCTCAGGACGTGGAGCGGGCTGCCCAGGAGCAGCTCGACGCCCACGCCCGCTGCCGCCGTCAGCGCCACCATCAGACGGAAGGCGGCTGCCACCGGGCGCCGGTTCGGTGCCACCACCGCACTCGCGGGGACGACGGACTGCAGCGGCGCCGGCATGCCCGGTATCGCGGGCAGGTCGGGTATGTCCCTGGGTATCGGAGTGGTCATGCGTTCACGCTAAGTCGCGTCGGCAAAACCGGCTAAATGGGGCACTCTGTTTGGGTGAGGTGCTGGGGACGTGCGTGCCGGGGGGCATGCCAGGGGTGCGCGGAGGGCCGCGCCAAGGGGCGCCAGGGGGCGTCTCGGAGGAAGCCTTCGTGACGTGCAGCAGTCGTCAGCGGGTCACCGCGCTGGTTTCACTCCCGTCCCACCAGCGTCAGCAGTGATGCCTCGGGCGGGCAGGCGAACCGTACCGGCGTGTAGCGGTTCGTGCCGCAGCCCGCCGATACGTGGAGGTATGCCGTCCGCTCGTCCGCCGTGTGCGTGGACAGGCCCTTCACCCGGTCCGTGTCCAGGTCGCAGTTGGTCACGAGTGCGCCGTAGAAGGGGATGCAGAGCTGGCCGCCGTGGGTGTGGCCGGCGAGGACCAGGGGGTAACCGTCCGCGGTGAAGGCGTCCAGCGAGCGCAGATACGGGGCGTGCACCACGCCCATCGAGAAGTCGGCCGATTCGGAGGGGCCGCCCGCCACGCGCGCGTACCGGTCCCGCTTGATGTGCGGGTCGTCCAGGCCGGTCAGTTCCACCTCCGTGCCCTCGATCTTCAGCGTGCCGCGCGTGTTCGTGAGGTTCAGCCAGCCCGCCGTGTCGAAGCCGTCCCGCAACTCCTCCCAGGGGTTGTGGATGACGCCCACCGCCGGTGCGTTGCCGTTCAGACCGTGGCGGCCCTGGGTCTTCTCCAGCAGGTAGCGGGCGGGGTTGCGCAGCTTCGGGCCGTAGTAGTCGTTCGAACCGAAGACGTACGCCCCCGGGAACTCCATCAGCGGGCCCAGCGCGTCCAGTACCTCGGGGACGCCCTCCGGGTCGGAGAGGTTGTCCCCGGTGTTGATGACGAAGTCGGGGCGCAGCCCGGCCAGCGAGCGCAGCCAGCGCTGCTTCTTGCGCTGTCCGCTCACCATGTGGATGTCGGAGATCTGGAGTATGCGCAGCGGCCGCATGCCGGACGGCAGCACCGGCACCGTCACCCGGCGCAGCCGGAAGGAGCGGGCCTCGAATCCCGCCGCATAGACCAGACCGGCGGCGCCCACCGCCGCGATGCCCAGAGGTACTCCGTATCGCGCTCGCATACACCCATCGTGTCAGACCCGCACGACACCTCGCGCAGCCTGTGGATAACCATGGCCCGTCGCGGTCGGCATCCCCAAGTCCCCCTGTGGACAAGGCGGAAGAGCTGAGGCAGGCCGGGTCGCACGCGGCCGCGCCCAGCCACGCCCCATGAAATCAACGGGCGGCCGACCCCGCGCACCTGCGACAATCGATCTCATGACCACGCTCAAGTCGAAGCTGCAGGAACACCTCAACGCCGCGATCAAGGAGCGCGACGAGCTCCGCTCCTCGACGCTCCGGCTGACGCTCGCCGCGATCACCAAGGAGGAGGTCGCGGGCAAGGAGAAGCGCGAGCTCTCCGACGACGAGGTCCTGAAGGTGATCACCAAGGAGGCGAAGAAGCGGCGCGAGGCCGCGGATGCCTTCGCGCACGGTGGCCGGGTCGAGCAGGCCGAGCGGGAGAAGGCGGAGGGCGAGGTCCTCGCCGCCTATCTGCCCAAGCAGCTCTCGGACGAGGAGCTCCGGCAGATCGTCGCCCAGGCCGTCGAGGAGGCGAGGGCGGCCGGTGCCGAGGGGCCGCGCGCGATGGGCCAGGTCATGAAGATCGTCAACCCGAAGGTGGCGGGCCAGGCCGAGGGCGGTCGCGTCGCCG
Source organism: Streptomyces acidicola (assembly GCF_009377235.1). Lineage (GTDB taxonomy): Bacteria > Actinomycetota > Actinomycetes > Streptomycetales > Streptomycetaceae > Streptomyces > Streptomyces acidicola. The sequence goes on from NZ_VMNX01000005.1 coordinate 20,014, forward strand.
CGGTGGTCAAGCAGCTTCTCGCGGGCGGCTGAGCGGCGCTTCCAGGCGGCTGAGCAGCGCTTCCGGGCGATACGACCACGGCTCTCGGCGCGCTGCGATACGGCTACTGCATCTGCTACGTCTGCTACCTCTGTCACGGCCCGGCCGTGTGCGCGGCGGCGCCTGTGGAGGCTCCGAATACGGCGGTGGGGTGCCCCCTTTACCCAAGGGGGCACCCCACCGCCGTATCCAGCCGGCTGGTTACCGACCGGCTGACCGATCGGCTGACCGATCGGCTGACCGATTGGCCGACCGGTCAGCCGCCGAACCCGCCGCCGTTCCCCCTGCCGCCGTTCCCCTGGCCCTGGATGAAGCCCTCCGGGATGGAGAAGGACGGGGTGGGGAAATCGCCGCCGGTGCCGCCGTCGACCAGGCCGCCGTTGTTGCCGTTCCCCTTGTTGTCGTTGCCGTCCCCGCCGTCGCGGCCCTTGCCCCGGCCACGGTCGCGATCGCGGTCCCGCTCGTCGGGGATGTTGATCAGGTTGAAGTCGGGTGCGTCCTTGCCCACCAGCGCGCCGCTCATCATGTCGCGCCAGATCGGGCCGGGGACCCCACCGCCGTACACCTTGGCGTGGTAGTTGCCGCCGATGCTGATGTCGACCATGCGCCGCTTGTGCGCCGGGTCGCCGACCCAGACGGCCCCCGCCATGTTCGGCGTGTAGCCCACGAACCAGGCGGCGTAGCGGCCGTCCGTCGTACCGGTCTTGCCCGCGCTGGGGCGGCTGCCGAGACCCGCCTGCGTACCCGTACCGTCCTCGACCACGCCCTTGAGCAGGGTGTTCATCGTGTCGGCGGTGGTCTCCGACATCGCGCGTGAACAGGTCGACTTCGGGACATCGAGGGACTTCGTCGTCCCGCCGACGCTCTGCTTGATCGACTCGATGGCGACCGGCGTGCAGTACATGCCGCGTGAGGCGAAGGTCGCGTACGCGTTCGCCATCGTCAGCGGCGACATCTCCTGGGTGCCGAGGGCGATCGACGGGTTCTGGCCCATCTCGCCGCCGTCCGCGCGGTTCACGCCCATCTCCCCGGCCATCTTGGTGACCGGGCAGATACCGATGTCGGCGATCAACTGCACGTAGTAGGTGTTGACCGACTTCGCGGTCGCCTCCTTCATGCGGTACGGGCCGACCTCCGACTTGTTCTCGTTGGCGAGTTTGGCGCCCTCGGTGTTCGTCCAGTTCTTGCCGTCGCAGGCCGCGATCGGGCTCGGGTAGGGCATCTCGTACGGCGACGAGTACTGCTTCGTCGGGGCCATGCCGTCCTCGATGGCGGCCGCGGCGACGATCGGCTTGAACGTCGAACCGGGCTGGTACCCGGCGCCGCCGCCCATGTCCTTGTCGACCGAGAGGTTGATCGTCGTCTCGTTCTGCTTGGTGTCGATGCCGTACGGGCGGGACTGGCCCATCGCCAGGATCTTGCCGGTGCCGGGCTCGACGACGCTGGCGGCGGTCGCCACGTCGTCGCTCTGGTTGACGTGAGTCTTGATCGAGTCCTGGACCGACTGCTGGGCCTGCGGGTCCATCGTCGTCCGGATCGTCAGGCCGCCCTGGTTCCAGATCTTGGCCCGGGCCTCCTTGGACTTGCCGAAGACCGGGTCGTTCAGGAACACCTCGCGCACGTAGTCGCAGAAGAAGCCGGCGCCCTTGACCGCCGTGATGCAGCCGTTCTTCGGCTTGCTGACGTCGAGCCCGAGGGGAGCCCTCTTGGCCCTGTCCGCCTGTGCCCGGGAGATGTCGCCGACCTCGGCCATGCGCTGCAGCACGATGTTGCGGCGCTTCTTGGCCTCCGCCTCGTCGTTGATCGGGTCGTAACGCGTCGGCGACTGGACGATGCCGGCGAGGAGCGCGGCCTCGTCGAGCTCCAGGTCCTTCGCGGGCTTGGAGAAGTAGCGCTGGGCGGCTGCCTCGATGCCGTACGCCTGTTGCCCGAAGAACGTGATGTTGAGGTAGTTCTCCAGGATCTTCTTCTTGCCGAGCTCTTCCTCCAGCTGGATCGCGTACTTCAGCTCGCGGATCTTGCGGCCGAGGGTCTGCTGGGTGGCCTGGGCGACCTTTGTCGGGTCGTCGCCGGCCTCCTCCACCGCGACGTTCTTCACGAGCTGCTGCGTCAGCGTGGACGCGCCCTGCTCGACGCCGCCGCTCTGCGCGTTCTTGTTGAGGGCGCGCAGGATGCCCTTGAGGTCGACCGCGCCGTGCAAGTAGAAGCGCGAGTCCTCGATCGCGACGATCGCCTTCTGCATGGCGGGCGCGATGTCCTTGAGTTCGACGACCGTGCGGTCACGGGAGTAGACCGTGGCGATCTGGCCGCCCTCGTTGTCGAGGATCGTCGTGCGCTGGCTCAGGGGCGGGCGCTTCAGGTTGGCCGGGAGCTCGTCGAACCCCTCGACCGAGCCCTTAGCGGCCAGCCCGAGGGCGCCGACCGCGGGCAGTGCGATGCCCGCCATGACGGCTCCCGCGAGCACACTGACACCGAGGAACTTGGCGGCCTGCTGCGTTGGTGACAGACCTCCGCCCGAGCGCTTGTTTGGCATGGGGGCAGCCTAATCCGTAGTGATGAGCGTTCCGAGGGAGCGGGTGCCCCTCGGGATGTTCGAGTACAGGATCGTGACATCTCGGGGCAGCCGGGCATGCAACGACCCCGCGTGGAGCGCGTGCGCGGCCCTGGTGTTGATGCTGATGGTGACTACGGTCACGCGGGCGCAGGGCGCGGATGGCCCCGGGCGGATGGTGCGGGGTGGACGCCTGATGCCAGGGCAACGGATGTGTCTACGTTCTCATTCGCCGGACACGCGCATATGCCTTGGCCTAAGCTGCTCTCGACTGTCACGGCAGTAGGCCCACGTATCAAGTACGTCTGGCGAACCCGAATCGTTCCGACGTTCTCCCCACTTTTTTTCGGGGGTGTGTCCGAATTCGCCGTGTGTGTCACCTGGTGTCCATTGTGACGTGGCTCAACTGTCCCGTTCTGACGGGAAAGTCACGTATGACCCCAGGTCACTCCTGCGGGTGATCTGCCGCTTACCCATAGTCCGTTCGGGCCATTCAAGATTGGGCCCGAAGGGGGTGTTGCGCTGTGCCCACCTTCCGTAACGTCCTCAACTGGCGGCGGTGAATATGCCGCTGCCGCCGTGGGGGAGCCTCGATTCGGGAGAGGACGGCGCCGGTATGGGCTGGGTAACCGACTGGAGTGCGCAGGCTGCCTGCCGCACTACCGATCCGGATGAACTGTTCGTTCAGGGAGCAGCGCAGAACAGGGCCAAGGCGGTGTGCACCGGATGTCCGGTACGCACGGAGTGCCTGGCCGACGCGCTGGACAACCGCGTGGAGTTCGGCGTGTGGGGAGGCATGACGGAGCGCGAGCGCCGCGCACTGCTGCGCAGGCGTCCGACTGTCACGTCATGGCGCAGGCTGCTGGAGACCGCACGTACGGAGTACGAGCGCGGCGCGGGCCTGCTGCCGCTCGACGAGGAAGAGGTGTACGAGAACTACGCCGCGGTGGGCTGAGCAGATCGAGGGCGGCTCCCGCGTATTGACTGCGTGTTGACTGCCAGGGCACCGAGGGCGCCCTTGTGGCGTCGGCGAGTCGGGCAGGTGCACCGACTTCCGGGTGCCCCAGGCTTCCGGGTGCTGGTGCCCGCGGTCTCCGGAGGCCTCCGTGCCGGGCGTGTACCCGGCAGGCCTCCGTGCCGCTTGTGGCTACCGGACGCTCAGGCGTCGGTGGTGGGCAGCTCCGGCCGTATGGCCGCGAGCCGGTCACCAATGTCTCGCAGTCCTGCGAGGTCATGGACGTCGCCGGGCAGTGCGCCCACTTCGGCCACGGCCACCTCGGGGTGGAGCGCGGTGAAGCGATCGCGAGTGCGCTGCTCGCGGGAGAGCAGCTGCATGCGCTCGGCGTGCAATCTCAGAAGGCCTGCGGTGAGTTGGTCGACGGTCCGGTCCGTCCGGTCCGCGGTGGCCCGGTCTGCGGCGGGGGAGCCTGCTTCGGGTGCGGGAACCTCGGACTCGTGACCCTCGGATGCGGGAGATGCTGAACTGCCGTACGCGTCGGGAGAGTTACGAAGTCCTACTTTCCCGTCCACCTGATCGACAATGCGGGAATCGGCAAGATTTTCCGCGGCGACGGGGTCGGCAGGGTCTGCCTCGGCCGGATCGGCCGTGGTCAGGTCGGCTGTGGCCGGCTCGTCCGCGGAGGGATCGGCCACGGAGGGCTCCGCCGCAGAGGGATCGGCTACGGAGTGATCGGCCGCAGGGGCCCCGGCCGCGGAGGGATCAGCCGCAGCGGAATCGGTCTCGGGGGAATCGGTCTCGGGGAAATCGGCCGCAGGGGGATCCGCGTGATCGTCCGCGAGGTCGAGGTTCTCCGCAGCGGCGAGTGCGCGCTCGGCGGACAGCTGGGCTGCGCCGCTGCCGTGGACCCGGTTGAGCACCAGACCGGCGAGCGGCATGTCCTCGGCGGCCAGCCGCTCCACGAAGTACGCGGCCTCGCGCAGTGCGTCCCGCTCCGGGGCCGCCACCACCAGGAACGCCGTGCCGGGCGCCTGCAGCAGCTTGTACGTGGCGTCCGCGCGCGTGCGGAACCCGCCGAACATCGAGTCCATGGCGGCCACGAAGGTCTGCACGTCCTTCAGGAGCTGGCCGCCGAGGAGCTTCCCCAGGGCGCCCGTCATCATCGACATCCCGACGTTCAGGAACTTCATCCCCGCACGCCCGCCCACCTTCGCGGGCGCCAGCAGCACCCGGATCAGCTTCCCGTCCAGAAAGGACCCCAGCCGCTTCGGGGCGTCCAGGAAGTCCAGCGCGGAGCGCGACGGCGGTGTGTCGACGACGATCAGGTCCCACTCGTCCCGGGCGCGCAGCTGCCCCAGCTTCTCCATCGCCATGTACTCCTGCGTGCCCGCGAAGCCCGCCGAGAGCGACTGGTAGAAGGGGTTGCTCAGGATGGCGGACGCCCGCTCGGGGTCCGCGTGCGCCTCGACGATCTCGTCGAAGGTGCGCTTCATGTCGAGCATCATGGCGTGCAGTTCGCCGCCGGCGGAGTCGTCGATGCCCTTCACCCGGCGCGGCACGTTGTCCAGCGAGTCGATACCCATGGACTGCGCCAGCCTGCGCGCCGGGTCGATGGTGAGCACCACCACCTTGCGGCCGCGTTCGGCGGCACGCAGCCCCAGGGCCGCCGCCGTCGTCGTCTTGCCGACGCCCCCGGAGCCGCAGCACACCACGATGCGGGTCTTCGGGTCGTCGATCAGCGGATCGACCGCCAGGGCGCGGGTGGAGGCGATTGCTCGATGCGGATCGTGCGGGTGGGCCGAGTCGCGCGTGGAGGCCAAGCTGTGCGTGGGGGCCGGGTCCTGACTCATGAGATCCCTTGCTGACGCAGTTCCGTGGCCAGTTCGTACAGGCCCGCCAGGTCCATGCCCTCGGCGAGCAGCGGGAGTTCGTGCAGCGGCAGGCCCAGCTCCCGCAGTACGGCCCGCTGCTCGTGCTCCAGGGTGTGGCGCTCGGCGTACTCGGCGGCCTGCTCCAGCAGCGGATCCACGAGCCGCTCGGCGTGGCCACCGCGCCGCGCTCCGCCGAGGCCGGCCGCCGAGAGTGACCTGGCGATGGACGGACGGGACGCGGCCTGCAGGAACTCCAGGTCGTCGCCGTCGAGTACGGCCGGACGCACCATGTTCACGATGATCCGGCCCAACGGCAGCCGGGCCGAGCGCAGGTCCGCGATGCCGTCCGCGGTCTCCTGGACGGGCATCTCCTCCAGGAGCGACACCAGGTGCACGGCGGTCTCGCGGGACTTCAGGACCCGCATCACCGCCTGGGCCTGATTGTGTATCGGGCCGATCTTCGCCAGGCCCGCCACCTCGTCGTTCACGTTCAGGAAGCGGGTGATGCGGCCCGTGGGCGGCGCGTCCATCACCACGTAGTCGTACAGGAACCGGCCGCTCTTGTCCTTGCGGCGCACCGCCTCGCACGCCTTGCCGGTCAGGAGTACGTCCCTGAGGCCCGGCGCGATGGTGGTGGCGAAGTCGATGGCGCCGAGCTTCTTCAGGGCCCGGCCGGCACCGCCCAGCTTGTAGAACATCTGGAGGTAGTCCAGAAGAGCCAGTTCGGGATCGATCGCGAGCGCGTACACCTCGCCACCGCCCGGAGCCACGGCGATCTTCCGCTCCTCGTACGGCAGTGCCTCCGTCTCGAAGACCTGCGCGATGCCCTGCCTGCCCTCCACCTCGACGAGAAGAGTGCGCTTGCCCTCGGTCGCGAGGGCGAGCGCGAGTGCTGCGGCGACCGTGGTCTTTCCGGTACCGCCCTTGCCGCTGACGACCTGGAGCCTGCTCACGCCTTCGAGCCTAACCAGTCCGTGCACGGCCTACGCGGGAGGCTGTGGATAACGCGGCTGGGGTCGGCCGCATGACTGCCGCGTGACCCCCGCCGCGCAGCGGCTAGAGTCGGCCACATGACCAAGTGGGAATACGCAACCGTGCCGCTGCTCGTCCATGCCACGAAGCAGATTCTGGACACCTGGGGCGAGGACGGCTGGGAGCTCGTCCAGGTCGTGCCCGGGCCGAACAACCCCGAGCAGCTGGTGGCCTACCTGAAGCGGGAGAAGCAGTGAGCGCCGTCGAGGCCAAGCTCGCCGAGCTCGGACTGACCCTGCCCGAGGTCGTCCCGCCGCTCGCCGCGTACCAGCCCGCCGTGCGGTCGGGCGTGTACGTGTACACCGCCGGGCAGCTGCCCATGGTGGACGGCAAGCTGCCGGTCACCGGCAAGGTCGGCGCGGAGGTCACTCCGCAGGAGGCCAAGGACCTGGCCCGCACCTGCGCGCTCAACGCGCTCGCCGCGGTCAAGTCGGTCGCCGGTGACCTCGACCGCGTCGCGCGCGTGGTGAAGGTCGTGGGCTTCGTCGCCTCGGCCCCCGACTTCACGGGCCAGCCCGCCGTCCTCAACGGTGCCAGCGAACTGCTCGGCGAGGTCCTCGGCGACAAGGGCGTCCACGCCCGCAGCGCCGTCGGCGTGGCGGTGCTCCCGCTGGACGCGCCGGTGGAGGTCGAGATCCAGGTGGAGCTGACGGAGAGCTGAGCGACGGCTCCGGGGGCAGCGGTGCCGAGTGCGGTACGGCGTCGCCGTTCCTGTCGCCGCTGTTCCTGTCGCCGCCGTCCCTGTCGGGAAACCCGTGACCAGGAGCACTGGTTCGTAGAACGTGCCCCCGGAACGCGTCCCTGGAGCAACCGATTGTTGCCTCTCGAACATCAGCGCACTACGAGATAGCCTCCGGCCATGGCGAACGGTCAGTGGTACCCACCGGAGTGGCCGGAACGCATCCGCTCGCTGGCGGAGGGCACGCTCACCCCGGTCGTCCCGAAGAGGGCGGCCACGGTCATCCTGCTCAAGGACACCGACGGCACCCCCGTGGTGCACATGCTGCGCAGACGCGCCTCCATGGCCTTCGCCGGGGGCGCGTACGCGTATCCGGGCGGTGGCGTGGACCCCCGCGACGACGAACTCCACATCCGCTGGGCGGGCCCCACGCGCGCGTGGTGGGCGGACCGGCTGGGGGTCGACGAGACCGGCGCCCAGGCCGTCGTCTGCGCGGCCGTACGCGAGACCTACGAGGAGGCGGGCGTCCTCCTCGCGGGCCCGACCGCCGACTCCGTGGTCGGCGACACGACGGGGGAGGACTGGGAGGCGGACCGCGCGGCCGTGGCCGCCCGCGACCTGTCCTTCGCGGAGTTCCTGGAGCGCAGGGGCCTGGTGCTGCGTTCCGATCTCCTCGGCGTGTGGACCCGCTGGATCACCCCGGAGTTCGAGCCCCGCCGCTACGACACCTGGTTCTTCGTGGCCGCCCTCCCGGAGGGGCAGCGCACCCGCAACGCCTCCACGGAGGCCGACCGCACCGTGTGGATCCGCCCCGGGGACGCGGCCGACGCGTACGACAAGGGCGAGCTGCTCATGATGCCGCCCACCATCGCGACCCTGCGCCAGCTCGTCCCGTACGCCACGGCCGCGGAGGCACTGGCCGCCGCGCCCGGGCGCGACATGACCCCGGTCCTGGCGCGGGCCCGCCTGGAGGAGGGCGAGATCGTCCTCTCCTGGCCCGGTCACGACGAGTTCACCAAGCACATCCCGACGGGGGGAACCTCCGCATGAGCAACGTCCTGGAAGAGGCCCCCGCATGACGGACGCCGCCGCGCTTCCCGGCCAGCCACGGGGCACGGTCGTCTCGGGCACCGCCACCCCGCGCGCCGTCAACGTGCTCGCGCCCAATGCCTCCCCGATGACCCTCGACGGCACGAACACCTGGATCCTGTCCGAGCCCGACTCCGAGCTGGCGGTCGTCGTCGACCCGGGGCCGCTGGACGACGGGCACCTGCGCAACGTCGTCGACACGGCGGAGAGGGCCGGAAAACGGTTCGCGCTGACGCTGCTCACGCACGGGCACCCCGATCACGCGGAAGGTGCGGCGCGGTTCGCCGAGCTGACGGGGACCAAGGTGCGTGCGCTGGACCCGGCACTGCGGCTCGGGGACGAGGGGCTGGGCGCGGGCGACGTGGTGACCGTCGGCGGGCTGGAGCTGCGGGTCGTCTCCACACCCGGGCACACCGCGGACTCGCTGTGCTTCCATCTCCCGGCCGATCGGGCGGTCCTGACGGGTGACACCATCCTGGGCCGCGGAACGACGGTCGTGGCCCACCCGGACGGCCGTCTCGGGGACTATCTCGACTCCCTGCGGCGGCTCCGGTCACTGACCGTCGACGACGGCGTCCACACCGTCCTCCCAGGCCACGGTCCCGTCCTCGACGACGCCCAGGGCGCCGTCGAGTTCTATCTCGCCCATCGCGCCCACCGGCTCGCCCAGATCGAGACGGCAGTCGAGGACGGCTACCGCACGGCGGATGAGATCGTGGCCCACGTGTACGCGGACGTGAACCGCTCACTGTGGCCGGCGGCCGAGCTGTCGGTGCGGGCGCAGCTGGACTACCTGACGGAACACGGGCTGATCTGACACCGGGCTGCTGCCGGGCGGGGGCTGCCTCAGGAGTTCGGAGGGGCTGTCTCAGGGGCGCGCCGCCTTGACGCCGTGCACGCGCGCGTACTCCTCGGCGAGCCACAGGCCGAGGTCGTCCACATAGCAGCGCAGGACGGCCGGGTCGGGGCCCGGCTCGTACGCCGCGACCGCCGCCGACCGCATCTGGCCGGCGCGCTCCGGGTAGTACTGCCCGAACACCTCGGCCATCTCGTGCAGGTCGCTGGTCCAGCCGTTCCAACGGGGCATGACCAGCGTGAAGCCGGTGCGGACGAGGCGGCGGGAGATGCCGCGGACGAGGGAGCGCCGGGATTCCTCGGCGGCCGCGTCGCCGGACGCGCCACCGGTCACCTCCTCGATCCGTTTGCGCCACCGCTGAAGGTGCAGCGCGAGATCGCCGTTGGTCTCACGCGCGAGGAGCGAGTCCGGGCGGTAGCGGGGGAGGTACTCGGCGAGGTCCTCGCCCAGGAGGGGCGTGCAGAGGCAGGCGACGAACCAGCCCAGGTCGTACCTCTCCAGGTCACTCAGTACCCGCGCACGGCTGTGGAGCAGGGTGCCGGAGCCGTCGATCTGAGGGAACTTCTGGTCGAGCGCCTCATCGAGGGCACGGGCCTCCGCGCGGTCCGCGTCCGTGGGTTTCTCGCGGAGGGTGACGAGGAGGTCGAGGTCGCTGCGCCCCACGCGCGCGGTGCCGCGGGGGACCGAGCCGTAGAGGTACGCGCTGTGCAGGCGGGTGCCGAAGGCGTCGAGGATCCGGTCTCGCGCGGTGGCGACGACCGGACGGAAGGCTTGGGGTATCCGCCCCAGGGACCCCTCACGTTCGATGCAGCCCCGCGGGTCGAGCCCTCTGGGGGATCCGGGGGCTCTGGAGTGCTCGGTTCCGGCCATGTGATCACCGTGAACGGGGCCCCGCACTCCAGGAGGCAGGACCCCGTCGGTGTACCGGAAGTCAGCGGGAACGCTTGGCGAGGCGTTCGACGTCCAGGAGGATCACCGCGCGGGCCTCCAGGCGCAGCCAGCCACGGCCGGCGAAGTCCGCGAGGGCCTTGTTGACCGTCTCGCGGGAGGCGCCGACGAGTTGGGCGAGCTCCTCCTGCGTGAGGTCGTGCACCACGTGGATGCCCTCCTCGGACTGCACGCCGAAGCGACGCGAGAGGTCCAGGAGCGCGCGGGCCACGCGGCCGGGAACGTCCGAGAAGACCAGGTCGGACATCTGGTCGTTGGTCTTGCGCAGCCGGCGGGCGACCGCGCGCAGCAGGGCGCCGGCCACCTCCGGGCGGGCGTTCAGCCAGGGCTGGAGGTCGCCGTGGCCCAGGCCGAGCAGCTTGACCTCGGTCAGTGCGGTGGCCGTCGCCGTACGCGGGCCCGGGTCGAACAGCGACAGCTCGCCGATGAGCTCACTGGGGCCCACGACGGCCAGCATGTTCTCCCGGCCGTCCGGGGACGTGCGGTGAAGCTTGACCTTGCCCTCCGTGACCACGTACAGGCGGTCTCCGGGGTCGCCCTCATGGAACAGGGCGTCACCGCGCGCGAGGGTCACCTCACTCATGGAGGCGCGAAGCTCCGCGGCCTGCTCGTCGTCGAGCGCGGCGAAGAGCGGATTGCGCCGCAGAACGTCGTCCACGAGTTCTCTCCTTGTCGACCTGCTCAGGGGATCTTGCTCCCCGTGGTACCAGGGGACCGTGCTCCCCATATTGCCCGACGGTCCAAACAGTGTGATCTGTCACAAGGATGCCGTACAGGTGTGCCCAGGTGCCCAGCAGGGGTCCAATTGGTGGCCGATCTTGTGGGTCAGGGGCAGATGTCGGTGCCTGCCTTTAGGCTGGCCGGGTGTCCAAATCGCCGGTGAGAGCACAGGCCAAGGGGGCTGGGCGGGTGGCTGTACGTCGCGATTCCGCTGTGGGCGAACAGGCCCCCGCGGAAGCGAAGAAAGTGAAAAAGGCGACAAAAGTGGAGGCGGCCGCGAGGCCTGCCCCTGCTGAGGAGCCGGGAGTGCAGGCTGTCCGGAAGGCGACCCCGAAGAAGGCCGCCGCCGTGAAGAAGGCTGCCCCCGCGAAGAAGGCCGTTCCTTCGAAGAAGGCTGTTCCTTCGAGGAAGGCCACCGTCGCCGCCGGAAGCGCCGACGCCGCCGCCACGGAGGCATCAGGTGGCAGGACCAGGGCCAAGAAGCCCCCGAAAGCCGAGTCGCGCACCGCGCTCGTTCGCCGCGCCCGCCGTATCAACCGCGAGCTCGCCGAGGTGTACCCGTACGCCCACCCGGAGCTGGACTTCGAGAGCCCCTTCCAGTTGATCGTGGCCACGGTCCTGTCGGCCCAGACCACCGACCTGCGCGTGAACCAGACCACGCCGGCGCTCTTCGCGAAGTACCCGACGCCCGAGGACCTTGCCGCGGCCAACCCCGAGGAGGTCGAGGAGATCCTGCGGCCCTGCGGCTTCTTCCGGGCCAAGACCAAGTCGGTCATGGGGCTGTCGAAGGCCCTGGTGGAGGACTTCGGCGGGGAGGTGCCCGGTCGGCTGGAGGACCTGGTCAAACTGCCCGGCGTCGGCCGGAAGACCGCCTTCGTCGTGCTCGGCAACGCCTTCGGGCGGCCCGGGATCACGGTGGACACGCACTTCCAGCGGCTGGTCCGGCGCTGGAAGTGGACCGAGGAGACCGACCCGGACAAGATCGAGGCGGCCGTCGGCGCGCTCTTCCCGAAGAGCGAGTGGACGATGCTCTCGCACCACGTGATCTTCCACGGCCGCCGCATCTGCCACGCCCGCAAGCCCGCGTGCGGCGCCTGCCCCATCGCCCCACTCTGCCCGGCGTACGGCGAGGGCGAGACGGACCCGGAGAAGGCGAAGAAGCTCCTTAAGTACGAGAAGGGCGGCTTCCCGGGCCAGCGCCTCAAGCCTCCGCAGGCGTACCTGGACGCCGGCGGCATCCCGGCACCCCCGCTGGGGGCCGGATGACGGCCGGCACAGCAGGAGACCCACACGACGCTCGTACGGCAGGCAGCCCGCACGACGCCTGTACGGCAGAAAGCCCGCATGGCGCTAGTACGGCACGAGGCCCGCACGGCGCTCGTGCGGCAGGACACCCACACGAGGGACCTGCGGAACGATCCGCGGTGGCGTGCGCGTTGGGATCGGCAGAGCGACGGGGGTGGCGATGACGCACGCGAGCAACACGCACGACGGGCGGCTGGTGCTGAGCAAGGACGGCCTGCCCGGTTGGCTGGACCCCGTGGTCCACGCCGCCGAGACGGTGGAGCCGCCGCAGCTGAGCAGATTCCTGCCGCCCGCGAACGGCGAGGGCCGGCAGTCCGCCGTGCTCGTCCTGTTCGGCGAGGGAGAGCGCGGGCCCCAGCTGCTGCTCATGGAGCGGGCGAGCTCGCTGCGGTCGCACGCGGGCCAGCCCTCCTTCCCCGGAGGCGCCCTCGACCCCGAGGACGGCGACCCGAAGGCCGACGGGCCGCTGCGGGCCGCTCTCCGCGAGGCCGAGGAGGAGACCGGGCTCGACCCGAGTGGCGTCCAGCTGTTCGGCGTGCTGCCCAAGCTGTACATCCCGGTGAGCGGCTTCGTGGTCACTCCCGTTCTGGGCTGGTGGCGAGTGCCGAGCCCGGTGGGTGTCGTCGATCCGAACGAGACGGCCCGTGTCTTCACCGTCCCCGTGGCGGATCTCACGGACCCCGGCAACCGCGCCACCGCCATCCACCCCAGAGGTCACAAAGGTCCGGCATTTCTGGTCGAATCGGCCCTGGTGTGGGGATTCACAGCCGGAATCATCGACCGTCTGCTGCACTTCGCGGGCTGGGAGCGGCCCTGGGACCGGGATAAGCAGGTCCCGCTCGACTGGCGCGCATGACAGGGTGGCAGCCGTGCTGTGTTTTTCCGGGGGACGCCGCGCTCGTGTGCTGTTGCGGAGTGGCCCCGTCCCCGGGCCGGGGATTGGCGACCGCAAGGTGACGAGGCGAGGCTTGAAGCAGTGAACGTGCTGGACATCCTGTTGCTGGTCGCCGTCGTGTGGTTCGCAATCGTGGGCTACCGCCAGGGCTTCGTCGTCGGCATCCTCTCGGTGATCGGCTTCCTCGGGGGCGGCCTCGCCGCTGTCTATCTGCTCCCGGTCATCTGGGACGCGTTGACCGACGGCGCGGAGGTGGGCACGACCGCCGTCGTCGTAGCGGTGATCGTCGTCATCGTCTGCGCCTCCGTCGGTCAGGCCCTGACCACCCACTGGGGCAGCAACCTCCGTCGGTACATCACCTGGTCCCCGGCCCGCGCCCTCGACGCCACCGGCGGCGCCCTCGTCAACGTGGTGGCGATGCTCCTGGTCGCCTGGTTGATCGGTTCCTTGCTGGCGCGGACGACGCTCGGCACGGAGGTGCGCAACTCCAGGGTGCTCCACGGTGTGTCCAGCACCCTGCCCGACCAGGCCGACACCTGGTTCACGGACTTCACCTCGGTCCTCGCGCAGAACGGCTTCCCGCAGGTCTTCAGCCCGTTCTCGAACGAGAAGATCACCGAGGTCCAGCCCCCCGACCCGCAGCTGGCGAACAGCGCGGTCGCCCAGCAGGCCAAGAAGTCCATCGTCAAGGTCATGGGTACGGCCGAGAGCTGCGGCAAGGTCCTCGAGGGCACCGGGTTCGTCTTCGGTCAGCGCCGCGTGATGACCAACGCGCACGTGGTCGGCGGCGTCGACGAGCCCACCGTCCAGATAGGGGGCGAGGGCCGCAAGTACGACGCCACGGTCGTCCTCTACGACTGGGAGCGCGACATCGCCGTACTGGACGTGCCGAATCTGAACGCGCCCGTGCTGCAGTTCTCGCGCGAGGACGCCGTCACCGGCGACAGCGCGATCGTGGCGGGCTTCCCGGAGAACGGCGCGTATGACGTGCGCCCCGCGCGCGTGCGGGGCCGCATCACGGCCAACGGCCCGGACATCTACCACCGCGGCACCGTCAGCCGCGACGTGTACTCGCTGTACGCGACCGTCCGCCAGGGCAACTCCGGCGGCCCGCTGCTCACGCCCGACGGCAAGGTGTACGGCGTGGTCTTCGCGAAGTCCCTCGACGATCCCGAGACCGGGTACGCGCTCACCGCGGACGAGGTCCAGGAGGACATCACCAGGGGCCGGGCTGCCAGCCAGCAGGTGGGCAGCGACAGCTGCGCCATCTAGGGCCGACGGCGGAACGACTCAGGCGCGCGGGTGGCGCAGCCGCGCCGAGACCCAGCGGGCCCGGCGGCGCAGAATATGTGGAATGCCCAGCCGGGCGTCCGCGCCCGAAAGCTGCGGGCCACCCCCCTGATGGGAACTCAGGCCCGCGGCGGAGCGGCGGTTGCGTGCTGCGTCACTGTAGTCGTGCGTCCAGCCCATACCCCGACGTCTGCCCCTGCCCCAAGGTCGATAACCGCCCCCGAGCCCCTCAATTGGCCTATGCGCCAGGCATGTGGCCGTCCGTATGACCGTCGTATGAGCTTCGTCAGATCTCTGCCGGACCTTCGTCGGACAGGTGTTCCCGTCCGGGGGCATCCGGGTACGTCCGGGTGCCGTCCGGACACCAGACGCACCCGGACGGTCACCGATCGGGTTCGGGATCCTTCAGCCAGTTGATCAGTTCGGTCGAGAACGCGACCGGGTCCTCCTCGTGCGGGAAGTGACCCAGGCCGTCGAACAGCCGCCAGCGGTACGGGGCCTCGACGTACTCTCCGGAGCCGGCTGCGCTCCGGGTGCGCATCACGGGGTCCAGCGAACCGTGCAGGTGCAGGGTGGGCACGCGGACCGGGCGCTTCATACGGCGGTTGAACTGGATGCCGTCCGGGCGGGCCATCGAGCGGACCATCCACCGGTACGGCTCGATCGAGCAGTGCGCCGTCGACGGGATGCACATCGCACGCCGGTACGTCTCCACGGTCTCGTCGTCCGGCAGCCGCGGCCCCGACCAGTCCCGCATGAGCCGGCCCACCAGGGCTCCGTCGTCGGCGGTGAGCTGCCGTTCGGGGATCCAGGGCCGCTGGAAGCCCCAGATGTAGGATCCGGCGGCCGTCTGCTTGACGTCCGACAGCATGGCCGAGCGCCAGCGCCTGGGGTGCGGCATCGAGGCGACCGCGAGTCGCCGTACGAGCTTGGGGCGCATCACGGCGGCCGTCCACGCCAGGTAGCCGCCGAGGTCGTGGCCGACCAGCGCGGCGTCGGGCTCGCCGAGGGACCGCACGACTCCGGTGATGTCGAGCGCCAGGTTGGCGGGGTCGTAGCCCCGGGGCGTACGGTCGCTGCCGCCGACGCCCCGCAGATCCATCGCCACGGCCCGGTAGCCGGCGTCGGCGAGGGCGACCAGTTGGTGCCGCCACGTCCACCAGAACTGCGGGAAACCGTGCAGCAGCAGGACCAACGGTCCGTCACCCAGCTCCGCGATGTGGAAGCGCGCGCCGTTGGCCGCGACGTCCCGGTGCGCCACCTTCGCGCCGGGCACGTCCAGCCGTACGACCGAGGCGGGAGGCGCCGCGGAGGCCCCGGAGGCCGCAGTCGTCGAAGAGGCAGGGGACTTGTCCGAAGGAGTGGCGGGGTCCGTCATGAGGTCGAGCGTGCCACAGCCTCGGCAGGGGCGTCGGCTGGGCTGGGCCGACGGGGGTGAGGCTTGGCGTTCTGCAGGACGCCCGCGGTCTCCTTCATGGAGGAGGCGACCTTCTGCGGGCCCTGCCCCTTCTTGGCCTTCTTGGCGAAGACGACCCCGATCAGCGCGAGGAGTCCGGCGACCAGCACGTTGGCCGCGAACGACAACAGGAAGCAGACCGCGAGGTTCCAGCCGCTCCAGGTCCGGATGCCGTACGCGAGGGCGAAGCTCAGCATCGGCAGGGAGAAGATCAGCACCGCGCCGGCTGCCGCGAACGCCCCGCCGCCCATCGCACCGCGCTTGACGTCCTGCTTGAGCTGGGCCTTGGCCAGCGCGATCTCGTCGTGCACCAGCGCGGACATCTCGGTGGTCGCCGTGGCGAACAGCTGGCCGATACTGCGTTCGGCGCCGACCGGGCTGCCGTCGGGTGCGCTCATCGAAGTCTCCCTCACTTGCGTCCTCGGCCTCCCCGGGGCTGTGGGACCGCCGTACGGAACGGGCTGTTCGCCGCGCGTGCGGTCCTTCGTACGGTCTGGGGGTGCCTGCGGTTTTGTACGGTCCTGTCAGATCATGCCGGACCGTCGTTCCCCTCGCTTGCCCTGCCCGCCACTTCGGCAAGCCTCCGGTGCTCGGCGGCCTTGCGCTCGTAGATCTCGGCCATGCGCAGGTGGTAGTCGGGGTTGTCCTGTTCGTAGATGTCGGGGATGCCGTCGAGGTCCTCGTCGCGCTCCTCCGCCTCGTACAGGGCGCGGTACTTGGCGTTCCGTACCTTCAGCAGCACGGTCGCCAGCGTGGCCGCGATCAGGGAGCCGACGAGCACGGCGGCCTTGGCCTTGTCGGCGAGCTCCGGATCGCCCTCGAAGGCGAGTTCACCGATGAGCAGTGAGACGGTGAAGCCGATGCCGGCCAGCGTGGCGACCGCGAAGACGTCCGGCCAGGAGAGATCCTCACTGAGCGATGCCCTGGTGAAACGGGCCGTCAGCCAGGTGCCCCCGAAGATGCCGAGCACCTTGCCGACGACGAGTCCGAGGACGACACCGAGCGTCTCGGGCCGGGTGAACACCTCGCCGAGCGCGCTGCCGGAGACCGCGACCCCCGCGCTGAACAGGGCGAACAACGGCACGGCGAGGCCCGCCGAGAGGGGGCGTACGAGGTGCTCGACGTACTCGCCGGGGGAACGGGACTCGCCTTCGTGCCTCGTGCAGCGCAGCATCAGCCCCATGGCGACACCGGCGATGGTGGCGTGGATGCCGCTGTTGTACATCAGCCCCCAGATGACGAGCGCGAGCGGGACGTACACGTACCAGCCGCGTATGCCCTTCCTGATGAGCAGCCAGAAGACGGCGAGGCCGACGAAGGCGCCGCCGAGCGCGACGAAGTCGATGTCGGAGGTGAAGAAGACGGCGATGATCAGGATCGCGAACAGGTCGTCGACGACGGCGAGGGTGAGCAGGAAGGCGCGCAGGGCCGAGGGCAGAGAGGTTCCGATGACGGCGAGGACGGCGAGCGCGAAGGCGATGTCGGTGGCGGTGGGCACGGCCCAGCCGGCGAGCGAGCCGCCGCCGCTGACGTTCGTGACCGCGTAGACGAGCGCGGGCACGGCCATCCCGCAGAGCGCGGCCACGACAGGGAGCAGGGCCGCCTTCGGGTCCCGCAGGTCACCGGCCACCAGTTCACGTTTGAGCTCGATGCCCGCGACGAAGAAGAAGACCGCGAGCAGTCCGTCGGCCGCCCAGTGCTCGACGGAGAGGTCGAGGCCGAGAGAGCCCGGCCCCAGGTGGAAGTCGCGCACGGCTTCGTAACTGCCGTGCAGGGCAGGCACGTTCGCCCAGATCAGCGCGGTGACCGCTGCTGCGAGGAGCAGCACACCTCCGACCGTCTCCGTCCGCAGCGCGTCCGCGACGAAGTTCCGCTCGGGCAGCGAGAGACGGCCGAGGAACTTGCGGGTGCTGGTGGCGGTGCGGGGGGCGGCCATGGTGGGGACCTCCGGTCGGTGGGCAGGACGAAACACATGCCGACCAGACTTCCCGGCGCACCTTGAGCGTCTTGTCGCGTTGCTGACGCGGTTCTTACCTTACCTAAGGTGTGGCGGGATCCTTTCCGTGAGTTCGCCTGACAGGTGATCCCGTACGACGAGTGCGGACGCCGGGGACGCGAAAGGGGCACCCGGTGTGCTGCCGGGTGCCCCTTTCAGGACCGTACGAATCAGGACCGAACGAACCTGCTCGGCCGTCGGTCGCTCAGCCGTCGCCCGTGGTCAGTCCTCGGCCGTGGTCAGCCGTCGCCCGTGCTCAGTCCTCGCTCGCTGCCGCAGGCAGCTTGGCCTGGATCAGGTCCATCACCGTCGAGTCCGTCAGCGTCGTGACGTCTCCGAGCTGCCGGTTCTCCGCCACGTCACGCAGCAGCCGCCGCATGATCTTCCCGGAGCGGGTCTTGGGCAGCTCCGCGACCGGCAGGATCCGCTTCGGCTTGGCGATGGGGCCGAGGGTCGTGCCCACGTGGTTGCGCAGTTCGGTGACCAGGTCCTCGGTTTCCGCGGCGGTGCCGCGCAGGATCACGAACGCCACGATCGCCTGCCCGGTGGTCTCGTCGGCCGCGCCGACCACGGCCGCCTCCGCGACCGACGGGTGGGACACCAGCGCCGACTCCACCTCGGTGGTGGAGATGTTGTGGCCGGACACGAGCATGACGTCGTCGACGCGCCCGAGGAGCCAGATGTCCCCGTCGTCGTCCTTCTTGGCGCCGTCCCCGGCGAAGTACTTGCCCTCGAAGCGCGACCAGTAGGTGTCGATGAACCGCTGGTCGTCGCCCCAGATGGTGCGGAGCATCGACGGCCACGGCTCGGTGAGGACCAGGTAGCCACCGCCACCGTTGGACACCTCGTTCGCCTCGTCGTCGACGACGGTCGCGGAGATGCCGGGCAGCGGCGTCTGCGCGGAGCCCGGCTTGGTCTCCGTCACGCCCGGCAGCGGGGAGATCATCATCGCGCCGGTCTCGGTCTGCCACCAGGTGTCCACGATCGGCGTCCGGTCCGCGCCGATGTGCTTGCGGTACCAGATCCACGCCTCGGGGTTGATCGGCTCACCGACCGAGCCCAGGATGCGCAGCGAGGACAGGTCGAACTTCGCGGGGATGTCGTCGCCCCACTTCATGAACGTACGGATCGCCGTCGGCGCCGTGTAGAGGATCGTGACGCCGTACTTCTGCACGATCTCCCAGAAACGGCCCTGGTGCGGGGTGTCCGGCGTGCCCTCGTACATGACCTGCGTCGCGCCGTTCGCCAGCGGCCCGTAGACGATGTACGAGTGGCCGGTCACCCAGCCGACGTCGGCCGTGCACCAGTACACGTCGGTCTCGGGCTTCAGGTCGAAGACGGCGTGGTGCGTGTACGACGTCTGGGTGAGGTAGCCGCCGGAGGTGTGCAGGATGCCCTTCGGCTTACCCGTCGTGCCCGAGGTGTAGAGGATGAAGAGCGGGTGCTCGGCGTCGAACGCCTCGGGCGTGTGCTCGGCGGACTGGCGCTCCACGATCTCGTGCCACCACACGTCGCGCCCCTCGGTCCAGGCGACCTCCTGGCCCGTGCGGCGGACGACGAGGACGTGCTCCACGTTGTCCACGCGGTCGACGGCGTCGTCGACCGCGGGCTTGAGTGCGGAGGGCTTGCCGCGGCGGTAGCCGCCGTCGGAGGTGATGACGACCCGTGCGTCGGCGTCCTTGATACGGGTCGCGAGCGCGTCCGCGGAGAAGCCGCCGAAGACCACGGAGTGCGCGGCGCCGATGCGGGCGCAGGCGAGCATCGCGATCGCCGTCTCGGGGATCATCGGCAGGTAGACGGCGACCCGGTCGCCCGCCTGAACTCCGAGCTCCAGCAGTGCGTTCGCGGCCTTGGAGACCTCGTCCTTGAGCTCGGCGTAAGTGATGGCGCGGCCGTCGCCGGGCTCACCCTCGAAGTGGATGGCGACCCGGTCGCCGTGCCCGTCCTCGACGTGCCGGTCCACGCAGTTGTACGCCACGTTGAGCTTGCCGTCCTCGAACCACTTCGCGAACGGCGGATTCGACCAGTTCAGGGTCTCGCTAGGCTCCTTGGCCCAGGTCAGCCGGCGGGCCTGCTCGGCCCAGAAGCCGAGCCTGTCAGCCTTGGCCTGTTCATACGCCTCCGCGGTGACGTTGGCGTTCGCGGCCAGGTCGGCGGGGGGCGCGAACCTGCGCTCTTCCTTGAGCAGGTTGGCCAAGGATTCGTTGCTCACGACATCTCCCTTTCCCAGGGTGTCCGTTGTGTCCCAGGCCACAGCTCATCAGACCAGGACCCTCGATGACAAGGGCCGTCGGGTGGATTGGTTTAGACCTGCGGGCGGGTGGCTCCCAGGTGCGGGTGCCACCCATGCTCACGGACGGCGCGTGTGCGGGGTTCACACGCCTGGGCGGGCCTGGCCTGTCCTGGGCCGGGGAAGTGATTGCTGCCGGGGTGGCCGGCCGGGTGCCCTTGCTCCTCGGGGTGTGTCCTCCTGGGGCCATGTGGAATCTCCTCGGGGCGTCCTCCTGGGGTCATGCGGAACGGTGCAGGTCCTCCACCACGCTCGCTTTCTCGGACGCGCCCACATGGTCGAACACCTCGGCCCCGTCCGTGCCGGTCAGCAGATACGCCTGGGCCTCGCCCACGTGGAAGTACATCCCGTGCAGCTCCAGCGCCCGCTCCTTCAGGGCCTGCGCCACGGATTCGTGTGCCCGGAGGTGCTCCAACTGCTGGACCACATTGGTCAGGCAGAGCTGCTCGACCGCGTCGGCCGGTGCCCGACCCGCCAGCCGCGCGCCGGGCCGGCCCATGTCCGATGCACGCTCCAGGCTGGGCAGCCCGTGCCGCAGCCACCGCTTGAGCGGCGTCCGGGTGCCGCCGGGCTCCGTGTTCAGCAGCGCCTGCATCGCTCCGCAGCCGGAGTGCCCGCACACCGTGATGGACCGCACCTTCAGTACGTCCACCGCGTACTCGATCGCCGCGGCCACCGAGTCGTCCCCGCTCTCCTCGCCGGGCAGGGGGACGAGGTTCCCCACATTGCGGACGACGAAGAGATCGCCGGGGCCACTGGAGGTGATCATCGACGTGACCAGCCGTGAGTCCGCGCAGGTGAGGAACAGCTGCACGGGCCGCTGCCCTTCGCGCGCGAGCCGGGCCAGCTCACCGCGCACCAGCGGAGCGGTGTTCCGCTGGAACGCGCTGATGCCGCGCACCAGCTGGTGCCCGCTGGGCCCGCCGGAACCGCCGGTGTCCTCACCCGACTGGTCACCCGGCGCCACGGTCCCCGGGTCCTCGCAGTGGTGGTTGCGCCAGGGCGTCCAGGGGCGGCACCGGCATCCGGAGACCTCGGCGGGTTCCGCGATACGGGTGCCTGCGCGCCCGGTGAGCTCGACGGAACCACCCTGCGCGGTGTGTGTGTTCTGCCAGTCCTGCAGTGTCTCGAACGCCGCGTGGTCCATGAACGAACCGTCCAGCTCCACGACGGCTTCGGTCCCGTGCGGCACCAGGTGGAGGGCCCGGCTGAGCCGGGGCACCGCGAGGAACGTCAACTGGCCGCGTACATGTACGTAATGGACTCCCTCTCGCTCGTCGTGTGTGATGCGCGTGCGGGCGAGGCGGTGCAGGGAGACGCCGACGGCCACGGCGACGCCCAGGGTCACGCCCTCCAGGACGCCCAGGAGGACGACGCCGAGCGTGGTGACGGCGTACACCAGCACTTCTCGGTGGCGGGTGACCGTGCGGATGTGGTGCAGGGACACCATCTGGATGCCGACGGCCATCACCAGGGCGGCGAGCGATGCGAGGGGGATCAGCTCAAGGACGGGGACCATCAGCAGCGCGGCTACTACTACCCAAACGCCGTGCAGCATCGTGGAGTTCCGGCTCACGGCGCCGGACTGGACGTTCGCCGAGCTCCGCACGGCGACCCCGGCGATGGGCAGCCCGCCGAGCGCTCCCGAGACGACGTTGGCCGCACCCTGCCCGAGCAGCTCACGGTCCAGGTCCGAACGGAACACGCCCGGCCGCCCCGCCGCCAGCTTGTCCACGGCGACGGCACCGAGCAACGACTGCACGCTGCACACCAGCGTGATGGTGAGCACCGCGGCGACCAGGCCGAGCGCCGGCCCTTCGGGCATTCCGGCCAGGGCGTGGCTGCTCCACGAGGGCAGGTCGACCTTGGGCAGGCTCAGCCCGGCGAAGGAGGCGGCCGCGGTGGCCATGGTGACGGCGACGAGCGCGGCCGGGATCCGGCGCAGCGCCTTCCCGGCGCGCCCGGGAAGCCGGGGCCATGTGAGCAGCACGGCGAGGGTCAGCGCGCTCATCGACAGGGCGGCCGGACGCAGCTGCGCCAGCTGGGCGGGCAGTGAGCGGAGGTTGTCGAGGACGGCGCTCTGCGGGGTGCCGCCGAGCACGATGTGCAGCTGGGCGACGGCGATGGTGATGCCGATGCCGGCGAGCATGCCGTGCACGATCGCGGGGCTGACGGCGAGCGCCGTGCGGGCCACGCGCAGGCAGCCCAGGCCGAGCTGGGAGAGCCCGGCGACGATGGTGATGGCGCAGGTGGCCCGCCAGCCGTACTGCTGGATGAGGTCGGCGGTGACGACGGTGAGTCCGGCTGCGGGACCGCTGACCTGGAGCGGTGAGCCGCCGAGACGTCCGGCGACGAGACCGCCGACGGCAGCGGCGACCAGGCCGGCCTGGAGGGGCGCGCCCGTCGCGAGGGCGATGCCGAGGGACAGGGGGAGGGCGATCAGGAAGACCGCGAGTGAAGCGGAGAGATCGGCGCTCGCGACGCGGAACGGACGGCGCGGGGCCGGCGGTGGGCTGTGGGGCGGATGGGCGCGCTTGGCCCGAGTCGGGTCTTCGGCGCGGGTGGGGACGCAGGCTGACATGGTTCCCGTCTCCTCCGGGGCGGCGCGGTCGCGGAACAGGTGGTCCCCGCTCTCTGGCGGGGTCGGGTCGCGGCCGTGGGTCACGGCGTGCAGCGGCGGGATATCTCAACAATCAGTAAACGAATCGTAATGCAGAGTAAAGGAAGTGTGGGTCCAAAAGCGGCAAATGGGTGAGTAGATCACTCTGTCGAGTGAATGTGGATTTTCATCGGCTTGTCATACAAATTCTTTTCCGCGGTCGTGCGACTTTGTCCCCACCTGAGGGAGTGGGCGCGCCTTTTCGGGTGGCGCGGCAGAACTCCCCGGTCGGCGTTGCCCTGACTGAAGGAAGAAGGTGGGTCGACGATGGTTGCCACCCACAGGATCGCCGCGGGTGTCGCACTCGTCGCGGCCTGCTCCGCGGCACTCGCCGGTTGCGTGACCGGCGACACCGGCACCCGCACCGATGGCACGGTTCCCAGGGAAGGCGCGCACGGCCCGAAGAGGGCCGTCCCGGCGCCGGCACCCAAGAGCGGCATGCGCCTGATCGGTGACGGCTCCACCGCGTACACCGGCCCACAACCGGGTCGGCCCGGCCGGCCCGGACCGGAGCGGCTCGCACCGGGCCAGAAGCCGCCGCAGTTCGTGGTCTTCTCGTGGGACGGCGCGGGCGAGGACAGTCAGCGGCTGTTCTCCCGCTTCCGCAAGGTGGCCAGGGCCAACAACGCGACGATGACGTACTTCCTGAGCGGCGTGTACATGCTGCCGGGCGGAAAGCGCGAGCTGTACCGGCCGCCGCACCATGCGCCGGGCAGCTCGGACGTCGGCTTCAACGACATCCGCGGCATCCGGGACACCGTGGCCCAACTGCGGGGCGCATGGCTGGAGGGCAACGAGATCGGGACCCACTTCAACGGCCACTTCTGCGACCCCGAGGGCGGGGTCGACGAGTGGTCGGTGAACGACTGGAAGAGCGAGATCGCCCAGGCGAAGGCGTTCGTGAAGTCCTGGAAGACCAACACGGGCCTGACGGAGGCGGAGCCGCTGCCCTTCGACTACGACAGGGAACTGGTCGGAGGCCGCACACCCTGCCTGGACGGGCAGCGGAACTTCATGCGGGCGGCCCGTGAGCTGGGCTTCCGCTACGACTCCAGCGGCGACACCGAGCAGGTCTGGCCCAGCAGGAAGGGCGGCCTGTGGGAGCTGTCGATGCAGATGGTCCCCATCCCCGGCCGCGATTTCGAGACGCTGACGATGGACTACAACTTCTACGCGAACCAGTCCGGGGCACACGCCGGCGACCCGGACAGGCATGCCTACTGGGGCAACCAGTACCGTGACGGCCTGCTCAAGGGCTTCGAGCGCGCCTTCCACGGCAACCGCGCGCCCCTGATCATCGGCAACCACTTCGAGTCCTGGAACGGCGGTGCCTACATGCGCGCCGTCGAGGAGACCATCGAGGCCGTCTGCACGAAGGCCGAGGTGCGCTGCGTCTCCTTCAGGCAGCTCGCCGACTGGCTGGACGCCCAGGACCCCGAGACCCTGGACAGGCTGCGCACCCTCGAGGTAGGCGAGGCCCCGAGGCGGGGCTGGACCGCCTTCCTCGCGGACGGAGCCGCCCCCGCTCCTAAGGGCGTACCCGGAGCCTCTGCGGCCAACCAGTAGCTTCCGGCCCGGCGGGGGCGCGTAGTGTCGTACTCATGAGTACGACAGGCGCGACCGCCGATCCGCTCGCCGCCCTGGGGGAGCTCTCCGGGGTGGCCGAGTCCGTGGAGTCCGTGCGCAAGGCCGTGGACCGTGTCTACGGGCACCGCATCATGCGCCGCCGCAGCAACGAGATCACCTCCGAAGCGGCACTGCGCGGAGCGCGCGGTTCCGCCGCGCTGTCCGGTGCCGACTGGGCCCTCGAAGAGGTGCGCCGCCGCACGGATTTCAGGGGTGACGACGAGGGCCGGGTGATGGGTGCCGCCCTCAGGCTGACCGCCGAGGCGGGCCAACTGCTGTCCATCTGGCGGCAGTCGCCCCTTCGGGTACTGGCCCGGCTGCACCTGGTGGCGGCGGCCGACGACAACGCGCGCGTGGGGCGTCCGCGTCAGGACGGCGAACCGGTCGACGAACCGCTGGTCGAACTGCCGCTGCCGGACGCCGCCGAGGTCTCCGGCCGCCTCGAAGGGCTCTCCGAGCTGATCAACGCGGGGAGCTCGGCCCCCGCCCTGGTGACCGCGGCCGTCGTCCACGGCGAACTGCTCGCCCTGCGCCCCTTCGGCTCCCACAACGGTCTCGTCGCGCGCACGGCCGAGCGCATCGTCCTGGTCGGCAGCGGACTCGACCCCAAGTCCGTCTGCCCGGCGGAGGTCGGCCACGCGGAACTCGGCCGCGCCGCCTACGTAGCGGCCCTGGAGGGCTACGTCTCTGGCACCCCGGAGGGCATGGCTGCCTGGATCGCCCACTGCGGCAGGGCCGTGGAACTCGGAGCCCGTGAGTCGACGGCCGTGTGCGAGGCGCTGCAGCGCGGGGCGGCATAGCTCCCCGGGCAGGAGAAAAGGCCCTCCTGGAGGGGGCCTTTACGAGGTTGCGGCGGTACGAGTGCTCGTACCGCCGCTGGCATGTTCACCGGGTTACCAGGCGTCCTCGAAATATTGCCCATCAGGCCGGGAACTGTTGCCCGTCACCTGGTGCGGCTGGCCCGTATTCGACGGGTCGACGTCGCGTGGGTACCCCATGTTCATGCTCGGTCCGTGGGGCCAAAATGCGTTATTAAAGGTGATCCTTTCGGATGTCCTTTGGTCTCGCGGGCCGCTGAATCCTTTGTACTCCAGCCCCCGGGGCAAGCGGAAGCCCTGGTTGCACTTCTTTACTTTTAGTCTCAAAGGGTGTTAGCAGGCGGCAAACGGGGCGTCAGGGCGGTTACTGGGGATCATGTGGTGGCGAGCCGGCGTCGGCTCGCGTACCAGACGAGCCCGGCGGTGGCCGCCGCGGCGCCTATGGCGGCGGCCGCGACGAGTGCGGGACGCGGTGGCGCCGACAGCCGCTGCTTCAGCCGTACCGGGTGGTGGAAGTCCAGAATCGGCCACCCGCGCGCGAGGGCCTCCCGCCGCAGTGGACGGTCCGGATTCACCGCATGGGGGTGACCGACGGCCTCCAGCATCGGCAGATCCGTGGCGGAGTCGCTGTAGGCGTAGCAGCGCGCCAGGTCGTACCCCTCGGACTCTGCCAGCTCCCTGATCGCCTCGGCCTTGGTCGGGCCGTACGCGTAGTACTCCACCTCGCCCGTGAAGCAGCCGTCGTCGCCCACGACCATGCGGGTCGCCACCACGCGGTCCGCGCCGAGAAGTTCCCCGATGGGCTCGACCACCTCCGCGCCGGACGTGGAGACGATGACGACGTCGCGCCCGGCGGTGTGGTGCTCCTCGATCAAGGAGGCGGCCTCGTCGTAGATGATCGGGTCGATGAGATCGTGAAGGGTCTCGGCGACGATCTCCTTCACCTGCCGGACGTTCCAGCCGCGGCACAGCGAGGACAGGTACTCGCGCATGCGCTCCATCTGGTCATGGTCGGCGCCGCCGGCAAGGAAGACGAACTGGGCATATGCGGTTCGCAAGACGGCTCTGCGGTTGATCAGGCCGCCTTGGTAGAACGACTTGCTGAACGTGAGCGTGCTCGACTTCGCAATGACCGTCTTGTCCAGGTCAAAGAAGGCTGCTGTGCGAGGCAAGGAGTGGTTTTCCACGAGCCCGAGCATATGCGCCCACCATTCGGGCTAGTGTGGGGTGCGTGGGTTTGCCTGAGAGGGCTCTCGGGTACACCATGGAAGTCACGGATCGTTCGCGACCGTGCTAACCCGGTCCGACTCCTCCCCCCCCGAGTCGGCCGTGGGGACGACCCCCGCTCTCCCCCCCCGGCGGGGGTCGTCGCATGTCCGGGTGGGTTTTCCTCCTCTCTTCATGATCGCCCGGCCGTCTCGTGGCCGCACGGCGACTCCTCAGCTCCTGCACATGATTCGTCACTGTGCGTAGCCGTCAGACTGCGTTGCGGAAGTCGCGCAGAGGTCGCCTGTATGGGTGACGGCGATATTCACAACCCCCGTGTTGTCCACAGTTATCGACCAAGATCCACACGATTTTCGGGATCGCTGCACCGTGATTCAAGCGCGCACCGCTCGCGGCGAGTTCATGGCCGGATCGGTTTGCAGGTGTGCGTTTGGCCGGCACCTGTCGGCCTTGCATATGGAGGCCGGTCCGCCGGTTCTTCACACGGGACTTCACCACGGGCGGGAATCGCGGGGCCGCAGAGGGCCGCGCGGGCTCCGCACAGGAAAACAGCGAAGGGGGATGGAGATCGTGGCGGGAGCCATCGCGAACGAGGTGCCGCCCGCCGCCGAGGGGCGGCAGGGCAGGCCGTTGATCGTCACCGAGGACGCGGAACTGCTGGACGACCTGCTGCGCCTGTGCGCGGCCGCGGGCGCCAGACCGGAGGTCCACCACGGGGTGCCGGAGGGCAGGGGCCGGTGGGAGGCGGCGCCGCTCGTCCTCGTCGGCGACGACGCGGCACGACGCGTACGAGGGGCCGCGCGCAGACGAGGGGTGGTGCTGGTCGGCCGGGACCAGGACGACTCGGGGGTCTGGCGGCGGGCCGTCGAGATCGGCGCCGATCACGTACTGATGCTGCCGGACGGCGAGCAGTGGCTCGTCGACCGCATCGCCGACGTGGCCGAGGGCGTGGGCAGGCCCGCCCTGACCGTGGGGGTGATCGGCGGCCGGGGCGGTGCGGGAGCGTCCACCCTGGCCTGCGCGTTGGCGGTCACCTCTGCGCGGCAGGGCAGGCGCACCCTCCTGGTGGACGCGGATCCGCTGGGCGGCGGACTCGACGTCCTCCTGGGTGGCGAGGCCGTCGAGGGACTGCGCTGGCCGGCGTTCGCCGCCTCGCGCGGCCGGGTCGGCGGCGGAGCCCTGGAGGAGTCGTTGCCCGAACTGCACTCCCTCAGGGTGCTCAGCTGGGACCGCGGCGACGCCGTCGCCATCCCGCCGCAGGCCGTGCGAGCGGTCCTGGCCGCCGGTCGGCGGCGCGGCGGCGCCGTGGTCGTCGACCTGCCGCGCCGGATCGACGAAGGCGTCGCGGAGGCCCTCGCCCAGATCGACCTCGGCCTGCTGGTGGTCCCCGCCGAGCTGCGCGCGGTCGCCGCGGCGGCGCGGGTGGCGTCCGCCTTCGGAATGGTGCTGCGCGATCTGCGGGTGGCCGTGCGGGGGCCCTACACGCCGGGCCTGGACGACCGCGAGGTGGCACGGCTGCTAGGGCTGCCCCTGGCCGGCGAAGTACCCGCCGAGACGGATCTTCTGGACGGCGCTGCACCCCCGGGAGGAGCCCCGCGCGGACCACTCGCACGTTTCTGTACGACCTTCTGGGAGCGGGCGGTGGCCGGAGGTGAGGCCGCATGAAGGGCGACTGGGACCCGGCGGCGGGTACCGACTGCGGGCTGCTGGACGGTGTCCGGCAGTGGCTCGCCGAGAGCGGCTCCGAACCGACACCCGCGCGCGTGGCACAGGCGTTGCGGGAGCGGGGACGGGTGCTCGGGGACGCCGAAGTCCTCGGCGCGGCCGAACGGCTGCGCTCCGAACTGATCGGCAGCGGACCGCTGGAACCGCTGCTCGCCGACCCTGAAGTCACCGACGTCCTGGTGTCGGCGCCCGACCGGGTGTGGGTGGACCGGGGCGGTGGCCTGGAGCTGACGAAGGTCACCTTCCCGGACGCGGCAGCCGTACGACGACTCGCGCAGCGCCTGGCCGCGGTGGCCGGCCGCAGGCTCGACGACGCGCGCCCGTGGGTCGACGCACGCCTCCCGGACGGCACACGCCTGCACGCGGTGCTCCCGCCGGTGGCCGTGGGCTCGACCTGTCTGTCCCTGAGGGTCGTACGGCCGCGGGCGTTCACCCTCGACGAACTGGTGGCGGCGGGGACGGTACCGCCCGGCGGCGACCGGGTGCTACGGGCCCTGATCACCTCCCGCCTCTCGTATGTGATCAGCGGCGGCACCGGCACGGGCAAGACGACGCTGTTGAGCGCGCTCCTGGGCCTGGTCGACCCGGGCGAGCGGATCGTGCTGGCCGAGGACTCGGCGGAGCTGCGGCCCGGTCATCCGCACGTGGTGCGGCTGGAGGGGAGACCCGCCAACCAGGAAGGCGTGGGGCTCGTCGAGCTCCAGGACCTGGTGCGGCAGGCGCTGCGGATGCGGCCCGACCGGCTGGTCGTCGGCGAGGTGCGCGGGCCCGAGGTCGTGTCGTTGCTGGCCGCCCTGAATACGGGACATGAAGGCGGCTGCGGGACTCTGCACGCCAATGCGGCGGCCCAGGTGCCTGCCCGGCTGGAGGCGCTCGGCACGGCCGCCGGGCTCGACCGGGCGGCGTTGCACAGCCAGTTGGCGGCCGCGTTGTCGGTGGTCCTCCATCTAGTCCGGGACCGGGACGGGCGGCGCCGGATTGCCGAGGTGCACGTGCTGGAGCGGGACCCCTCGGGGCTGGTGGTGACGGTGCCCGCGCTGCGGTGGGGTGCCGAGGCGTTCGCGTACGAGCGGGGCTGGGAGCGGCTGCGGGGGCTGCTCCGGGAAGGGAGCGGAGCGCTGTGACGGGGGTCGACGAGATGTCGTCGGGGCTGACCGGGGCGGCTGTGGCGTGTGCCGGGGCGGCGGCTTGGCTCCTGGGCGGACCGGGTACCGGAGCGCGGCGGGCGCAGCTGCTGCTCGCCGGCGGCGGGGCGGTGGGGCCGCCGCCCTGGGAGAGGGCGGCCCTGCGCGTGCGGCGGCTGCCGGCCGAGTGGTGGGCGCCGGTGCTCGGGGCCGTGATCGGCGTGCTGGGCGCGTCCGTGCTGCCGGTGCTCGCTGGTGCGCTCGGAGTGCCGTTGCTGCGCCGGTTGCGCCGGGCCCGGGAGGCGCAGCGGGCGCGCGAGCGGCGCGGTGACGCCGTGATCGCGCTCTGCGGGGCGCTCGCCGGAGAGGTCCGCGCCGGTCGACAGCCGGGCGAGGCGCTGCTGCGGGCCGCCCGGGACTCGGGCGGGCTCGGCGAGGCGCAGTCGGTGGTGCTGGCGGCCGCGAGGTTCGGCGGCGACGTGCCCGGCGCTCTCGTGGGCGCGGCACGGCAACCGGGCGCCGACGGACTACTGGGGCTCGCCGCGTGCTGGCGAGTGGCCGTGGACCGGGGCGCGGGTCTCGCGGCCGGGCTCGACCGGCTGGAAGGTGCCCTGCGCGCCGAGCGGGACCAACGGGCTGACCTGCGCGCCCAGTTGGCGGGGTCCCGGTCCACGGCCGTGATGCTCGCCGGGCTGCCGGTGCTTGGCCTGCTGCTGGGCACCGCGCTGGGCGCCGACCCGCTGCACGTGGTGCTGCACAGCGCCGCCGGCCTGGGCTGCCTGCTGGTCGGCGGAGTGCTGGAGGGCGTCGGCCTGTGGTGGGCGCTGCGGATCGTACGGGGAGCGGAGGCGGCATGAGTACGGACGTTGTCCACAGGCTGGGGGTACTCGTGTGCGCGGCCCTGGGGCTGTGGTGGCTGGTCCGGTCCCTCGACACCGTTCGGCGCGAACGGAGGCTGCGCAGACGGCTGGGCGCGGTGCTGCTCCTGGAGGGTGCGCCGTCGGCGCGGCGGCACGTGGTGCGGGATGCCGCGCGGCGGTGGCTGCCGGTCGCCGGGGTGGTGAGCGCCGGGTGGGTGCTGGTGGGAGGCCTCATGGGACTGGTGCTGGGGCTGGCCGCAGGCTGCGGCTTCTGGTGGTGGCGGCAGCGCCACCGGGGCAGCGGATCGGCGAAGAAGCCTGAGGACAGGGAGTACGACCCGGCCCGAGTGGCGCGTCAACTCCCGCTCGCCGCCGACCTGCTGGCAGCGTGCATCGCCGCCGGAGCCGGCCCGGCCGTGGCCGCCCGAGCCGTGGGCGAAGCCCTGGGAGGGCCCGTCGGGGAGCGGCTGGCCCACGGTGCGGCACAGGTGCGGCTAGGGGGCGAACCGGCCGAGGCTTGGCGGGCGTTGGCCGCACTGCCCGGTGCCGGCCCCTTGGCGCGGCTCCTGGAGCGCGCCGACGAGTCAGGCGTGCCCGCCGCCGCCCCGGTGGCCCGGCTGGCGGCCGAGGCCCGCGCCGCGTGGGCCCGCGCCGCGACCGAACGGGCGCGCCGCGCCGCCGTCATGGTCACCGCACCCGTGGGGCTGTGCTTCCTGCCCGCGTTCATCGCGATCGGGGTGCTGCCGGTGGTGATCGGGCTCGCGGACGGGCTGCTGGGAGGGGGCGGCGAATGACGGGATGACAGGCGACGACAGCACAAGCGACGGCAGAAACAGCAACACAAGTGACAGCAGAAAATTCAGCAGAAACAGCAGTGCAAACAGCAGCATATGGGATGAACGGAACGGAACCTTACGGGGGTTGAGATGCGCAGGGCAGTACGGGCGGTAGACGCGGTACGAGGACGGATGCGCGCCCTGGTGCGCAGGGTGCGCCAGGCGCCGAAGGACGCGGGGATGGTCACCTCCGAGTACGCCGTGGGGATCATCGCGGCGGTCGCCTTCGCCGCGGTGCTCTACAAGGTCGTGACCAGCGGGCAGGTGCAGACGGAGTTGCAGGACATCGTGAAGCGGGCGCTTGATGGCGGGGCGTGAGCGATGGGCCGTGCGATGGGGCGGCGGTGACAGAGGGGCGTGGAGAGCGGCCGCCCGGGCAGCGCCCGTCGAGCGGGGGCGTGACCGTGGCTTCGTGACCGCCGAGGCAGCGGTGGCCCTGCCCGTGCTGGTGCTGTTCGCGATGGCGTTGGTGTGGGCGCTGCTCGCCGCGTGCGCGCAGATCCAGTGCGTGGACGCGGCGAGGGCGGGTGCTCGGGCGGCGGCTCGCCAGGACCCACCCGGCGCGATCGTAGCGATGGCTCGCCGGCTGGCGCCCGACGGGGCGAGGGTCACCGTGAGCCGCGAGGGCGACCTGGTGCACGTAATGGTTGCAGCGAACCCTCCGGGACCGGACGCCCTGAGCCTGGACCTGAGCCATGAGGCTGTGGCACTGGCGGAGGAGACGGTGGGGGCCAGGGGGTGACGGACACAGGACACGAAGCACGGACCAGAGACAGGGCGCACCGGAAGCCACGGCAGCAGAGTGAAAGAAAACGATCGCGCCGGGCGGATCACCGCTCCGACCGAGGATCCGCGACCGTCTGGGCCGTGGGTGCCATCGCTGTGCTGTGTGTGATCTTCGGGGCCCTGCTGGCCATGGGCCAGGCGGTCGTGATCCGGCACCGTGCGGCCGGGGCGGCCGATCTCGCGGCGCTCGCGGCTGCCGACCACTGGACGACGGGTACGGACGCCGCATGCGGCATGGCGGAGCGGGTCGCCCGGGCTCAAGGCACCCGGCTTGTGCGGTGCGCGATCGAGGGCGAGACCTCGGACGTCACGGCTGCGTCGGGGAAAGGACCGTTCAGCGCGGAAGCGAGATCGAGAGCCGGACCGGCGGGGCCGGTCGCACCCGGGCCGACGGCCCCCCAAGCCCCGGTACCGAACGCGCCCCACACCGACCGCGCCCGACCCGGCGCGGTCAGCCCGCCGGTGCCTCCCGCAACAGCTCCGTGAGCAACCGCACGGCTCCTCGCTTGTGCAGTGGATCGTTGCCGTTGCCGCACTTGGGGGACTGGATGCAGGACGGGCAGCCGGCGTCGCACTCGCAGGAGGCGATGGCCTCGCGGGTGGCGGCGAGCCAGGAGCGGGCCGTGTGGAAGGCGCGTTCGGCGAAGCCCGCGCCGCCCGGATGGCCGTCGTAGACGAAGACCGTCGGCAGCAGCGTGTCGGGGTGCAGCGGGACCGAGACGCCGCCGATGTCCCAGCGGTCGCAGGTCGCGAAGAGCGGCAACATGCCGATCGACGCGTGCTCGGCGGCGTGGAGGGCGCCGCCGAGGATCTCCGGGTTGATCCGGGCGGCGTCGAGCTGGTCCTCGGTGACCGTCCACCACACGGCACGGGTGCGCAGCGTCCGAGGAGGGAGGTCGAGTTTCGTCTCGCCGAGCACTTCACCGGTGATCAGCTTTCGACGCAGGAAGGAGACGACCTGGTTGGTGACCTCGACGGAGCCGTAGCACAGGCGTCCGTCGCCCCACGGGACTTCGATGTCGGTCTCCAGTATCGAGATCGACGTCGTGTCGCGGGCGACCGTCGAATAGGGCGGGTTGGCCTCCTGGACCAGGGCCACGGACTCGTCCAGGTCCAGTTCGCGCACCAGGTACGTACGGCCCTGGTGCAGGTGCACGGCGCCCTCGTGGACCGTCGTGTGGGCGGCGCCCGCGTCGACCGTGCCCAGGAGCCGTCCGGTGCCGGCCTCGACGATCTGGACGGGCCGTCCGCCCTGTCCGCGGATGTCCGTGAGGTCGGCGGCCCGCTCGCGGCGTGTCCAGTGCCAGGCC
Source organism: Streptomyces acidicola (assembly GCF_009377235.1). Classification (GTDB taxonomy): domain Bacteria; phylum Actinomycetota; class Actinomycetes; order Streptomycetales; family Streptomycetaceae; genus Streptomyces; species Streptomyces acidicola. The sequence continues at coordinate 52,960 of NZ_VMNX01000005.1, forward strand.
TTGGTGCGGCGCCGGAGCAGCTTCGCGGCCTCCAGCTGCGGCAGCAGGTCCTCGGCGGCGGGGCCGAACAGCGGAAGGTCGTCGTCCGTCAGGGGGATCTCGGCGGCGGCCGCGCACAGGTGCGGGGCCAGGACGTACGGGTTGTCCGGGTCGAGGACCGTCGACTCGACCGGCTGGTCGAACAACGCCTCGGGGTGGTGCACGAGGAACGTGTCCAGCGGGTCGTCGCGGGCGACCAGGACGGCCAGGGCGCCCTCTCCTGAGCGGCCGGCGCGGCCCGCCTGCTGCCACAGGGAGGCCCGCGTGCCCGGGTAGCCGGCGATCACCACGGCGTCCAGGCCGGAGACGTCGATGCCCAGCTCCAGGGCGGTGGTGGCGGCGAGGCCGAGGAGTTCGCCGGAGTGGAGGGCGCGCTCCAGGGCGCGGCGTTCCTCCGCGAGGTAGCCCCCGCGGTACGCGGCGACGCGCCGGGCCAGCGAGCGGTCGCCCGCGGTGCCGGCCTCCGATGTCACGGAGGCGAGGCGTTCCTGGGTGATCACCGAGATGAGTTCGGCGCCGCGCCGGGAGCGGACGAAGACGACCGAGCGGACGCCCTGCAGGACGAGGTCGGTCAGGAGATCCGCGGTCTCCGCGGTCGCCGTACGCCGCACCGGCGCGCCCTTCTCGCCGTGCAGCTCGGTGAGCGGGGGCTCCCAGAGGGCGAACACCAGTTCTCCACGAGGGGAGGCGTCGTCCGCGACCTCGACCACCGGCAGGCCGGTGAGCCGGGACGCGGCGACCGAGGGCTCGGCGGCGGTCGCCGAGGCCAGCAGGAAGACGGGCGAGGCGCCGTACCGGGTGCACAGCCTGCGCAGACGGCGCAGCACCTGGGCGACATGGGAGCCGAAGACGCCGCGGTAGGTGTGGCACTCGTCGATGACGACGTACTTCAGGGCCTTGAGGAAGGAGGACCAGCGCGGGTGTGACGGAAGGATCCCGCGGTGCAGCATGTCGGGGTTGGTGAGGACGTAGTTGGCGTACTGGCGGATCCACTCGCGTTCCTCGACAGGGGTGTCGCCGTCGTAGACGGCGGGGCGGATCGCGGTGCCCAGCGGATGTGAAATTTCCTTCACCGATCGGCACTGATCCGCCGCGAGTGCTTTCGTCGGCGCCAGGTACAGGGTGGTGGCGCCGCGGCCGTTGGGTGCCTCGGAGCCGTCCAGGAGACCGGAGAGCACGGGGACGAGGTAGGCGAGCGATTTGCCGGAGGCCGTGCCGGTGGCGACGACCACCGAATCGCCGTCCAGCGCGTGTTCGGCGGCGCGTGCCTGATGGGCCCAAGGGTGTTCGATGCCCTTGGCCTGCACGGCCGAGATGACTTCCGCGCGGATCCGGTCGGGCCAGACGGCATGGCGGCCCTCACGCGGGGGCAGGTGCTCCGTATGAGTGATGCGCGAAGCCCTGCCCGGCGCGGAGGCGAGCCGGTCCAGGACCGTCCTCGGCGCGGGGCGGGCGGCGGAGTCCGTCGGGGATCGATCGGTTCGGTGATTCTTGGCCATCGGCACCGAGTGTGTCACCGGCGTGACGGACAATGGTCCCAAGGCGTCGTGCACGCCTGCCGGTAAGTGATTGAATGCCATCGCGGCTGGCGAACCGTCCTGGGGCTCCGCCGAGGTGTCCTGAGGGACGACCGCTCGATTAGCAAGGTGCTGGAGGATCCGTGGACCTGTCCCTGTCGACCCGTACCGTCGGCGATCGTACGGTCGTCGAGGTCGGTGGTGAAATCGACGTATATACCGCGCCCAAGCTGCGCGAGCAGCTGGTCGAGCTGGTGAACGACGGGAGTTTCCACCTCGTCGTCGACATGGAGGGTGTCGACTTCCTCGACTCCACCGGGCTCGGCGTGCTGGTAGGCGGCTTGAAGCGTGTCCGGGCCCATGAGGGCTCGCTGCGCCTGGTGTGCAACCAGGAGCGCATTCTGAAGATCTTCCGCATCACCGGTCTCACCAAGGTGTTCCCGATCCACACCTCGGTCGACGAAGCGGTGGCGGCGACGGACTGACCGTCGGTGGGCCGTGTGCCCATGACGGCTGAGACAACAGGAGGGGGACCGGGCTCACGACGGCCCGGCCCCCTGACAGCACGCCCGTTTCCGAGGGGGATGCATGGCCACCGTTGAACTCCGTTTCAGTGCGGTCCCAGGACATGTCAGGACCGCCCGACTGGTGGCCGCTTCCGTCGCACGCAAGGCCGGGGTGGACGAGGCCGTCCTCGACGAGGTGCGGCTCGCCGTCGGCGAGGCCTGCACCCGTGCCGTCGGCCTGCACCAGAGCAGCGGCATCTCGGCGCCGGTGCGGGTGCTGCTGATCGAGGAGGAGAAACAGTTCTCCATCGAGGTCGGTGATGAGGCTCCCCGCGCCGTGCCGGGCGGCACGACGCACGGAGCCCATGAGGACGCGGACGTGGAGGCCGAGGAGGACGAGATGGGCCTCGCGGTCATCAGCGGCCTCGTCGACGACGTGGAGGTCACCGCGGACGAGCACGGCGGCAAGATCCGTATGAGCTGGCCGACCACACCGCCGGCCGCGGTTCCCTGACGCGCGCCTCCCCGTACGCCCCGCCGGCGTACCTCCCTCTTCGAGTCTCCGCCTGCGAGTCTCTGCGAGAGGCTTCGAGTCTCTGCAAAGGGCCCTGCTGAGCAGGGCCCTTTTCCTTTTGTCCGATCATTCTGCGACGACTTCCCGATGATGCGCCTGAATTAGTGAAGGAATTCACGATCAATCAGGCGGTCATTTGATCAAGCGTCAACGCCTTTGAGGCATTACCGCTTTCGGGTTCTGTGCCTCCCCGGCGATCATTTGCTGACGGGCAGGTGGAGCTAATTCCGTTTACCGCGTACTGTTTTGATCAGGTTCCCCTCCCTAGAATCCGTCCACATCTTGAGCTCAGCCCAAGCGTCAAGGAGGACGAATGGCGGGGCTTTTTACCCCTCAGCAGTTTGATCACCCCACAACCTTCGCAGCCGCAGTGCTGACGAACGACAATCGCCTCATCGTGATGGTCATCGGGATCGTCGCGCTGGCCGCGCTCGTGGTCGCCGGGGTCCTGGTGCGGCAGGTGCTCGCGGCAGGCGAAGGCACCGACAGCATGAAGAAGATCGCGGCGGCGGTCCAGGAAGGCGCCAACGCCTATCTGGCCCGGCAGCTGCGCACGCTCGGCGTATTCGCCGTCGTGGTGTTCTTCCTGCTCATGCTGCTGCCCGCGGACGACTGGAATCAGCGCGCCGGCCGATCGGTGTTCTTCTTGATCGGCGCCGCGTTCTCGGCGGCCACCGGTTATATCGGGATGTGGTTGGCCGTACGCAGCAATGTGCGGGTCGCCGCCGCGGCGCGTGAAGCGACCCCGGCGGAAGGTGAGCCGGAAAAGGATCTCACCGCCGTCTCGCACAAAGCCATGAAGATCGCTTTCCGCACGGGTGGCGTCGTCGGCATGTTCACGGTGGGGCTCGGTCTTCTGGGCGCCTCCTGTGTGGTGCTGGTGTACGCGGCCGACGCGCCGAAGGTCCTGGAGGGCTTCGGTCTCGGTGCGGCGCTCATCGCGATGTTCATGCGGGTCGGCGGCGGCATCTTCACCAAGGCCGCCGACGTCGGCGCCGACCTGGTCGGCAAGGTCGAGCAGGGCATTCCGGAGGACGACCCGCGCAATGCCGCGACCATTGCCGACAACGTGGGCGACAACGTCGGCGACTGCGCGGGCATGGCTGCCGACCTCTTCGAGTCGTACGCCGTGACCCTCGTCGCCGCGTTGATCCTCGGCAAGGCGGCGTTCGGTGACGCGGGGCTGGCGTTCCCGCTGCTCGTGCCCGCGATCGGTGTGGTCACGGCGATGATCGGCATCTTCGCCGTGGCCCCGCGGCGCGCCGACCGGAGCGGCATGAGTGCCATCAACCGCGGTTTCTTCATCTCCGCGGTGATCTCGCTGGCGCTGGTCGCGGTCGCGGTCTTCGTCTATCTGCCGTCGTCGTACGCCGGCCTGAAGGGCGTCACGGACGCGGCGATCCTCGGCAAGGGCGGCGATCCGCGGATCCTCGCGCTCGTCGCGGTGGCCATCGGCATCGTGCTGGCCGCGCTGATCCAGCAGCTGACCGGCTACTTCACCGAGACCACCCGACGCCCCGTGCGGGACATCGGCAAGACCTCGCTCACCGGCCCGGCCACCGTCGTCCTCGCCGGTATCTCCATCGGCCTCGAATCGGCCGTCTACACCGCCCTGCTGATCGGCCTCGGCGTGTACGGGGCGTTCCTGCTCGGCGGTACGTCGATCATGCTCGCCCTGTTCGCGGTGGCGCTGGCCGGCACCGGTCTGCTCACCACGGTCGGCGTCATCGTCGCCATGGACACCTTCGGACCGGTCTCCGACAACGCTCAGGGCATCGCCGAGATGTCCGGCGACGTCCAGGGCGCGGGCGCGCAGGTGCTCACCGACCTCGACGCCGTGGGCAACACGACCAAGGCCATCACCAAGGGCATCGCCATCGCCACGGCCGTACTCGCGGCCTCGGCGCTCTTCGGGTCGTACCGCGACGCGATCCTCACGGCCGCGAACGACGTGGGCGAGAAGGTCTCCGGCGCGGGCGCGCCGATGAACCTGATGATGGACATCTCACAGCCCAACAACCTCGTCGGGCTCATCGCGGGCGCCGCGGTCGTCTTCCTCTTCTCGGGGCTGGCGATCAACGCGGTCTCGCGGTCCGCCGGTGCGGTCGTCTACGAGGTCCGCCGGCAGTTCCGCGAGAAGCCGGGGATCATGAACTACACCGAGACGCCCGAGTACGGCAGAGTCGTCGACATCTGCACCAAGGACGCCCTGCGGGAGCTGGCCACACCGGGACTGCTCGCCGTGATGGCGCCCATCGCGATCGGGTTCACGCTCGGCGTCGGCGCGCTCGGGGCCTATCTCGCGGGTGCGATCGGCACGGGCACGCTCATGGCGGTGTTCCTCGCCAACTCCGGCGGCGCCTGGGACAACGCCAAGAAGCTCGTCGAGGACGGCCACCACGGCGGCAAGGGCAGCGATGCCCACGCGGCGACCGTGATCGGCGACACGGTGGGCGACCCGTTCAAGGACACCGCGGGCCCCGCCATCAACCCGCTGCTGAAGGTGATGAACCTGGTGGCGCTGCTCATCGCGCCCGCGGTCGTGAAGTTCAGTTACGGCGAGGACAAGAGCATCGTGCTCCGTGTGCTCATCGCGGTGGTCGCGCTCGGCGTGATCGTCGGCGCGGTGTACATGTCCAAGCGGCGCGGTATCGCCGTGGGTGACGAAGACAACACCGACCGGACGGCCAAGTCGGTGGATCCCGCGGTGGTTTCGTAGACGGCGGTACGAGGGCCGGCTTCGCGCCGGCCAACGGACGGGCGGTTGGCGCGTGTTGACGCGTCATCCGCCCGTTCTGCCGTTTGTGTGCCCTGTCCGTGAGCCTTCTCTCTTTCGTGCAAATGGATCATATGGTGTGATAACGGGCATATGACATCGGGGTGTCACCCGTTCGGCGTGTATGTTCCGGGCCGAGAGCCATGGAAGGGACCAATCCGGTGAACAAGAAGCTCGCGGCCGCACTGTCCGGCGGTGCGGTACTGGTACTGGCGCTGTCGGGATGCAGCAGCAGCGACGACAACAGCGAACAGCTGAACTCCTGGGCCAAGCAGGTCTGCGACGCCGTGCAGCCGCAGACGAAGAAGATCACGGCCGCCAACGCCGCGATCCAGCAGGAGACCTCGGACGACAGCACACCGGAGGCCGTGCAGAAGGTGGACTCCCAGGCCTTCCAGGACATCTCCGACGCCTACAAGGCGATGGCGACCGCCGTCCAGAAGGCCGGGGCGCCGGACGTCGAGAACGGCGACAAGAAGATGCAGGACGCGGTCAAGGAGCTCAACACCCTCTCCACCGCCTACGCCGAACTGAAGAAGAAGTCGGACGACCTCGACACCAAGGACCAGGCGAAGTTCGCCGACGGCCTCAAGGGCGTCGCCACGGAGCTGGAGAAGCTGAGCAGGAGCGGCAGCGACGCGCTCGCCAAGCTGGAGGAGGGCGACGTGGGCAAGGCGATGTCCCAGCAGCAGAGCTGCAAGACCGCGGCCGTCTCGTCCTCGGCGGGCAAGGGCTGACGTCCGCGTGAAAGGGCGCCCCTCGTGAAGTGGCGCGCCTGAGGAGGGCGATCGTTCGTCAACCTCACAAGGGTCCGGTACGCGCGCGTGCCGGACCCTTGGCATATGCCGTCCACAGGTGTGCGCGCCATGTCGCGGAAGCCGACACAATGGGACCGTGAGCAACTCCAGCCTGTCGCCCCTGCCCGCCACCGACCGCCCCGACGTCGCCGCCCGGCTCCGGGACGCCCTGATCGGAGCCGGCTTCACCGCCGACGGCCTGCTCGACCTGCTCGGCGCTCCCGCGTACGCGGCGCTGGCCCGCAGCGAGACCGTGCCGGCGCTGCGGGCGACGCGCGGGGACACGCCGCTGGAGGCGCTCGTACGGCTCTTCCTGCTCCAGCAGCCCGTGGCGCACGCGCGCGTGGCGGACGCGCTGCCGGTCGACGCGTGCCTGGAGAGCGGCTGGCTGGTGCGCGCCGCTCCGGACGCGGGGGACGATCTCGCCGCCACCGTCGACGTACGGCCGTACGGCGGTCCCGGTGGCGAGGACTGGTTCATCGTGTCCGACCTGGGGTGTGCGGTCGGCGGGGCCCGCGGCATCGGCAGCCATGGGGAAGGTGTCGTACTCGGAGTGGGCGGGGCGTCCACCACGCTTGCGGGAATCACCGTACGGAACCCGGTCGCCTCCGTGCTCGACCTCGGCACCGGATCAGGGATCCAGACCCTGCACGCCACGCGCCACGCCACCCGGGTGACCGCGACCGACGTGAACCCGCGCGCGCTGCACATCACCGCGCTCACGCTCGCGTTGTCCGGCGCACCGGCGGCCGACCTGCGCGAGGGTTCGCTGTTCGAGCCGGTGCGGGGCGAGACGTACGACCTGATCGTGTCCAACCCGCCCTTCGTGATCTCTCCCGGCGCCCGGCTCACCTACCGCGACGGCGGCATGGGCGGGGACGACCTGTGCCGGGCGCTGGTCCAGCAGGCGGGGGAGCGGCTGAACGAGGGCGGGTTCGCACAGTTCCTCGCCAACTGGCAGCACGTGGAGGGCGAGGACTGGCCGGACCGGCTGCGCTCCTGGGTGCCGCGCGGGTGCGACGCCTGGATCGTGCAGCGCGAGGTGCAGGACGTCACGCAGTACGCCGAGCTGTGGCTGCGCGACGCGGGCGACCACCGCGCGGACCCCGCCGAGTACCAGGCGCGGTACGACGCGTGGCTCGACGAGTTCGAGGCGCGCAAGGTCAGGGCCGTCGGGTTCGGCTGGATCACCCTGCGCAGGACCGGTGCCGCCGAGCCGTCGATCACCGTGGAGGAGTGGCCGCATCCGGTCGAACAGCCGCTCGGCGACACGGTGCGCGCGCACTTCGAGCGCCTCGACTACCTGCGCGAGCACGACGACGCGGCCCTGCTCGCCGGGCACTTCAGGCTCGTCGAGGAGATCGTCCAGGAGCAGGTCGGGCTGCCGGGCGCCGAGGACCCCGAGCACGTGGTGCTGCGGCAGAACCGCGGGATGCGCCGGGCCACCAAGGTGGACACGATCGGCGCGGGCTTCGCAGGGGTGTGCGACGGCTCGCTCAGCGCGGGCCGGATCCTCGACGCCATCGCTCAACTGGTCGGCGAGGACCCGGTGTTGCTGCGCGACCGGACCCCGGCGCAGATCCGGCTGCTGGTGGAACAGGGCTTCCTCGAACCCGCCGGCTGAGGCTGACGGCGTCCGTCCGGCCGTCTCGTGCACGACGGCCGGGGTGTTCACCACGCGTTCGTCTTCCGGTCTCCCGGGCCTGTGAGGCTTTCTGGCCCGAGGATCCGAGCACACAGGACATGGAAGAGACATGGAAACCGCACCGGCGATCTTCACGGGCACCGTGTTCGTACTGTTCGGATCGTCGCTGCTCCTGTGGACCGGACACCGGGTATGGCGCCACGAGGCGGTCGCCGACGGAGTGCACCCCAAGGTCTCCGCTGTGGTCGCGACACTCGCCGGCGTGAGCGCACTGGCGCTCGCGGCGTGGTGCTTCGCACAACTCTGACGACGGCGCACGGCCAACGGCACGCCGGCCCGGACGATCTCCAGTAGCGCATCACACGTAGACGACTGCTTCCCCCAGCAGGCTCCCGGGCATACGTGCTTCCCTCGCGGGCATGAGGAGCAGACTCGCGGGCTCCGCGCATACGAGCAGATGAGGCACCCTTGCCGCCTCTCCGACGGGAAGCGGCGCTCCCGAGTTACCCTCGGAAACCATGCTCGGCGATACACCCGGCACACGAGCGTTGTCCTCGTGTCCTGACGCCGGGCCCGCGTGTGCATACTGCCACAAGAAGGCTACGGATGGTGAGAAGAACCGATGAGCCTTCATTCCGGCCCCAGGTTAGTCTGAGGCTTGACCCGTTACATTGGGAGACCGTTCGAGTGGCCGTTGTGTACTTCGGTCATTTGACACGGGGGCGGGATTTACCGTCACACTCCGCAGCGTCAGTACGTGCGCGCCACATCCCGTGGCCCCAGCCCTGGGGTGCCCCCAGCGTCGACCGGAGAGAAGAGCGAAGTTGTCCCCGACCAGCGAGACCGCGAAGGGCGGCCGCCGACTCGTCATTGTCGAGTCGCCTGCCAAGGCGAAGACGATCAAGGGCTATCTCGGCCCCGGCTACATCGTCGAGGCGAGCGTCGGGCACATCCGTGACCTTCCGAACGGCGCCGCGGAGGTGCCCGAGCAGTACACCGGCGAGGTGCGCCGCCTCGGCGTGGACGTCGAGCACGACTTCCAGCCCGTCTACGTGGTCAACGCCGATAAAAAGGCCCAGGTCAAGAAGCTCAAGGACCTCCTGAAGGAATCGGACGAGCTCTTCCTCGCCACCGATGAGGACCGCGAGGGCGAGGCCATCGCCTGGCACCTCCAGGAAGTCCTCAAGCCCAAGATCCCGGTCAAGCGGATGGTGTTCCACGAGATCACCAAGGACGCGATCCGCGAGGCCGTCGCCAACCCGCGCCAGCTCAACAAGAAGCTGGTCGACGCCCAGGAGACCCGCCGCATCCTCGACCGCCTCTACGGCTACGAGGTCTCGCCGGTCCTGTGGAAGAAGGTCATGCCGCGGCTGTCGGCGGGCCGTGTGCAGTCCGTGGCGACTCGGCTCGTCGTGGAGCGGGAGCGGGAGCGCATGGCGTTCCGCTCCGCCGAGTACTGGGACCTGACCGGCACCTTCGGCACCGGCCGCGCCGGCGATGTGTCCGACCCGTCCTCGCTGGTCGCGCGGCTGACCGCGGTCGACGGCCGGCGGGTCGCCCAGGGCCGTGACTTCGACTCGCTCGGCCGGCTCAAGAGCGCGAACACGCTGCACCTGGACGAGGCCAACGCCCGCGCGCTGGCCGCCGCCCTGGAGAGCACGCGGTTCTCCGTGCGCTCGGTCGAGTCCAAGCCGTACCGGCGCTCGCCGTACGCGCCGTTCCGTACGACGACGCTCCAGCAGGAGGCCAGCCGCAAGCTCGGCTTCGGCGCGAAGGCGACCATGCAGGTCGCGCAGAAGCTGTACGAGAACGGCTACATCACGTACATGCGTACGGACTCCACGACGCTGAGCGACACCGCGGTCTCGGCGGCCCGCGCCCAGGTCACGCAGCTGTACGGCGCCGACTACCTGCCGGACCGGCCGCGTACGTACGCCGGGAAGGTCAAGAACGCGCAGGAGGCGCACGAGGCGATCCGGCCCTCGGGCGATCGTTTCCGCACGCCCGCCGAGACGGGGCTGACCGGCGACCAGTTCAAGCTCTACGAGCTGATCTGGAAGCGGACGGTCGCCTCGCAGATGAAGGACGCGACCGGGAACTCCGTCACCGTCAAGATCGGCGGCGCCGCTGCCGACGGGCGGGACGTCGAGTTCAGCGCGTCCGGCAAGACGATCACGTTCCACGGCTTCCTGAAGGCGTACGTCGAGGGCGCGGACGACCCGAACGCCGAGCTCGACGACCGCGAGCGCCGGCTGCCCCAGGTCAACCAGGGTGACGCCCTGAGCGCCGAGGAGATCACGGTCGACGGGCACGCAACCAAGCCCCCGGCCCGTTACACCGAGGCCAGCCTGGTCAAGGAGCTCGAAGAGCGCGAGATCGGCCGCCCGTCGACGTACGCGTCGATCATCGGGACGATCCTCGACCGCGGCTATGTGTTCAAGAAGGGCACGGCCCTGGTGCCGTCCTTCCTGTCCTTCGCCGTCGTCAACCTCCTGGAGAAGCACTTCGGGCGGCTCGTCGACTACGACTTCACCGCCAGGATGGAGGACGACCTCGACCGCATCGCGCGCGGCGAGGCGCAGTCCGTGCCGTGGCTGAAGCGGTTCTACTTCGGCGAAGGCGCGAACGGCGACGGCAGCGCCGCCGAGGCGGGCAACGGCGACGGGGACCACCTGGGTGGCCTGAAGGAGCTGGTCACCGACCTCGGCGCGATCGACGCGCGCGAGGTGTCGTCCTTCCCCGTCGGCAGCGACATCGTGCTCCGGGTCGGCCGCTACGGCCCGTACATCGAGCGCGGCGACAAGGACTCCGGGAACCACCAGCGCGCGGACATCCCGGACGACCTCGCTCCGGACGAGCTGAGCGTCGAGCTCGCGGAGGAACTGCTCGCCAAGCCGAGCGGTGACTTCGAACTGGGCGCCGACCCCTCGACCGGCCACCAGATCGTCGCCAAGGACGGCCGCTACGGTCCGTACGTCACCGAGGTGCTCCCCGAGGGCACCCCGAAGACCGGCAAGAACGCGGTCAAGCCGCGCACGGCCTCGCTGTTCAAGTCGATGTCGCTGGACACGGTGACCCTTGAGGACGCGCTCAGGCTGATGTCGCTGCCCCGCGTCGTCGGCACCGACGCCGAGGGCCAGGAGATCACCGCGCAGAACGGCCGTTACGGCCCGTACCTGAAGAAGGGCACGGACTCCCGTTCCCTCCAGGCCGAGGAGCAGCTCTTCACGATCACGCTGGAGGAGGCGCTGGCGATCTACGCCCAGCCCAAGCAGCGTGGGCGGGCCGCGGCCAAGCCGCCGCTGAAGGAGCTCGGCGCGGACCCGGTCAGCGGCAAGCCGGTCGTGGTCAAGGACGGCCGCTTCGGCCCGTACGTCACCGACGGCGAGACGAACGCGACCCTGCGGTCGGACGACAGCGTCGAGGCGATCACGCCGGAGCGCGGGTTCGAGCTGCTCGCCGAGAAGCGGGCGAAGGGGCCCGCCAAGAAGACGGCGAAGAAGGCCGCGGCGAAGAAGACGACCGCCAAGAAGATCACCGCCAAGAAGGCCGCCCCGGCCAAGAAGGCCGCCGCGAAGAAGACGACGACGTCGAAGACCGCGGCGAAGAAGGCGCCCGCCAAGAAGGCGGCGGCCAAGACGGCCGACGCCGAGTAGAGGCCGCCGTGGAGGACGCCGAGCAGAGAGCGGCACAGTAGACAGAAGCAGGTCGGGCCCCGGCAGCCGCCGGGGCCCGACTTGTAGAAGCCTTGTGAAGTTTGGTTTTCGCTCCCCGCTAGGCTGAACGCTTGGTCCTCCCCGGCAGGGCGCTTTCTGCTTCAATGTCGACCGCTGCAGGACGGGGTACCCGATCTACGGGGTACCCGATCCGCGGCCTGGCACCAACTCCACAGACGTGACGTCCCGCCGACCCGGCAGCAGGCCCGGTTGCCCGGACTTGGCCAAACTAGCGTGACGGAGAGCCCGCGTACCATCACCCAGTAGAGGGATGCGACGGTTCTCCGGACGGAAGAGAGAGATGACCCGAGCCGAGCAGCCAACGGCCCAGAATCCGGCACCCGATGACGTCCTGGTCGCGGACTCCCGCGAGCGCGCCGTCCGCGCCCTGCTGCGTCAGCCGCAGCTCAAGCGGCTGTGGAGTGCACAGCTCGTGGGCGGCGTGGGCGATGCCCTCGCGCTGCTGGTCCTCGTACTCCTCGCCTTCCAGGCGGCGATCGCCCAGGGCTCGTTCGGCGGTGGTTACCGCGGGGTCGCCCTCTGTGTGGCCGCCGTCTTCGGGACGCGCCTTCTGGCCACACTGCTCTTCGGGGCAGTCCTCCTCGGACCGCTCACGTCGCTCACGTCCCAGGAGGGCCCGCTCGACCGCCGCTGGACCATGGTCGGCGCGGACGGACTGCGCGCGGCGCTGCTGCTCGTGGCCCCCCTGTGGATCGACTGGACTCCGGACAACGCGCTCGCCGTTCTTCTGGTGACCGCCTTCGTGACCGGAGTCGCCGAGCGCTTCTGGACGGTGTGCCGCGAGAGCGCGGCGCCCGCCCTGCTGCCCACGCCCCCGCTGGAGGGCGCGACCGTGCGCCCGCTGCCGGACCACATGGACGCGCTGCGGCGTCTGTCCCTGCGTACGGGATTCGTGGCGGTGCCTCTCGCCGCGGGCGGCCTCGTCGTGGTCTCGCTGCTCAACAACGCGCTGGGCGCCGGTATCGACTGGTTCGGCCAGCACCAGGCGGCACTCGCCTCGTACGTGGCGGCCGGGTTGTTCGCCGCCTCCCTCTCGGTCCTGGTCTTCCTCGAACTGCCCGACACGCGCACGCCGCGCCCGCGGTCGCCGCTGGAGGGTCTGCGCCGCCCCAAGTCGGGCACGGGCGCCGACAAGGGCCGCACCGGCGCGATCACGATCCTGGTGCTCGCCTGCGCGGCGGTCGCGAGCGCCGTCGCTGCCGCGGTCGCCGTCGCCGTACTGCACGCCAAGGACCTGGGCGGCGGGCCGGTCACCTACGGGCTGCTGGTCGTCGCGCTGACCGGCGGCGTCGCGGTCGGCATCCGCAGGGCGCCGTCGGTACTGCCCGCACTGTCGCGGCGCCGGCTGCTCGCCCTGGCGATCGCCTCCACCGGAGTGGCGCTGCTCGCCGCCGGGCTCGTACCGGACGTGACGACCGTGGTCCTGCTCCTCGCCCTCGCGGGCGTGGGCGCGGGCATCGCCGCGAACACCGGGCACGCGCTGCTGGACCAGGAGGCCGAGGACTCCCGCCGGACGCGCACGACCGAGCACCTGCACGCGGTCGTACGGGTCTTCGTGGCGATCGGCGCCGTGATCGCCCCGGTGCTGGCCGCGCTGATCGGGCCGCACCGGCTGGAAAGCGGCAAGTTCGTGTTCGCGCACGGGGGTGCCGCCTTCACGCTGATGCTGGTGGGCGCGCTGCTGCTGCCGGTGGCCGCGCTGGTGCTCGCCAAGGTGGACGACCGTTCCGGGGTTCCGCTGCGGCACGACCTGCTGGACGCTCTGCGGGGCGGGGACGACCCGGAGGTGGCCCCGGCTTCCACGGGCTTCTTCATCGCCCTGGAGGGCGGCGACGGGGCCGGCAAGTCGACCCAGGCCGAGGCGCTCGCGGAGTGGATCCGCGCCAAGGGGCACGAGGTCGTGCTGACGCGCGAGCCGGGCGCCACCCCCGTGGGCAAGCGGCTCCGCTCGATCCTCCTGGACGTGTCGTCGGCCGGACTGTCGCACCGCGCGGAGGCGCTGCTGTACGCCGCCGACCGCGCCGAGCACGTGGACACCGTCGTACGGCCCGCCCTGGAGCGGGGCGCCGTCGTCATCTCGGACCGGTACATCGACTCGTCGGTGGCCTACCAGGGCGCGGGCCGGGACCTGTCGCCCACCGAGATCGCGCGGATCTCGCGCTGGGCGACGAACGGACTGGTCCCGCATCTGACGGTGCTGCTGGACGTCTCCCCCGAGACCGCCCGCGAGCGGTTCACGGAGGCGCCGGACCGGCTGGAGTCGGAGCCGGCCGAGTTCCACGCGCGCGTGCGGGCCGGTTTTCTGACGCTGGCCTCGGCCGACCCGGGGCGCTACCTGGTCGTGGACGCGGGCCAGGAGCCCGAAGCGGTGACCACCGTCGTCCGGCACCGGCTCGACCTGATGCTGCCGCTGTCCGAGGCCGAGGTGAAGGCCCAGGAGGAGGCCCGCCGCAAGGCCGAGGAAGAGGCGCGGCGCAAGGCCGAGGAGGAGGCCCGCCGCAAGGCCGAGGAGGAGCGCCTGGAGCGTGAGCGCCAGGAGGAGCTCGCCCGGCTGCGCGCGGAGGAGGAGGAGCGCAAGCAGCGCGAGCTGGAGGAGGCCCAGCGGCGCGAGGCCGAGCGGCAGGCGGAGGAGGCCCGGCAGCGGGCCGAGGAAGCGCGGCGGAGGGCCGAGGAGGAGCGCGCCCGGCTCCTCGCGGAGGAGAAGGCCCGGGCCGAGGAGGAAGCGCGCCGCAAGGCCGAGGAGGACCGTCGCCGCAGGCAGGCCGAGGATGAGGCCCGGCTGCGGGCCGAGGCCGAGGCGCGGCGCCTGGAGAAGCAGCGCAAGGCCGAGGAGGCCCTGGTGCGGGCCGAGGAGGCGCGGCGGGTGGCGGCGGAGGCCGCGGCCGCGGCTTCGGCCGGGACGGCGTCGAGGACCGGCGGTGCGGGTGGTGCCGCTGGTTCGGCCGGTGCGGCCGGGGGCTCTGCGGCTGCTGCCGGGGCGGATGCGTCGCGGGAGCGGGGCTCCGAGTGGACGTCCGCCTCGTCCTCGCCGTCTCCCTCTCCGTCATCCCCGTCGTCCCCGTCCGCGTCACCTGCGTCCTCGCCGGACAACGAGCTGACCGTCCCCACGCCCGTCGTGACCCCGTCGAACCTGTCGGGCGGGCCCGTGGACGAGACGGCCGTGCTGCCGCCGGTACGCCCCGGTGGCCCCGACTCGGAGACGACCACCCAACTGCCGCAGCCGCCGGCGCCTCCGGGCGCCGGGGACGAGACCACCGTGCTGCGGAAGCAGCCGGCTCCGGACGGCGCGGCCGACGAGACGGCCGTGCTTCCTCCCGTAAGGGAGGAGGGTGCCGCTCCGCGTGGTGCGCGGAACGCGGGCCAGGAGTCGCGGCAGGCTCCGGCGGGCGGCTCGGCCGACCCGGCGGACCGGATGCCGTCGGGCTTCTTCCGGGACGAGCGGCCCGGTGGCTCGCAGGACCGTACGCGCGAGCTGCCCCAGGTGGACGCCGAGGGAGCCCCGCGTCGCCGTCCCCGGTCCGACTGGGCGGAGGAGACTCCGCTGGACGACCTGCCGACCCTGGCCGACGAACTGCTGGGGCCGCGCGACGGCCACGAGGACGGGGCCGACGGCAGCCGGGACGACGACGGGCGCGGCGAGGGCCGTGGTGGCCGGGGCCGAGGCCGGGGCGGACGGCGGCGCTGATCACGGTCGGGCCGGCGTGGACGGTGCCGCTGATCACGGTCGGGCCGGGGCGGGCGGTGCGGGTGGGCGGTGCCGCTGAGTACGTCCGGCCGGGGCTGGCGGCGGCGATGAGCACCGGTCCGGCCCCGACTGTCAGTGGCCTCGCGCACAATGGGTTGCGGCAAGGCAGAGTGTGACGGAAGGGGCGGTGCCGCATGCCCGTGTGGGACGACTTGGTGGGCCAGGAGCGGCTGAGCGCGCAGCTCGAAGCCGCCGCCCGGGATGCCGACGCGATCGTCACCGCGGCCGCCGCCGACGCGCCGCTGCCCGAGGCATCGAAGATGACCCACGCCTGGTTGTTCACGGGCCCGCCCGGCGCCGGACACACCACGGCCGCGCGGGCCTTCGCGGCGGCCCTCCAGTGCGTCAGCCCGGACCGCGCGCTGGGCGGGACCCCCGGCTGCGGCTTCTGCGACGGCTGCCATACGGCGCTGGTGGGCACCCACGCCGATGTCACCACGGTCGCCGCCGTGGGCTCGCAGATCCTCGTCGAGGACATGCGGGACACGGTCCGCAAGTCGTTCACGTCGCCGGCGAACGGTCGCTGGCAGATCATCCTCGTCGAGGACGCCGAGCGGCTGAACGAGAAGTCGGCCAACGCCGTCCTCAAGGCAGTCGAGGAGCCCGCCCCCCGCACGGTCTGGCTGCTGTGCGCACCCTCGCTCGACGACGTCCTCCCCACCATCCGCTCCCGTTGCCGCCACGTGAGTCTGCTCACACCCTCGGTGGACGCGGTCGCCGACATGCTCGTACGGCGTGAGGGCATCGAGCCCGCCGCGGCCGCCGCCGCGGCCCGCGCCACCCAGGGGCACGTCGACCGCGCCCGCCGTCTGGCCACCGACCCGCGCACGCGGGAGCGGCGGGCCGCCGTGCTCAAGGTGCCCTTGCGCGTCGAGGACATCGGCGGCTGCCTCAAGGCGGCGCAGGAACTGGTCGACGCCGCCACGGAGGAGTCCAAGCAGCTCGCCGAGGAGCTCGACGTCAAGGAGACCGAGGAGTTGAAGGCGGCGCTGGGCGCGGTCCAGGGCGGCCGCATGCCGCGCGGCACCGCGGGTGTCATGAAGGACCTGGAGGACAAGCAGAAGCGCCGCCGGACGCGTGCGCAGCGCGACAGCCTCGACCTGGCTCTCACCGACCTCACCGGCTTCTACCGCGACGTCCTCGCCCTCCAGCTCGGCTCCCGTGTCGCCCTCGCCAACACCGAGGCGCACGACACGCTGGAGCGCATCGCCCGCGACACCACACCGGAGTCCACGCTGCGCCGCATCGACGCGATCGCCGCCTGCCGCGACGCCCTCGACCGGAACGTGGCCCCCTTGCTGGCCGTGGAGGCGATGACGCTGGCGCTGCGGGCAGGCTGAGGTTCCGGTCCGGCGGGCACCGCTGCTCGGCTGGGTTTGGTCCCTTTGGCGGACGGGTGCGTCGTCTGGCGGGCCGATGCGTCGTCCGGCGGACCGGTGTGTCGTCGCCGTCACCCGTACGAGCCGCTCCCCTTCCTCTCGCGAATAGTGACCAACTCATCGCGCAGAGTTACGATCACGGAATGTACATCAGGAGCTGCCCTCGGTTGCCCTCCAGTGGCACGACCACCCACGCTCGCCCCGACCGCCGGAACCGAACCCTGCGTACGACCACCGGATTCCTCCTCGCCTCCGCACTGCTCATCTCGGCCTGCTCCCTGGGCAGCTCGACATCGGCGGCATCGGCGACAGGGACCGCGGCGGCAAGGGCCGCAGCGACGGGGACCACGGCGACAGGGACCCCGGCGACAGGGACCCCGGCGACATCGGGAACGCCGGTGCTCAAAGCGCTGCCCGGCGCGACACCATCGGCTCTGACCCCGTACTACGGGCAGAAGCTGACCTGGCGCAGCTGCGGTGGCCGCGGCTTCGAGTGTGCCACGGTGAAGGCGCCACTCGACTACGCCCAGCCGGGCCGGGGCGACGTCAGGCTGGCCGTCAGCCGCAAGAAGGCCACGGGCCCCGGCAAGCGTCTCGGCTCGCTGCTGCTCAACCCCGGCGGCCCGGGCAGCGCGGCCGTCCAGTACCTCCAGGCGTACGCGGGCATGGCCTACCCGACGGCGGTCCGCGCCCGCTACGACCTGGTGGCCGTCGACCCGCGCGGCGTCGCCGGCAGCGAGCCGGTCGAATGCCTCAACGGGCGCCGGATGGACGCGTACACGCAGACGGACTTCACTCCCGACGACCGGCGGGAGACCGACGAACTGGTCGCCGCCTTCCGGGAGTTCGCGAACGGCTGCGGCGCGCACTCCGCCCGGTTGCTGCGCCATGTCTCGACGGTCGAGGCCGCCCGGGACATGGACATCCTGCGCGGGGTGCTGGGTGACAAGCGGCTGACGTACGTCGGGGCGTCGTACGGGACGTTCCTCGGCGCGACGTACGCGGGGCTGTTCCCCGAGCGGGTCGGCCGGCTGGTCCTGGACGGCGCGATGGACCCGTCCCTGCCAGCCCGCAAGCTGAACGAGGACCAGACGGCGGGGTTCGAGACGGCGTTCCGGTCGTTCGCGAGGGACTGCGTGCGGCGGTCGGACTGCCCGCTGGGCGACGCCGGCGCGACCCCGGCCCAACTGGGCCAGAATCTGAGGGCCTTCTTCGCCCGGCTCGACGCCAAACCCATCCCGGCCCGCGGCTCGGGCGGCCGTGCGCTCGGCGAGTCCCTGGCCACCACGGGGGTGGTCGCGGCGATGTACAACGAGAAGTCGTGGCCGAGGCTGCGCCAAGCCCTCACCCGGGCGATCGACCACAAGGACGGTTCCGGCCTGCTCGCCCTCTCGGACGGCTACTACGAGCGGGGCGCGGACGGCGAGTACGCGAACCTGATCTCCGCCAACGCCGCCGTGAACTGTCTGGACTCCCCGTCGGCGTTCTCGACCCCCGAGCAGGCGCGGCAGGCGCTCCCCGCCTTCGAGAAGGCATCCCCGGTCTTCGGCCGTTTCCTGACCTGGGCGTCCCTGGGTTGCGCGTACTGGCCGGTGAAGCCCACCGGCACTCCACACCGCATCGAGGCGAAGGGCGCGGCCCCGATCGTCGTCGTCGGCACCACCCGCGACCCGGCGACCCCGTACCACTGGGCCCGCGCCCTCGCCTCCCAGCTGTCCTCGGGACGCCTCCTCACCTACGACGGCGACGGCCACACGGCGTACGTTCGCGGCAGCCGCTGCATCGACTCCGCGATCAACACCTACCTCCTCGACGGCACCCCTCCCACCAGCGGAAAGCGCTGCTCACAGCCCTGATCACCAGCCCCTTCCGGGGTGCTCCGACGGCTGGTACGGAGCGCCCCGGAAACTGTGTAGACTTACCGACGTTGCTGATCGCACCATAGTGCGGACAGCGTGCCGCCTTAGCTCAGATGGCCAGAGCAACGCACTCGTAATGCGTAGGTCTCGGGTTCGAATCCCGAAGGCGGCTCCATGGTGATCCCCAGGTCAGGCCTTTGACCTGGGGTTTCGTGTTTCGGATGACCTTGAAATCGACCCAATTGAGTACGTGCGGTCTGTGCATCGTAATGCGTAGGTCGGGGGTGTGGTTTCCGTGATCGTGAAGACGGCTTGAGTCTCTGAGCTGGGCTTTTGCTCATCTGAGAGGGTCGGGTCAGGCATACGCGGTCGGTTTCGGTGGACAACCGGTGGACAGGCGTGCGTGACGTTCCATCAGGGAGCTGTCGCTGCCCCGGGACCGACGGGTGAAGTGAGACCGTCTTCGATGGGGCGATCGGGAGTGGTGGGACTGTCCGATGCCGATAGGTCTCACGTCCAGCTCGGGTCCTGGAGTTGATCAAGGCTGTGAATCCACTCAGTAGCCAATCGGGGCACAGGGTCAGGATCGGCCGGTAGGCCGCACTGCTGCCTGTTGTTCCCTTGTGGCACAGCGTTCCTGGCGAGTCCGCGTTCAGCATGGACCGGCGCGGAACCAGCGCAGCATGTGTGGGCTCCGCCTCCGGCCTCCAGCTTCCACAGGAAGTGCCACTACAAGCCGGACGACGCTCTCCTGTAGGGGTGCGGCGGCCCTGACGGCGCTGGCCGGAGGTCGTGCGTCGTCGAGGGGCATGCAGCTGACGGTTGACGGAGCAGAGAGACAAACTGGCCGCACTGCGGCAGCTCCCCATGGCGAGGGCCCTGCCGACTGGAAAATCACCCAACGTCCGGCGACTTGCCGGAAGCTGGCCTGAACATTGATCAACAGGGTGATCATGAAGCAAGGAGTTGTTGATGTACTCGTTCACACATGTGTCCGCCGACGATCCGCTCTTCGGTTCGATCGGCATCCAACTGGACCATGAGAACGGGGCTTTGGTTGTCGACGGCGGTGGTCTTCCGCGGGCCGAGATGACGCGGGCCGTCGGTACACCGCTGGAGAGCCATGTGCCGATCGGTACGCGTGATCGGCAGTGCCTGGTCATGACGGTCGATGACACGGCGGTGACTCTGCGCCCTGCCAAGGGATTCCTGACCCGCCGGTCCTACCGCGTGGATGCCGAGTCCGAGGGAACGGGATCCATGCACCGGTTGGTGCCCGATTCCCTTGGCAGCAGCCGCCTGTTACGGGACGGCATGCTCATCGGTGCCTTCACGTCGACCGGAGACGGGGTGGTGACGGCCGAATGGGAGCCAGACGCCGCCCCGGAGCCCCGCGACGCGGCCATCGGATACGCGCTCGCCGCGGCCTTCGGCACCGGAGCCGAGCCGATGTGGAAGTTGACTCTTCAAGCCGTGCTCGCCATGTGGCCATAGGAGTGAAGGCGTCGCTCACCCCTCCGGCGGCAGCAGGTGTGAGCAGGTCGAGCGGGCGACGAAGGCGATGCCGTCGTAGTCCTGCACTGGCACCAGCGGCGCCACATGGAAGCGGTAGAAGAATCGCGGCACATTGGCACCGAAGCCGCGCTGGGCATAAGGGGCGTACAGCCACTGTGCGGCCTCGGGTGAGGTACCGCCGGCTCGCAGGTCGGTGTAGTAGTCACCGAGGACGCTGTCGGCGAGCTGTGCCTCGATGGACCGGAATCCCGTGCCGATGTGATGCTGAACCGGCGAGCCCTGGAAATCGTCACCGCGTCGTGCGAGGAAGGAGCCCTTACCGAAGAGCAGGGCCAGCGCGTAGTAGGCGTCGCCGTAGCGTTCGCGGAGCCCGCTGCCGAGCGCGGGCACGTTTTCGCCGTATGTGCTCTTCGCGATGTGTCCGTTGTGCGCCCAGAGCATGACCCGCGCCTTGGGGTTGTCGTCCACGAGCCGTGCCACGGCCTCGGCCATGTAGCGGTCGCGTACGGCGAATACGCTGTCCGCGCCGGAGCGCGGGTCCGGGGAGCGGGTCACCAGATCGGCGGCACGCACGAGGATCCGTGCATGTTCCAGGGCTTCGTCGATGCCGTCCGCCGGTTCCGATGTCTCGTCCGAGGTGTGCCGGGACAACTTCTCGCGGAGGCTCTCCAGGAAGTCGGCGAGTGCTTCGGCGCGGCGCATGAGCGTTTGTCGCGGGTCGGGCTGGGACGCCGGTCGAGCTTGCTTCAGTACATCGAGTTCACGTATCTCCTCCGTCCGCTCGGGTGTGACCCGCTGGAGGAAGGCGGCGACCGCCTCGACTGAGTCGGTGCTGCGTTGGGGGTCCGTGCCGACGAAACGGACCCGCCGTTCCTCGGGGAGAGCGCGGT
Organism: Streptomyces acidicola; assembly: GCF_009377235.1. Lineage (GTDB taxonomy): Bacteria > Actinomycetota > Actinomycetes > Streptomycetales > Streptomycetaceae > Streptomyces > Streptomyces acidicola. The sequence goes on from NZ_VMNX01000005.1 coordinate 73,939, forward strand.
TGTGCTTGCGCAGCCACTCGACGAGGTCGAGCATCTCCTGTGTGCGCCAGGTCCAGAATCCCAGCCTGGCGACGAGCCGTGCGGGGTCGCCGGTGCCGTGCCGCACGTACGTGTCCAGGGCGTGGGCGGCGGACTCGCTGGCCTCCATGGCGAGGACGCCGAATCCCGCCTCTCGCACCAGGAACTCGATGATCCGGTGCTTCAGCCGGAAGAACTCGCTGGTGCCGTGGGTGGATTCGCCGAGGCCGACAATCCGCACACCGCGCAGGATGTCGCGGAGCGGTTCAAGGTCGTCGGCGGGAGCGCCCGGTGTCAGCGTGCTGAGCGGTCTGGCGTGCTCGGTCAGCCAGCGCGCGATGTCGTCGGGCACTCGGTGTCTCTTCTCGTCGGGCGGCTGGGCGGCGCATGGCGGGTCCGGGATGCCCTACCGGATCGGGTGACCGTTCTCCAAGACCCGGCATGAGGCGAGGATGTCCTGGAGGTCTTGCACGGCTTCCGGTTGGCCATGTTCGGAATACACGCCAGCGAGGTTGAGGACAACTTCGTCCACGCCGGCCCGACCGTATTCGGCCAGTTGTGCGGCGATTTCCTCGGGCGTGCCGTGCACGAAGGTGCCCGAATCAACCAGGGCACGGGCGCCGAGGTTCGGGCGGCTGGGGTGCACACGCAGGCCGGCCCGGCGCAGCATGTCGGTGTAATGCGGGCCGGCGAGGTGGGCGCGGGCCGCCGTGTAGGCGAGCCGATACGCGTTGCGGTGGGGGCGGTCGACGGCGGCGTGCACGACCGTGACCATGCGCGGCACCGGCCGACCGGCCTCGGCCGCCCCTTTCGCCATGGCGGGCAGCAGCGTGTCGCGCACATAACCGGGCGGAGTCATCCAACTGATCGCTGTGTCAGCCACGCGGCCGGCGGCGTGCGCGAGGGCGGGCCGGAGCACGCCGAGCCCGGTCTCCACGTACGGGTGTGGCATTCCCGGCAGGCTGACGGCACCACCGTCGTCACCGGGCGACTGTGTCTGCTCGGTGTCCAGCAGACGGCGGACCTCGCCGAGGTAGGCGGCGCAGGCGTCACGCGGGCTGTCGTACGGCTTCCCGTGTAGCCCGGCGACGAAGTCCGGCGTCGCCGCCCCCAGACCCAGGACCATGCGGTGTCCGGTGAGCATGGCCAGGGAGCGGGACTGGATCGCGGCGTCCATGGGGTGGCGAAGCGGCATCAGGACGACGCTGGTCCCGACCGGTACGCGATACCCCATTCCGGCGAGGTAGGCGAACACCTGGTGGGTGTCCGCGCTCAGGGACTGGCCCTGCCACAAACGGGCGGCCCACCCGTCACGAACGAACTCGGCGAAAGGAACCACCGATCGAGGATCCGTCGGCATGACGGGGTACAGGACGGACACACGCATCGCTCGACCTCTAGGGGGACACGGCTTCGGTCAGGTAGCCCGAGGCCTGGAGACGGAAGAGACGGGCGTAGACACCGTCGGCCCGGACGAGGTCCTGGTGCACGCCGTGCTCGATCACCTTGCCGTTCTCCACCACGACGATGTGATCCGCCATCCGGACGGTGGAGAATCGGTGGGCTATGACCAGGGACGTGGCGCCGCGGGCGATTTCCTTCAGCCGGGTGAAGATCTCCGCTTCCGCTTCGGCGTCGATGGCGGCCGTCGGCTCGTCCAGAACGACGACCGGTGCGCGTCGCATGAATGCCCGGCTCAGCGCCATCTTCTGCCACTGCCCGCCGGAGAGCTGGTGGCCGTCCTCGAAGTGGCGTCCGAGCGTGGTGTCGTACTTCTGCGGCAGCGACTCGACGATGCTCTCGGCTCCGGCCGCACGTGCTGCCTCGGCGACTCGTTCCGTGTCGTGACGAGCCTCCACCCGGCCGAAGCCGATGTTGTCGCGCACCGGCAGCTCGTAGCGGATGAAGTCCTGGAAAATGACGCCCATGTGACGTTGCAGGTCGTCGATGTCGTACTCCTCGATGGGCACGTCGTCGATGAGGATCCGGCCGCCGCTCGGCTCGTACAGGCGAGTGAGGAGTTTGACGAGCGTGGTTTTGCCAGCACCGTTCTGCCCCACCAGAGCAACGCACCGGCCTGCGGGGATGGTGAAACTGACACCGCCCAGGACGACGCGATCGGTTCCGGGGTAGACGAAGCGCACGTCGCGGAACTCGATGCCCTTGCGGAGTTTGTCGGGGAAGGGCCTGGTGCCGCCCTTGAGCTGCCGTTCGGGCAGTGCGAAGAAGTCGAAGAGGTTGCCGAGGAACAGGCTGTCCTTGTACAGGGCAGCGATGCCGAGCAGCATGGCATGCGCGGACACCTGGATCGATCCGACGGCCTGGAGGTAGCCCGCGAGCTGCCCTATCCGGCCGGCGTCGATGGTGGTGTGGATGGCCCACAACACGGCACTCGACGAGGCGGCGACGCTGAGAAAGCCGAGGGTGCCACCGAGCAGGGACTGGCGACGGGCCAGACGCCGGTCAGTGTCGAAGAAGGTCCGCACGAGGCGGGTGTAGAGGTCCAGGAGGTGCGGGCCCAGTTGGAAGAGCCGTATCTCCTTGTACGAATGGTCGCTGGTCGTGAGGTGCTGGTAGTAGTAAAGGCGGCGTCGGTCGGAGGCCCGCTCATACTCGATCTCGTAGCCCTTGTGGCTGAAGAACATGTACGAGATCACCGATGGGACGGGCGAGAACAGGATCGCCAGGGCGATCCAGGGACTCCAGGAGAACAGCACCACGCTGACGGTCACCAGAGTGACCAGCTCCCGGGCGACCTCAAGGAGTTGGGTGAACACTTGATAGACACGGCCGCCGCTGCTCTCCTGGAAGGCGCGCTGCATGTTGTCGTAGACCGCCGCGTCCTCATACTGCTGCAGATCGAGCATCGTGCCCTTGCGCATCACCCACTCGCCCACGCGGGCGGTGAGTTCGAGCCGCAGGAGCGAGTCGAGGTATTGGAGGCAGGTGCCCAGCAGGTGGCTGGCGAGGCTCACCGCCATCAGGAGGCCACCCGAGAGGAAGGCGGACCGCCCGGCGTCGGCATCACCGGCGACGGCGTCGGCCACGCTCTGCACCGCGGAAGCGACGAGCCCGATCTGGGCGGCCGGGACGAGGGCGAGAAGCATGGACACGGCCGCGAAGCCCGATACCCGCAGGGGGCTGAGTCCCCAGAACAGGACGGTGACGCGGAGCCAGATCATCGTTCCTCCCTGGCCGCCGCGGCGGCGCGGCCGCGGATCGCGCGCAGTACGTGCGCCCACAGGGCATGGCTGCGAGCCTCCCGGTCCAGGTCTATGGGCAACAGGCGGTTGATCTGCATATGGGCCAGGCTCGCGAGGATCCCGTCCTCCGATCCGACGAGCACGCCGTCCCGCTCCGCCTGGCGTACGGCCTCGGCCATCCGCCCGGCGGAGGACGCCTGGTCCGCGAAAATCTCATGGAGCAGCAGCCGGTGGCTCCTGCCCTCCTCGTGCGGGGCGCGATCCCAGGGGCTGAGAAGCTCGCACAGGTAGGCGCGGTGCGCGTGGAACAGCTGCCGGGTGTCACGTACATGGACATCGTCCTGGTCGACGGTGTGCCCAGTGCGCAGGGACGGTCGGCCACCCCACTGCGTGTACAGCGTGTCCAGGGCGGCGACGGCGAGGAACTCCGGTCTGATGTCGAGTCGTCGAGCCAGCAGCGACGCCGTGGTCTCGCTGCTGGCCTGGAACATCAGCTCAGCGGCGTCGAAGACCTTCGGGCCCCCGTAGCGGGCGATCTCCGGTGCGTAGCCAGCCAGTTCGATGTCCCTGGCAAGCCCCTGACCGACCAGGCTCCGGCCCCAGGCCGTTACGAGGGTCAGAGTGCGGGCGGCGTCCGTCCCCCGTACCCGCAGTCGCAGGTGGGGAAAGGGGTCGGCGTAACGGATGTAGAACCAGCGGTCGAGCAGGCCCTGTCGCCGCAGTTCGGCGACGAGGTCGCGCAGCGGGCCGGCGATGATCTCGTCCTGCCGCTCGGGTGCCGCGTAGATCTTGAGGAAGGTCCACTCGCCGCCCGGCAGATGGCGTTCCACGGGGACTTCCCGCCTGCCGCGCGGCAGCGAGCGACGGGTGGCACGCACGGCGTCCCGGAGCACGACCGGTACGACGAGCTCGGTCGCGTAGCGGTCGTCGGCGGTGTCCTGGAGCCACATGCCGTCGAACGACGGCAGCATCTCGTGGAGGACGAGGGTGCGCTGCTTGTCCAGTTCCTCGCGGAGTTCGACTCGGCAGGCGGAGTGGTCGAGGTCCAGCAACAGCCGCTGGTCGGCTTCGACGAGGTAGACGTGGCGGGGTACGCGCCACCGCTCCCGCCAGCCGTCGAGGTCGTCGGCGGTGCCTGCGGTGAGCCTCCATTGCGCGGGGCGCAGAACCACCCTGCCGCGGGTCACCCGTGGCAGGAACGGAGCTGCCTCGGCCGGCCCCCAGTGGAATCCGGTCGGCTGGATGCAGCCATCCTGAGACACCTCGATGAGGAAGCGCGCGACATTCGGCGCGAGGGTCGGGCTGAGCATGTGGTGCTGGGCGACCACGATCTCCCGGTCCAGTCGCCGGGACCAGAGGTGGAACCGGTCGTCGGCGACACCGACGAGGATGTCGTCCAGCGGGACGACCCGGTCCGGGGCCACCGACGGCGTCGTGTTGACGGGAATCTCGTACGGCCGGATGGCGGGGCGCAGTGTCACATTGGCCGCCCGGCCGTACGGCGGCAGGAACGCCAGGTCCGCGTAGGCGACATCGGGGAAGAGTGCCTCCTCGCGCCGCGCATAGTCGCGCAGCTGGTCCCCGGCGGCCTCACCGAGCAGGTCGCCGAAGCGTCCGAAGGTCCGTCCACCGTAGGCGAGGCTGTCGGATCGCAGGACCGCCCGCCACTCGCCCCGGTCGAGGGCCTCGCGGTCCGAGGCGTCGATCTGAACGTACGCCTCCAGCGCGGGTGGCGGGTCCCCCGGTCCGGGGCGGGCCGGGGCGAGCCGGTCCAGCCAGGCGTCGGTCAGCTCGACCTCGACGGCCCGGTCCCACCACGCCTGCTGGGCGAACTCGACGAGCGCGCCGTCCAGCAGGGAGGTGTCCTCGGCGGGCGCGGGAGGCAACGCGATGCCGCGGGGCGGATTGGTGTAGGTGGGCGGCGCGTCCAGCCCGGTGTCGGGACTGAGCAGGCTGAGGACCGGTACGCGTGTCCCGGCGCCGTAGCGCTCGGCGAACTCCTCGCGGTAGCGGGTCAGAGGGGTGCGCGTGCCGTGGGCCGCGCTGAGCCGGACCAGGACGCCCACGGCTTCGGCGACCTCCTGCGCGATCGACTCGTTCAGGACCGGATCGCGCAGGTCCAGTGCGGTGTCGGCCTGGTAGGTCCGGTCCGTGTGCTCGGGGACCAAGTCGCGCTGGGCGACCGACAGCCGCCGCAGCGACTCGGTGTCGTGGACACGGTCGGCCAGGTCGGCCACCGCACGCAGCTGTTCGACGGCGGCGGTGGCGGCCGGGACGCCGGTGAGTTTCTTCAGGACGTGCAGCTCAGGGCGTTCCGCGGTTTGCGGGGGCCGCAGGTCGCCGGTGAGGAAGCCGAGGTCCCACAGCTGGCGGACCAGCCTCTCGACGGACTCCGGCGACACCTCCGGGAAGGCGGTCGACAGTTCGGCCGTGAGCCGCTCGTAGGGGACAGGTACGGCGGCCGTCCGCATGACCAGGTCCACGGCGGGGGTGGCCCGGACGCGCACCGTGCGCGCGTCGTGCCGGCCGTACTTGTCGGCCTGCGGCAGGACGACGCGGTCGCCGGCGAGATGGGCCATGGGGTTGAGGACGAGGTGGAGTTGGCGCAGTAGGGCGGGGTTCGTCTCCAGCCGCTCGATCAGGGCGAGCAGCCAGCCCATGTCGGCGCGCACGCGGACTCGGTGCTCCTGGGGCCGGCCGAGCCGGGCTTCCGAGCCGGGTCCGAACGTTCCCATCGCCACGCCGGAAAACGCGCCGAAGGGCGTGGGCCGAGTCGCCATGCGCGTCGCGTACCGCAGCAGCCGGGAGTGCAGCCGCCGGGTGCGCTTCTTGCTCAGGCTGTCGAGCCGGTCGAGACCGCCGGTCAGATCCTCGCTCGCGATGAGCAGAGCGCGGGCGATGTCGGGACGGCCGGCGAGGTCAACCAGGGCCTGCGGGGTGCGGGCGGGGTCGGCCATGATGTCGAGATAGGTTTCCACGGGCAGGACAGGGGAGCGGAGGAGGAAGAACCCGGCGGGCTCGTACGGGGACATGGCCGTCACCGGGCGAGGAAGATGCGGAACCAGCTGGGTCGCTCCTCGCCGACGGCGGCGAGCAGGGTGAGGGCGACGCCGGTGGCCCCGGTGAGGAGCCCCGGATCGTCGACGGCCTGTCCGGGGCGGGGCACGTCCGTGAAGCCGAGCGGGCGGTCCGGATCGTGTCGGTCGAGCAACTGCCCGACCAGCTCCGGCAGCCGGTCGCGGGCGGTCGCGCTCCAGGGCGCGAACTCTAGGGCGAGCATGACGAGTCCGGCGAGGCCGTGGCAGAGAGTGGGTGACAGCGGTGCGAGATCTCGCGCACGGGTCAGTGCGGCGTCGAAGGCCGCGACGGCAGTGGCGTGCAGTTCCTCGTCCGCGGTGGCCGTGGCGATGGTCAGGAGCGCGCCGGCGACGCCCACGCTGCCGTAGCACCAGGCGACCCGATCGTGTCCGGACCCGGAGGTGACCTCCTGACCGTGCTCGTCGACGGGCGTGCCGTCGCCCCACACGGGGCCGTGCTCGTCGACGGCGGCCTGGGCCCGGATCCAGCGAGTGAAGGTGGCGACGGCCTCCAGGTGGCCCGGGCGGCGGTGGCCAGCCTCCCAGGCGACGGCGAGGGCGGCGGCCACCCCCGGAACTCCGTGCGACAGGCCCAGGTTGAGGTAGCCGTGCGGGTACTTGGCGTGGTAGTCGGCGACGGGCGGGTAGTACGCCGGGGTGATGAGCCAGCGGTGCGGTGTGCCCGCGGTCTCGGCAGGTCGGCTGAGCCAGATCAGGTAGTCGACGAGTGCGCCGGCGGCCTCGGAGATCCGGTCGGTCGGTTCGGTGAGGGAGCTGAGCTGGACGAGGGTGCCGGCCGCTCCGTTCACGAGGTCGTAGTCCAGGTCGCTGACGGCCCGCTCGGTCTGTCGCGGTGGCGCGGCGAGGATCTGGTCGGCGAGTTGTTCGTACAGCCGGTCCAGGCTGGGGCGGAAGCGGGGCTCGTCGCGGGTGATGTCCGCGAGCGCGAGGGCGAGGCCGCTGGTGCCGGCGAACAGACCATGGTGGTCGAGCGGTTCGACCTGTGTGGACAGAACCGCCTCGCGCATGTGTGCGAAGGCTGTGTCGAGGTCGCCCATGCCTGCCCGTGCGGCGTAGAGGTGCAGGAGCGCCGTACCCGCCTGCCCGTGGGCGACACTGGGCGGGTACCAGCCGCCGGACGTGTCACTCTGTTCGGCAGCGAGCAACGCTAGGTCGTCGACCTGCGCCGTGGTCGACGTCTGTGCGACGACGTGCTGGACGGCTGTCCGTACGCGGTGCACGAGTCCGAGGTCGGCCGCGCGGATCCTGGTCCCCGTACCGTGGTGGGCGAGTTGCATGGTCTGTCCCTGTCTGTTCGGCGTGTCTCTCGGGCCCTGTATGACGGGTGCCGCCGTGACGCGGGCACGGCGGCACCCGTCAGGCGTTCAGCTCGAGATCACTTACCGGGCGAGCAGAAGACCGTGCACACCGAGGTGCAGGCACAGGTGCTGGTGACCTGGCAAACACTCTTGGTGCAGACCGTCTTGGTCGCGATCTGCGAGATGGACGGCAGGGGCGCCTGCTCACCAGCGGGGCCGGCGGAGGGAGCGGAGATCCGGGCGTCGAGGTCGAATGCGTCCGACATTTCATTTCCTTTCGTGATTCCTTTCCCGGCCGTGAGGCCGGCCGGGAGCGCCGGTGTTTTCCCGGCGTGCGAAGAATCATGTCGAATCGTGTCAGGGAGTTTCTATTGGCCGTGGCGACAATATTTCCGGAGTCAGCTTCTGGATTTATCCAGCTCGCCTGGGCGGGCGTCGGATCGCCTTTCCGTCAAGAATGTGTATGACGCCAGGCAGGCGGTCAGGCGGGAACCGAGTTCCAGTTTCTCCATGACGGCGGCCACATGGGCACGTACGGTCCGCTCGCTCACGTGGAGGCGCTGCGCCATCGCCTCGTTGGACAGTCCTTCGGCGAGTAGAAGAAAGGTCTCCTGCTCGCGGGGGGTGAGCCGGCCCACTCGGTCCAGGGCCGGTCTCCAGTGCGGCTCCGCGCATGCGGAGCCGGAAGGGGGTGCGCCGGTGACACTCACGGTGCTGCCATGCTCCTGTCCGCGTCAGGATGTTTGAGATGGTCTGTGGTCAGCCGTCGGTAGAACGGGTCGTCAGTGAGCAATTGTTCGTGCGTGCCCATGGCGCTGACCCGGCCGTCGTCCAGGACGACGATCCGGTCGGCCGCGCGCACCGTCGACATTCGATGGGCCACCACCAGCAGAGCGTGTTTCCGGGATATCTTCCGTAACATCTCGGTGATTTCCCGTTCGTTGATGAGGTCGAGTTGCGATGTGGGTTCGTCCAGCAGCAAGAGATGCGGTCGGCCCAGCAACGCGCGAGCAATGGCGACTCGTTGACGTTCTCCGCCGGAGAGATTGAAACCGCGGTCACCGACTTCTGTCCGCAGCCCGTCCGGAAGGCGTTCGACGAGTTCTTCGAGGTTGACCATTCGCAGCGTTTCGCGAATGCTTTCTTCGTCCGCCGCCGGAGTCGCGTACACCAGGTTGTCGCGCAGGGTTCCGTGCAGCAGGGGCGCGTGTTGCTCGACGAGACCGATCCGGGCACGGTGTGCGCGCGGATCGACGTCGCGGATGTCCGTGCCGTCGAAGGCGATGTGTCCGCCGTCGGGCTCGTAGAACTTCTCCACGAGCGACACGATGGTGGTCTTACCGGCGCCGGAGCGTCCCACGAGCGCGACGATGCCGGTCCGCGGCACCGTGAAGCAGACGTCGCGCAGCACGGGCCGTTCACCGTACGAGAAGGTGACGTTCCGCAGATCGAGCAGCGTCGATGAGGAAGCCGCGGGTGGCGTCGCCGACGCCTGCGTGACCTCTTCCATGGGCAGTCCCAGGACTTCCTCGATCCGGCCGAGCGATCCCAGGCCGCGCTGGATGAGGCTGAGCGCGTTGAAGAGTCCCGCGAGCGGCATGACGAGGTAGGTGGCGAACAGGAGAAACGCCACGAGCTCGCTGACGGTCATCGATCCGTTCGACACACGGACCGCGCCGATCAACAGGACGAGGAGGAACGAACCGTTGACTGCGATCTCCATGGCCGGTCCCACGACGGAGCCCAGCCGCGCGGAGCGCAGTCCCGCGGTGTAGGCGGTGTCGACGTCCGCTCCGATGCGTTCGGCCTCCCGGCGCTCGGCACGGGCGGCCCGGACCGTCCTGATGCCGCCGAGCGCGCGTTCGAGGTCGGCGGTCATCGCTCCGACGCCGGCGAGGGCCTGCTCGGTGCTGCTGCGGATGCCGGCCATCACGCCGGCGACGAGGACGGCGGCGACCACAAGTGTTGCGGCGACCATGAGGAACATCACCGGGTCGATCCAGAGCATCAGCCCCGCGGCACCGACGCCGGTGACGCCTACGGTGACGAGTTGGACGAAGCTGCCGGCCACCATGTCGCGCAGCACGGTGGTGTCGGTCCCGACCCGTGACAGCAGATCGCCGGTCCGCCGGCCGTCGAGTTCCTGGATCCGGACGAACATCAGTCGCTCGACGAGCCGGCGCCGCAGCCGCCGGACCACGCTTTCGCCGGTCACGTCCAGCAGGTACTGACCGCCGGCCTCCAGCGCCGCCTGGGCGAGGAAGAGAGCGGTCAGGGCCACGACGAGCGAAGCGACGGCTTCGTGGGCCGAGACCCGGTCGATCAGACGCATGGTCAGCAGCGGCTGGAACAGGCCGACCACCGTACCCGTGACCGTCAGCACGAGCGCCGCGACCACAGTACGGCCGCTGCCCCGCAGCAGGCGCAGCAGATCGCCGATGCGTGGGCCGTCGGTCTCCTGGGCCGACCCCGCCTGGTCCTGGACCGCCCCGGTGACCCCGGCAGCGGTCGCCTTGACGTCGCCGCTCATGAGCGACCCCTCTTCCCTGCCCCGGGGCTCACACCGATCAGCACCTGGAAGTAGTCCTGGGGCAGCTCCTCGCCCACCAGTCGGCCATCCGCCTCGACCCAGGCGTGGGCGCCGAACGGCGGCGCGCTGCGGACGCCGACGCACCAGGTGGGCCACTCTCCCCTGGCCCGGCACAGCAGGGCCGTGGCGACGGAACGAGGCAGACAGCCCTCCCGTCCGGCGCACACCGCGCTGACGGTGGTGACCGCTCGGCGGGCGCGAAGGGCTCTGTCGTGACCGGCCGGGCGGGCTCCGCGCGCCACGCGGCGGAGCAGCCGGCCCAGGCGGGCTGGCGGGAGAAGCAGGAGCGGCCGCGCCACGGCGACGGCGACACGGGCCTGGGCGCGTTGCCCGAACGACGTTCCCGTATGCGTCTCCGGCACCGGGTGGAAGCTCATGCCCTCACCAGCCGGGCCTCGCGCAGGGCGGACAGCAGCGCGGCCACGTCGGTCGTCGCGCGGTCCTCGTCCACCTCGAACTCGGCGCACAGTGTGCCGATGATCTCCTCGGCCGGACTGCCTTCGAGTAGGGCCGCCAGGATCAGACCACCGGTCGGGTTGAGTTCCCAGTACTCGCCCGTACCGCCGTTCAGCAGGACCTTGCCGTAGTCCGTGTCGACCAAGGACACGTCCTTGCGCAATTGCATGGAGATGTTCCCCTTCAGATGGTGCGAAGCCAGATCTCGCAGGCGAGCGTGGCGTCGATGCCGCCGTGCCGCAGTTCGGGTGACGAGGGCCGGAGGGTGATGTCCACGAGGCGTTCGGCATCGACGAGGCCGGCCTTGGCGAGGTGCGACTCCCGCCACAGTTCGGCCAACCGCACCCGGTTCTCCCGCAGGCCGTTGGCCGCGTCGACCGATGCCTCGCCCTTGGTGGTACGCCGCAGCAGGGCGTCGGGTACATGACCGCGCATCGCTGTCTTCAGCAGCGGCTTGAACTCCCAAGGGGTGGTGCGCTCCTCGGAACGTACGGACCAGCACGCCGCGATGACCCGGTCGTCCAGGAACGGGCTGGCCAATGGCAGTCCGCTGTGCTCTGCCACCTGGTGCAGAACGCGGGTGGCACGCGTCCCGTGGTGAAGCGTCTGGAGTTCGTTGTGCAGTGCGTGGGTGGCGCCACGAGGCTCGGCCGTCGCCGCAGCCTCCCGTAGCTTCCTGCCTACGGAGTCGGCGGCGTCGGGTGTGACCCACGTCGGCAACCGCGGCGGTATGTCCCAGGCGAAGACGTCTGGACTGTGCGGAGCCGGCCGGGGGGCGGTGATCCGGTCGGCGGTGTCCGCCAGCCACTGGCCGTACGGCCGCCGGTCGGTGAGCACCGACACCGTCTCCCGCAACGACCAGCGGTTCTGGGCACGGTAACCCCGGATGCTGCGCAGCGCCTTGAGCGGACGGGTGGTAAGCAGATCCCGGTGATGGGCGGGGTGCCCCCACAGGACGTGGTCGCCGCCCATGCCGGTGAAGTGCAGCCGCGAGCCACGGGCGAGGAGCCCGTCGTGGCCGACCAGTTGGCGGGGCTGGTCGATGATCGTGGGCAGCGGTTCGTCGACGGGACCGGTGACGTCGAGCAGACCGCTGTAGAACAGCGGGATCTCGTCGATGTCCAGCAGGATGTGTTCCAGGCCGTCGATCTCGGACGCCGCCAGCCGGGCCCAGTGCACGTCGTCGTCACCGATGTCCCGGCTGGGCATGGTGAGCGCGGGCAGCGGCTCCGCGCTCGCTCGGGCGGCTAGGGCGCAGATGGTGGTGGAGTCCAGGCCGCCGGACAGGTCGCAGCTGACCGTTTCGGCCGCGGCCACCCGGAAACGTACGGCGTCGTCGAGTGCCTCGCGCAGTGCCTCGGCACCCTCGACGAGCGGGACATGGGTGTGCGGGGGTTCCCACCAGCGGACCGTCCCAGTCCTGCCCCGGCCGAACCGGAGGAGGTCGCCGGGAACGACGGCGTGCACACCGCGCCACAGCGGCACGTCACCCAGCGGATGGGGTACGAAGTCCAGGAGACGAAGGGCGAGCATGTCTTCGTCCAGTGGTGCGTCGAGCAACCGCGCCAGAGTGTCGGCGCGGTTGGCGGACACGGTGACCTCGCCGACGGTGGCGTGGAACAGGCGGCGCAACCCGCCAGCCGTGCCGCGGGCGTGGATCTCGCCGTGTGCCTCCACGACGGCGTGGAAGTCGCCGGGCAGGCGCGCGGTCAGGCGGTCGAGTGCGTCGATGTCCCTCACGTCGGCGATGTGGGCTTCGAGTTCGCGTTGACCGACGGGCGTGTGCCCGATCAGCGCCACGAACAGGCCGTGTCCGTTGCGGGCTTGGACGGAGGTGAGCCAGTCGCCCAAGATAAACGGGTTTCCGGAGGGGTGGGCGATGGTTCGAGCGGCACGTGTCACCATGCGAGAGGCCACGGCGAGGGCGGCCTCACAGTCCGGGAACAGCGTGAACCATCCCTCGCCGTGGTCTGTCATCGGACTACAGGCCCAGAGGCAGACGGACCTTGGGCTCGTGCGGCCCGCGCTTCAGGAATCCGGTGTCCTTGCGGAAGTCGCCGGCCTTGGACAGCGCCGGAACCTCGTAGACCTTCCTGGCCATATTCCTTGTCCTTTCTCTCACGGGAATTTCTGACGGGGCGGCACTCGATTTCGGGAAATCGGTGCCGCTCACAGAGAAAATCTTGGTCCCATTCCGAGAACCGATCAAGAAGCAGTCCGGGCCCACCACTTTGGGTGGCCACGCCCGGTCCGCCGTTCGGCGTCCACCGACATGGCTGCCACCAGCGCGAAGACGTGCCGTCCACTCGTGGGGCGGGTAGACCCGGCGCAGTGGATCGACCTGGCTTTCTTAGGTTCTTCTTCACACTCCGTATGAGCTTCATTGGCATCACGCCGATCCAGCAGTGGTGTCACAGAGTTCGCCGGGCCTGCGGCGCGTGGAGTGGACCGCACTGCGTCCGCCCGTGGCGCGCCACCACGCGAGGCATTCGCTCGATGGCGGAGATGATCGCGGTGCGTGAAATGCCGGATACATCCGCCAGGTTGACGACCTGCTGGAGTTGTGCGGAGATGTCGTCCATGTTCATCGGATGTGAGGAATGGAGGACGACGGGGCCGCGGCCACGGCCGAAATCGATGATTCCCTCGCTCCGCAGCATCCGCAGTGCCCGCAGAACGGTGTTCTTGTTGGCCCCGTATTTCTTGCCGAGTTGGTCCGCCGGGGGAAGTTGCTCTCCCCGGGCATATAGGCCGGACGCTATGTCTGCTCTGAGTCTCACCTTGATCTGGACATAGAGCGGTGTCGTGGTCTCACCGCTCTGTCGGCGGACATTCGCGACACCAGATACAGGTAACATCCTGCTGTTTCCCCCCCATAGTTCGGATGTGCTCAAAAAACGCGCCAAGTCATTGACTTATCGGCGCGGTGATGACCGAGGCAGCCCCGTGCGGCTGGCCTCCGCGTGGTCGGCGCGGGACCGAAATCTGCCTGGTCGGTATTGCGGTCCTCGATGGGCCGGTGGGCTGTGCGAGCCGGGAGTCGTGACAACGCTGCCGTGGGGGTCCTGTCCGGATGAGTTTCGTGCCGTCCGGAACGGGGCACGCGGGGCGAACGTGATCAGGGCTAGGCTTGGGCTCGTGTGTTCAGTCACCGGCAAACGCGTCGGCGACCGGTGCGGCGATCAAGTCGTCAGGGCGGTACGGCATCGCATCGACACCAGGACCGGTAAACGGAGCCGGGAGACGGTCTACGTCATCACCGACCTGACCAGCGGCCCGGTATCCCCCGAGCGGATCGCGAAGAACCTGAGGGCGCACTGGGTGATCGAAAACCCGCTCCACTTGTTCCGGGACACCGCCGCCCGTGAGGACGTCTCCAAGGTCCGCGCCGGTCACGTCCCGGAGAGCATGGCTCCTGCGTAACCTCGTTATTCACTAGTTCCGCACCACAGCCCTCGCCCTACCAGCGGGCCTCGGCCTCCGGCCGACCAGCACTGATCCATGATCAAAAGTCTTTGCCAAGCGCCCTCGGGTCGCCTGGCCCGCGGTGTGAGGAAAATGCGCATGCGTGAACGTCGCACACGCCGGTGACTCTCTAGGCATAGATGGCTCTTTCAGTGGGTGCCTACCGATCGACGATCACGTGGACTCGTCGGACCGAACGATTCCGCTGCCGGATCTTGCTATGCCCCCGCAGGCGTGTCAACGATCGTTTCCTGCCACGGAACGATCGTTTGAGGGACTGCTGAAGAGCCGAGTAGTGTGCGTGGGACAGGCACACCGACCTTGGGAGCGATTGGTGGAGCAACCTCTCACCGAAACTCTTCGGCGCCTCAGTGCGCACCGTGAGACGGAGAGTCTCAACTCCCGAGAGCTGGCAGCTCAGACGGCTCTTCCCGAGAACATCGTCCGTGAGTTGCTTCGCGGTGGTAGCCCGCCACCGGACACTGTGCAGCAAAGGGTCTGCGCGCGCATCAAGGCCCTGGCGGAGGACTACTTGTCTCGTACGGACAAGAAGCTGAGCGACCTTGTTTCTGAGGTCGCTGATCGCCTCGCGGTCTCCGAAGTTTGGGCGCGAAAGCTACTCAAGGGCGAGAAGATGCCCAACGTGCCCTTGCTCCACGACTTCGCGGATTTCTTCGACGTCGAAGGCGGGGAGACGTTCTTCACCATGTCAGCGGAGGACTCACTCAATCGTGTTCTCCAGCCGATCCTTCAGAAGTACGAGAACCCCGCGTCCGATCCTGTCCAGGCGCTGATGAAGAAGTACGGCGTCGTCAACGCCGACCTCAGGCACGCCGGTTCCCTGACACCTGAGCAGCTTGAGGTACTCCTTGCCGGCGTTATCCGGTCGGTCCTGCCCCCGGGGGGAGACTCAGCCCGATGAGCATCCGAGCCATGAAATCACTTTTGTCTGCGCTCGGGAGAGAAGCAGCTCATTCGGTCGACCGGCCGGCAGACGCGGAGGAGGTCATGCGGGAGTTCTGCCGGGCGATGAGTGTTCGCACCGGACGCCCGATTGCACTCCTGTTTCGGCGCTTTCCCTCAGACATTCCCGTGTCCGGCATGCGCCTGGACTGCGGGGATCGGTCGATCATCGTGGTCGAGAAAGCAACCGTTCCGGAGGCACAACTGGTCATCCTCGGACACGAACTGTGGCACGAGGAACAAGGCGACGGCGGCCACCACATCCCCGGATTGGCGGCTGCCGCCCGCGCGCTCGTGCCCGACCAGGCCCTCGGCACGCTGCAGCGGGTAGTCGATCAGATCCTGACCGACCAGGAGGTGCCACGCGAAGCGATCCAGATGGGCGCGGCGCGTGCAGAGTCCCTTGCGGAGCACGAGGCGGCAGCGGAGACCTTTGGCCTGCTGTTCGGCAGCGAGGTCCGCGCATGGGTGAAGGGCCGCTACGCCGAGGGGCCCGTCAGTGAGTCGACTCTCGAGGGACGTATCAACGTGTCGCTCACCAACCGCGGTGGACGCATACTTTTATGATCTACGTCCCTTACTCGGTCCCTGCCGTCCTGCTGGCGCTTGCGCTGTTCTTCAAGATCCCGACGTTCATCCGAGCCTGGCGCAACCCCGAGGTAAGAGCAACAACCCTGCTGCTTGTCTGGGCCACGGCTGCGATCACCGTCATCATCCCCGTCAACATCGAGCGCCTCAACGAAGTCACGGGTGTCCCGAACATAGCGGCACCCTGGGCCTATTCGTTCCTGACCGCGTCCGGTGCCACCGGCCTGGCCATGATCATGCGCTGGAGCGAGGAACCGTCCGAGCACCGGCGGCGCAAGATCCGGCGCATCTATGCCATCTACACCGGCGTGATCGTAGTTCTGTGGGTCACTTTCTTCCTTGCCGATACGCCGGACGTGCGGATCTACGACCTCGACACCTACTACGCCAGCACCCCCTGGATGCGTGAACACATCCTGCTCTACCTGCTCGCGCACTTCACCACGTGTTCCGCTTCAGTGTTCATGCTCTGGAAGTGGTTCAAGGAAGTCGAGAACCCCTGGCTGAAGTCAGGGGTCGTCTTCCTACAAGGCTCTTTCGTCCTAGGCCTGGCCTTCGACATAAGCAAACTGACTGCGATCATGGCCCGCTGGTCCGGCGCCGACTGGGACTGGCTCAGTACAAAGGCCGCACCACCTCTGGCACTCATGGAGGGGGTGTTCGCAGCCGTAGGCTTCATCACTCCCCAGGCCGGCCCGGCCCTCAAGGAGTGGAGCCGAAACTGGCGCGAGTACCGCCGGTTGAGGCCGCTGTGGCGCGCGGTACTCGTCCTGGCCCCCGCCGCAGCAACGGCACGGTTCGGTTACTGGGTTCCACTGGAGTTGCGCGTGATGCAGCGCCGCCAGCGCATCCACGACTCGCTGCGCCTGCTCGCCCCGTACTACAACACGGCCCTGTACCACCAGGCGTACACGGAAGCCGCCGCGACCTACACCGAGCCCAAGGCTAGTGCCATCGCCGGAGCCGTCGCCATCCGCGACGCGATCGCCGCCTACAGCAAGGGCACACCCATCTCCGCCAGCAAGCAGTCCCTACAGATCGGTACCGAGATCACCGACCACATCGACGCCATCTCCGTCACCCTAGACAGCCCTGCCACCGCCAACATCCTCCGCCAGCGGGCAACCGGAACAGAAAGCATGAGCGCACATGCCTAACAGCGCCACCCCCCGTCGGCCTACCGTAGTCGTCATCGGCGCCAGCGCCGCCGGGCTCTTCGTCGCCGCAGCTCTCGCTGAGTTCGCCGACGTCGAAGTCATCGAACGCGACACCCTGCCCAAAGGGCCCGAACCGCGCCGAGGCGTTCCCCAGGCACGGCATGCGCACGTTGTGTGGAGCGGCGGCGTCCGGGCCTTCAACGACCTTCTGCCCGGTCTCACCGACGACATCGTTGCGCGGGGTGGGCGCATGGCCCACATCATGGGTGACATGGTCTCCCGCTCCCCCAACGGGGTGTGGTTCCGCCGTTTCCGGTCCACTCACCACCGCAACGTGGTGTGCTCCAGAGACCTGCTCGACGCCGTCATACGTGATCGCGTCCTCACCAATGCGCGGATCACGATCCGAGACAAGACCACTGCCCTGTCGCTGGAGGGCACCGCCACCCAGGTGACCGGCCTCCGCGTCCGTACGGGCGAGGAGACGTTCGCCGTGAACGCCGACCTCGTCGTCGACGCCTCCGGCCGCGGCTCCCACGCCTTGCAGTGGCTGGTTGGCTTGGGTCTCCCCAGAGCGACCGAACGGGAAGTCAATCCTGGCGTCACCTACGCCACTCGCCTCTACAAGGCTCCGAGTCGTGTCGGCAGCGACTTCCCTCTGATCAACGTGCAGGCCAACCCCAGACAGGCCCCGGGCCGGGGCGGCATCATCCTCCCCATCGAGAACAACCAGTGGCTCGTCACTCTGGGAGGCACACGCGGTGGCGAACCCACTGCCGACCCGGACGCCTTCGCTGCCTTCGCCCTGGGCTTCGACCACCCGGTCATAGGCGAACTGCTTGAGAAGCTCGAACCCATCAGCGACATCGTCACCACCCGTGGTACCGCCAGTCGCCGCCGCTACTACGAGAAAGCGAAGTACTGGCCGGACGGATTCATCGTCATCGGCGACGCCGTCGCCACCTACAACCCCGTCTACGGACACGGCCTGACCGTCGCAGCTCAGAGTGCGACCGCTGTCCGCGACGTACTCCGCTCCACTGGCTTCGCAGTGCCCGGCACAGCCCGCCGCCTCCAGCGAGCCGCCTCACGTCCTGTGGCCGCAGCTTGGGACCTCGCTGTCGGTCAAGACGCCTTCTACCCCGGCGCCACAGACACCCCACCCACCTCAGTTGAAAAGTTGCTTGCCCGCTTCGTCGACCGCGCTGTCGCAACCGGAGCCCGAAACCCCCGCGCCATGCGGGCACTGCTCGACGTGATGAGCATGGAAAAGCCGGCAACTCGCCTGCTCTCCCCGGACATGCTGATCCCGATGCTCTTCGGTCCCAAGAGGCCCCACCTACAAGGCCCGCCTCTGACCGACAGGGAACGAGAAGCAGCGACCTCCTAACCATCAGTGTCGACCGCTGCTGCAGCTCGACCTGCTTCAGAGGCGCTTGTGTCGAGGTCGGACAAGCACTCTCGTGTGCTCGTCTGGCTTCGTCAGCAGCTACGCGTGCAGCCACTCAGCGCGCTGGTTGACCTCTTCCGGATGCCCCCGTCGGTGGACAGCCGGTGGACAGACGCCTTTGGACAGCGCATCACGGGGTGGCACGGGTCAACCTGTTGCATGTGCTCTGATCAGGCAAAACATCACTGGATAGCACGGCGAGGCATTACACACCACGAATGCTCGTGGTCTCGTAATGCGTAGGTCTCGGGTTCGAATCCCGAAGGCGGCTCTCTGGTAAACCCCAGGTCGGGCCTTTGACTTGGGGTTTCTTATATTCGTTGACCTTGGAATCCTGGCCAATCAGGCACTCGTGGTCTGCGCATCGTAATGCGTGGGTCGGAGGTTCGGTCTCTGTAACGAGGTCGACTATCAAGGTTCTGACCTGGTCTTTTATCCGCTCGTAGGGGATGGATCATGGTGGCGTAAAGGGTCCTGGTGGACAACCGGTGGACAGCCGTGCGTGACGCTCCATCAGGAGTTTCTCGCTGCCCCTGTGTCGACGGGTGAACTCCACGGGTCTCAGATGGAGCGATCGGCATCGTGGGGACTGTCCGGTTCGCGACAGATCTCACAGCCGGCTCGGGCGATCCGTCGGCAGTCGGCCCCTTGGGGCAGACTCGGCGGTCGGGCATCCGCCGGTGGGTCTCTCGCGAGTCGGCGGAAAGGGTCCTCGCACACCTCCGCACCCGGGCCCTCCATCGCGCCCCGTTGCCTTGAAGCGTGCCGACGTCACCCTTGGCTCACTGAGCGGATCAATGAAACGTAGTCATGTCGTGACAATACGTGACCGTACTTCTGGCCGGTGGCTGGCTGCTCGTCCCCGGCCGACTCGGCCGCGCCCGGAAACGTCGGCGCACCGCCGCCAAGAGTGGCCGCAAGCGGCGCCGCTGACCAGGGCATGACCGCCTGCTCATGAAGGCGCCGGGTGAGACTGCCGCCGGCACGGCGTCGGGCGGAGGGAAACCGGTGGATCCGGCGTCGTACGTCCCCGGTGGCGCGCGCTACCGTCGGAGTCATGGCCGAGGGCTGGGCCGAGGGCGGGCTGCGAGCCGTACGAGGCGCGCTCCAGGCTCAGGACGGGGTGGCGCTGCTTGCCGCGTTGCGTCGTGGTCCCGCGTGTGAGGTGCTGCAGCTGGCCGGCAATGGTGTGGCCGGGGCAGCGGCGCGAGGCCTGCCGGGGGCTGCGGAGATGGCGGCCTCGTTCGTCGGCGAACTCCAGCAGCGCGGCTTCCGGGGCGACGAGGAACTGGCGGACCAGTTGCGCGCGGCCAGGGGAGATGCGGCAATCCCCCTCCTGCGCCCGCTCGCGGTCGATCTGGAGATGCTGGCCATGCTGCTGGAGGGGGATGTGGCTGAGACGGGTGGCCGGATCGACCTGTCCAACGGGGAGTGCTGGCCGGCGTTCACAGACGAGTTGGGGACCGGGCTTGAGGCCGAGGAGGCGGACGATCCCGAGCGGTGGCTGTACGTGCCGGCTCTTGGTTCCCGGGCCGGCTACCGGGACATGGAGTTGTTCATCGACGGGCTCGGCGACGTCGCCCTCGCCGACCGGCTGCGGATCGCCATCGCCGGGCGGGGCGCCTTCCGACGCTTCAAGGACGTCCTCGCCCGGGATGAGCGCGCCTGGCGTCGGTACCACCGGCTCAGCGATGAGCGACAGCGCGGCCGGGCCCGCGCCTGGCTGGCGGAGGAGGGCTATTGCCCGTCCGCGTCATGCAGCGCATCCTCGCGCTGACCGTCGCGATCATGGCACGACGACCACACCGGACAGCCAGTCCTGCGCTCACTACCCGCCTGTGATCACTGACCCCTTGGATTGGAATCACTCATCTCAGCGGGGCGTCAGGCCGGCGTCGGTGAGGCGGCGCATCAGTGAGGGCTTGCCGCGGTGCTGCTCGCGCAGGTCGTCAAGCCGCCGGGTGAACTCCTCGGGGGTGCCCGCCCGGTCGTGGATCTCGCGGAGATCCTTCAGGAGGGTGACAGCGGTGTCGTAGGGGCCGGGCTGCTTCTGCCCGATCAGGTGGGCGATGTCCTGCCGGGCTTGCTGGGTGTTCTCGGTCAGGCGGTCCAGGTGGCTCTCGCGAGCCCGCTGTTCGGTCCGGCGGGCCTGGGCGCGGGCCTGTTCCTGCTGCCGTGTGTACTCGGTGCGCACCACGTAGGCGGCGTCGAGGAGCTCCGCGGCGGAGCGGCGCCGGGTGGCGGTGGACGGTTCGGCCGTACCGCGGGACGCGGCGCGGTGGCGGGCCAGCAGAGCGGGGCCCGGTTGCGGGGCGGTGCCCAGGGCGGCGTCCAGCAGCAGGGCATCCTTCTCTCGTTGCGGCATGGAGCGGATCCAGGTGGCGAGTGCGTCCCTGTCGATTGCCTGGGAAGGGGCGGCACCGCTGGCGCGGGCGGCCGCGGTGAGCAGGTGTGGGTCGACGTGAAGGAAGTCGGCCAAGCTCTGTTGCGGGCCGGTGAGGTGGGCAAGACCGGTGGGTACGGGCGGCTCGAGGATGGAGGTGTACTCGTCCTCGTCGACGTCCTCCTCCAGCTCCCAGCGGGTGAGTGCGGAGAGCCAGGCCAGATAGAGGGGGCGCAGGTCGCCTGCGGCGAGTTCGGTACGCAGGGTGGTGAAGGAGGCGAGGGTGAAGGAGGTCTCGAAGTCCCACTCGCCGCCGTCCTCGGCCTCGTAGGAGAAGTCGAGCAGCAGGTGCCCTTTCCTGGTCCAGCAGGTCAAGGCGTCTTCCGCGCAGTACAGTTCGGCGCTGCGGGCGGGTAGCAGTGTGGTGGGCAGGCGCAGCATCAGGCGCCGCGAGCCCCAGTTGGCGAAGTACAGGTGGGCGTCGTACACCTGCTCCATCAGTTTGCGCTCATCGCCGCGGAAGTTGCCGTAGTGGTACTCGTTGGCGAAGTGCGTCGCGCTGATCCGGGCCCGGCTCGACAGCGCTCGCACCCCTTCGAGCTCGTCCTTCGTCAACGGTCGGTCGACGGCCTGGAACTCGTAGTACTGGTACTCGCTCACATCCGTGCAGACTATCGACAGGCGCTGCGGCTCATCTCACGGGACCTGGATGTGGTCCCTCGTTCGGGGCCCCGTCCACGGTTACGGTCCTGGCAGTGCCGTCGGGTTCGTAGGATCGGGCCGAGACCGACGGGCCCGCAGGGGGCGGCGGAGGGCAGGCGTGTGGTGACACCGAGGGACCGGCTGGCTGGGCTGCTCGGCGGGGCGAAGGCGGCGGGGGCTTTCAGCGCCCGGCTGGAGGCGCCGGTGGCCGGCCTTGGCCTTGAGGTGGTCGGGGTCGGGCCGGTGCGCCTTCCGTTGCGGGCGCCCCAGGTGAAGCGGCTGATCTCGGCGGCACGGCCGGCGTTGTTCGGGCGGGGCGAACAGACGCTGAGCGACACCAGTGTGCGTGACACCTGGCAGATCTTGCCGGATCAGCTCAGTCTTGCCGGTCCTTCCTGGTCGTCGCTGCTGAGCGGCGCGCTGGAGCATTTCCGGGACGCTCTCGGTCTCCCGTCGGCGACCCGGCTGCGGGCTGAGCCGCACGCGATGCTGGTGTACGGCAAGGGCCAGTTCTTCCTTCCGCACCAGGATTCGGAGAAGGACGACGCGATGGTGGGCACGCTGGTGCTCTCCCTGCCTTCGGCGCACACGGGGGGAGAACTGGTCGTCGAGCACGCCGGGCAGGAGTGCGCCTACCGCGCCTCGAAGACGGATCTGACTCTCGTCGCCTTCTACGCCGACTGCCGGCACCAGGTCACTCCGGTCCGAACCGGGTACCGGGTGACGCTCACCTTCAACCTGCTCGCCGAGCCGGGAACTTCGGCGGAGGCGTCCGGACCGCTGGCGGAGCTTGCACACAGTCTGGGCCGACACTTCGGCTCGCCCGCCAAACCGCGCTACGGCACCCGCGAGTTGGATCCGCCGACCCGGCTCGTGTACCTGCTCGATCACGAGTACACCCAGCGGGGCCTGAGCTGGGAGCGGCTCAAGGGCGCCGACGCGGGGCGTGCCGCTCTGCTGCGCGCCGCTGCCGGGCAGGCCGGGTGCGAGTCGGTGCTCGCGCTGGCCGAGGTGAAGGAGACCTGGGATGCGTATCCCGAGAGGGACGACCCCTGGGACGACTATGGGTACGACGAGGATGATGAGGAGGAGAGCGGCGATGCGGGCGAGGACGGGGACTACGTCCTCCAGGAGCTGGTCGACGACGAGATCACCCTGGGCTGGTGGACCGGTCCGGACGGCACCGGTGGCGAGCCGATCTCGTTGCGGGTTCACGACTACGAGGTGTGCGCGAGCACCGCGAACGCGGACCTGACGCCCTACGACTCCCAGTACGAGGGCTACATGGGCAACTACGGCAACACACTGGACCGGTGGTACCGGCGGGCCGCGGTCGTCGTGTGGCCGCGCGAGCGTGCCTTCGCGGCACGCGGCGAGGCCGGATCGCGGTGGGCCCTGGAGGAACTGCGCGCCAGTATCGCGCGGGGCGACCTCGACCAGGCGCGCGACCAGGCCCAGTCCCTCGCACCGTTCTGGAAGAGCACCCGTCCGCAACCCGAGCTGCTGGACTGCGCGTTGCGGGTGACCGCAGGCCTGGATGCGGCCGAGACCGCGGCAATGCTGCTGGAGCCGTTCCAGGCGGGTGCGCTGGACCCGGAGCACGCGGACGGACTCGCCGCGGTTGCCGACCGGTACGGGACCGGGTGGATGCGCTCGGTTGTCGACGCCTGGTTCGCCTCGGAGCACCGCCTCCCGTCGCAGCAGTACGAGTGGACCGAGCGGTTGCCGGAGCTGTGCACGGCGCTGCGTGCGCATCGGGCGTCGGCGGTGGCACGGCTGCTGTCCGTCGGCGTCTGGGCCGCGGTGGACAGCGGTCTGCGGCTGTGGACAACGACCGGGCCTGCCGAGATCCGCCGTGCGCGGCTGCAGCAGCTGACTCTGCCGCTGCGACACGTCTTGGTGGCGGCCGACGAAGATCTGCGGGACGGGATCCTGGCGGTGCTGCGCGAACGCGGGGACACGGTACTCGAGTGCCTGATGCCGCTGCTGCGCCACGCCGCGGAGGCGAGCACGTCGGCCGAGTGGGGTGCGGCGGGGCTCGACGTCATCGCCCGGGACAGCGCGGACCGGCTCCGCTCGGTGTGCGCGCGGCCGCCGCGCGCTGCCGACGACTGGGCAGTGGCCTGGGCCGGGTGCGGCTGCGAGCTGTGCGGTGTTCTCGGCGCCTTCCTCGGGTCCCGGTCGCGGCGGGTCCTCGAATGGCCACTGGCGAAGGAGGGGCGACGGCATGTGCACACGAGGATCGACTCGGCCGAGTTGCCGGTGCGCCACCAGACCAGGCGGCAGGGGCGCCCGTACACGCTGGTGCTGACGAAGACCCAGGAGCTGTTCACCCGTGAGCAGACGGTCCGCCGTCAGGCGGCGGCGGACCTGGCATGGCTGATGTCGCTGCGGAACGGATGACTGCGGTTTCCGGCTCCGCGGCCTCGTCGCGAAGCTACGCCCCGGCCGGAACCGGTTCGTCGGCTGAGGCGACCAGCCAGGGCGTCGCCCCGTCCAGGCAGCCCGCCCCCGAAGACTCCGGGCCACAGACGCTCAACGACCCGTATCCAGGCGGTTATCACGGCCTACGGCGCCGGGCTGGGCCAGAGAACAAGCCGGGGCTCTATGCCGACGCCGGGGTCCCCCATCTGTGGCGCATCGAGGGTGAATCAGGTCTGCCGGTCGTGCTCACCTACGGGCTTCGACGACGCCACCCGGGTGCACGTGGCCACCGGCGGTCACCGCGACTCGTTGCCCATCTCTGTCCCGTTCCCGTTGGATCTCGCCCTCGCCGACCTCTCCCGGCAGACAGCCGGTCTGCTCAACGGTCGGCGCTGCCGGGCGGTACGACCCATTCGGTGGGTTGACGGGTGAGGGAGGCGATCATGTCGAAGTCGCCGTCGTAGTGGAGGACCGTCCGCCGGTGCAGTTCTGCCGTGGCGGCGATCAGCAGGTCGGGGAGGGACAGGGCGCGGTGGAAGCCTGCGTTGAGAGCGTGGCGCTGGACTTCCAGGGCGCGGGCGAAGGCGCGGTCGTCGGCGTGGAGGTAGTCGAAGGCGTGGAGCCAGGTGCTGATCCGAGTTGCTTCCGAGCTGTCCCGTGCGGAGTGGATCATCTCGTACTCGGTGGGCTGGCAGACGGCGAGGAGGTAACGCTCGTGCAGGGGCTTGAGGACCTCCTTGACGTTCGGCTTCGTCCAGCGGGCGAGGGCGGACTTGTCGATCAGGTAGCGGTCCTGCATCAGGCGGCCCGGCCTCCGTCGCGGTCGCCGTCGCGCTTGAGGGAGCCGTCCGCGTTGCGGGGGCCGGTGTTCTCGACGATCTCACTGAAGTCGAGCTCGCCGGCCTCCATGGCGTCGAAGCCCTCCTGCCGAAGGTGCCTCTTGACGGCGTCTTCCATGGCCAGGCGGACGGCTTTGGCCTTCGTTTTGGTGCCGAAGATGCGCATGGCCTCCGTGACCATGTCTTCGTCGAGGTCGATGACGGTTCTGGCCATGTGGATGATCCTCTCGGAGATGCTTCCGCCAGTGAAACGATACCATTCATCGCCAGTAGTAGATATCGTTTCGATCGGGGTTCCTCATGGAGGGAGGATGCGGCGGTCATGGCGACGTGCCGCGCGGTCACTCCTTGTGAGAGATGGACAGTCGTCCTCGTGCCGGGCTCCGCCCCTGTCGAGGGTTTCGCCAGAGGTGATGGGGCGGCGAGAGGCGGCCGGTCAAGCGGCCCCGTCGGTGGACAGCCGGTGGACGGACGCCTTTGGACGGTGCGTCACGGGGTAGCACGGGTTAACCTGTCGCTTGTGCTCTGATCAGCAAAACGTCACCGGACAGCACGACGAGGCACTGCGTAACGCGAACGCTCATGGTCTCGTAATGCGTAGGTCTCGGGTTCGAATCCCGAAGGCGGCTCCATTTAAAACCCCAGGTCGGATTGTTTCTGACTTGGGGTTATTTGCGCAGTGGGTGCTTTTTTTGGGGAGCGCACTG
This sequence comes from Streptomyces acidicola, assembly GCF_009377235.1. Lineage (GTDB taxonomy): Bacteria > Actinomycetota > Actinomycetes > Streptomycetales > Streptomycetaceae > Streptomyces > Streptomyces acidicola. Next base: position 99,280 of record NZ_VMNX01000005.1, read on the forward strand.
CCCGCGCGTCGGCCCCCGGTCTCACATCTGGTCTCCATCACGGCTCGTGATGGTCGCACGGTTGCAGAGGTGCGGAGATGGCTTTGGGTCGGACCACTCGGCGAGTCGGAGATCGCAAGGTTTGATAGGTGCAGGCATAATAACTGCACCTATATGTGCGAGGGTGGTGCTGTGGACAAGCCTCCTGAGATGTTCGACCGTGACTTCGAATGGGCCGAGCTGACCCGGTTCGCCGCCTTGCCCGGCCCGCAGGCCACGCTGGGTGTGGTCTCGGGGCGTCGCCGTCAGGGCAAGACCTTCCTGCTCGACGCGGTCACCCGTGCCGCGGGCGGCTTCATGTTCACCGCTACCGAGACCACAGAAGCCGACGCGCTGCGTCAGTTCGGTGAGGCGCTGGCCCGCTATCGCGGCCAGTCCACCCCGTTCCGCTTCGCGCACTGGGACGAGGCCGTCACGGAACTCATGCGCATCGCTGTCGCAGGCAACCCCACCGTGGCGGTGATCGACGAGTTCCCCTTTCTCGCCAAGGCCTCACCGTCCCTGCCCTCGATCATCCAGCGTGCTCTCGACCCCGCCGCCCAGCACAGCAACACTTCTGTACGCCTGTTGCTGTGCGGCTCCGCGTTGTCGTTCATGGGCAAGCTGCTGTCCGGAAACGCCCCACTGCGTGGCAGGGCCGGCCTCGAACTCGTCGTTCCCACCCTGGACTTCCGCCTCGCGGCCGAGTTCTGGCAGATCGCCGACCCACGCACCGCCCTGCTGACCAACGCCATCGTCGGCGGTACACCCGCCTACCGACGTGAGTTCACTCAGGGCGACACACCCGCCGGACCGGACGACTTCGACGACTGGGTCACCCGCGCGGTCCTCAACCCGGCCCGTCCGCTCTTCCGTGAAGCCCGCTACCTGCTGGCCGAAGAGCCCGAACTCCACGACACCGCGCTCTATCACTCCGTACTGGCCGCCATCGCCGCGGGCAACTCCGCCCGTGGCGGCATCGCCGACTACCTGGGACGCAAGTCCACCGACCTCGCCCATCCGCTGAGCGTTCTCCAGGACGTTGGCATGATCACCCATCAAGCGGACGCCTTCCGTCGTAACCGCTCCGCCTACCGCATCGCCGAGCCGCTTGTCACCTTCTACCACGCGGTCATGCGCCCGGCATGGGGCGACCTGGAACGTCCCGGTCGGGCACCAGCCGTCTGGCACCGCGCCCAGTCCACTTTCCGCAGCAAGGTCGTCGGCCCGCACTTCGAACAGGTCTGCCGGGAATGGGCCCGCTGGCACGCGGCGCCCGACACGCACGGCGGGCACGTCACACGGGTCGCCAGCGGCACGGTCAACGACCCGGCCGCCAGGACCAGCCACGAAGTCGATGTCGCCGTCCACGGCGAAACCTGGGACGGCCGCGAGGCGTTGCTCGCCATCGGCGAAGCGAAGTGGAACGACGTGATGGGGATCGGCCATCTGGAACGCCTCCGGCACATCCGCAACCTCCTGACGGCACGTGGTACGGCCACCGAGGCGACCCGGCTGCACTGTTTCAGCGGCACCGGCTTCACCGACGAACTGCATCGCCTCGCGAAGAGCGACCCCACGATCCAACTGATCGACCCGCCCCGCCTCTACCACGGGGAGTGACTGTGGGAGGGCATGCCGGGGCGCTGATGTGTCCCGGCCGATGTGCGTAACCGGTGTGCCGATCGGACCGGGAATCTGGCCGGTCGGCCGACGCGGTGTCGATGAGGGTGGGGCTAGCGTCGTGGTGACCAGGCCACCGCGCTTTGAGGGGAACGTTGATGGGGCAGCGAGAGACGACCGGAGCCCACGCCGACGGCACGGCCGTGGTCGGGGCGACCACGGAGTTCGAGCAGGACGTCATGGACCTGCTCGTGGAGACACTGCGCCGTGCGGTCAGGTGCGAGTTGTCGGTCGTGGGGACGGACACCCTGCTGGGGGAGCTCGTGCTGGGGGACACGGACGCCGGTGAGGCGATCGCCCCGGGGATGCGGAAGGCCGGTTCGCTCAGCGGCTTGATCACCGGCCACGCGGGTCGCGGTTGGGTGAGCGACGACGAGGTGCGCGGTGCGCACGGCGCGGACGGCGCCGATGAGGAGGCCCGACAGCAGCCCCAACAGCAGGACCAGCAGCAGGATCATCGGGAGGCCGATGAGAAAACAGTCGATGCCACCTGGCGCGAGGCATGTTGGCGCTTCGGCCTCGGTTCGCGCCGCTCGGCCCCGGGGAGCGACCAGGCGCTGCCCGGGATGACCGGGGCGCTGCGCGCGTGCCTGCTCCTCGCGATCGGCAAGGCCCGCGCCGAGGGGACGATCTCGGTGCGCTGCCGACATGTGGCCCGTGCCCTGGTGGACCTGCCGGACAGCAGGGCACGGGAAGCCCTGCTGCTGGAGCGGCTGGATCTGGCCGCCGCGGCAACCGCGCTCGACGCACTGGACGCGAGCGCCGCGGCGGAGACCGAGGGACCGGAGTCCCGTGGCGTCACTCTTCTCCGACGGTGCGGAACGCTGGGCAAGAGCGGTAACCGCCTGACACGCGCGTTTGCTTCGTGGACCTCCGGGTCCACGGTGAACGGCTCACCGGTGGTGTTCGCGGTGACCAACGAGGCCGTCCGGCAAGCGGTACGGTGCGGGCGTGCCGCGGTGGAGCCGGTGGATCTTCTGCTGGGGATACTGGCTCTGGACCGGGCACTGTCCGTTGCCGGGCGCTCGCTTCCCGCGAGTCTGGCGGACGCCAACGCCGCTCCGGCCCTGCTGCGCCGGCACGGCGTACGGCAGGTTTCCCTGGTCTCCTCGGCCTCGGAGACCCAGCCCGCTGCTCTTCCCGACAGCGACGGTGACGGCGACGGTGTGTGGCTGTCCGCCGCCGCCGACCGGATCATGGCGGTCGCGCGGCTGTCCGCCGCCGAGCACGGTTCGCCCACGGTCGGTACGGTCCACCTGCTCTCCGCGCTGCTCGACGAGCCGGTGACGGACGTTGCGGGTGATGCGGGTGACACGGCTGCCGGGGTCGGTGGCGCGGTCGTACGGCTGCTGGCTGCCGACCAGGTGGACCTCGCCGCGTTGCGGGCGGAGTTGAGCTCCCGGCTGGGCGCGTGACATCCGGGGGGCGTCGTGCGGTGATCGACGCCGCGGTTGCCGCGGTTACCGTTCCTCCCGGGGGATCCACGGTGGCGGAGCAGGGGTGATTGTGAGTCAGGTGGACGAGGACGCAAAGCCGTTGGGCCCGCCCGTACGGCTGTGGCGCACGCTGAGCGGGTTGCCGCGGTGGGTGCGGCGCGAGGTCCGCGCGAGCTGGGCCGCCGTGCGTGCCGCTGAGCGCCGTACGGTCGTCGTCGAGGCGTTGCTGTCTGCCCTGGCGGCGGGCCTCGGTTTGGTACCGCTGCTGCTGGTCCCCCCGGACCGGCCGGTGTGGGCGGTGCTGGAGGCCTTGTGGGCGGCGTTGCTCGTCCCGGTTCGGCGTGCCCGGCCGGTCGGTGCGGTCCTGTGCGTTTCTCTGCTGGTGGTGGTTCACAACGTGTGGACGCTGGCGGTGGTGCCGCTGATCGTGCTGTCCGCCACCCGTCGTATCGCACCGTCGCGGCGTGCGTGGCAGGTCGTCGGGGTGGCCTGCGGCGTCGTCGGTGTCCTGGCTGTTGTCCGTGCCCTGGTCCGGTCCGGGAACCTGCCGTGGGAACTGGCCGACGGCGCCCTCTCCGCGGTGCTGCTTCTGCTGCTGCCCGCCCTGTCCGGCACCCTGCTGGGGCGGCGGCGGCCCCTGGTCCGCCTGCTGCGGGAGCGCAACGCCTATCTGGAACAGGCCCGCACGCTGACCGCCGCGGCGGCCCGGATGGAGGAACGGACCCGGATCGCAGGAGAGATGCACGACCTCCTGGGTCACCGGCTGAGCCTGATGTCGGTGCACGCCGGGGCGCTTGAGCTCGGCGCCGCGCGGCAGGCACCCGCCCTCGCCGGGCAGGCCGAGCTGCTGCGCACGACCGCCGGTACGGCCATGGAGGAACTGCGCGAAATCCTCGGTGTCCTGCGGCACGAGGACATCACGGAACCGACGGACGGGACGGGGAACGAGAGGGGAACGCGTGAGGACATCACCGCTCTGGTGACGGAATCCCGGCAGACAGGCAGCACCGTCGAGCTGGACTGGTCCGTTCCGGACACGGCCGAGGTGGGGCTCCGTACGCGTCAGGCGATCCACCGGGTGGTCCGCGAAGGGCTGACGAACGTGCTGAAGCACGCGTCCGGCGCGCCCACCAGGGTGGAGGTCAGGGGCACGGACCAGGGGATCGAGGTGTCCGTCACCAACCAGGCGCCGCGCGCGGCGGGCCACTCCCAGGGAGGAACCCGCAGCGGGCTGGCCGGCTGCCAGGAGCGGATCTCGTTGCTCGGCGGCAGGTTCGAGGCGGGCGCCCTGACGAACGGCGGTTTCCGCGTGGCGGCTTGGCTGCCCGCCCAGGGCAGCAGACGCCCGGAGTCCGCCGGGCCGGCCGCCGCGCTCCCGGGTGCCTGTGCCGACGCCCCCGCGGACGCGGCCGGCCCTCAGCCCGGCGGAGCCGGTCAGGGAGGGGCGCATGCCCCGCTGCCGGACGAGATCCTGACCTGGCCGCGCGTGCTGGGGTCGGGCTGCGCCGCGCTGCTCGTGGTCCTGCCGACCGCGGGCTTCCTCGTCGTACTGCTGACCATGGCAGTCCTGAGATGAGGCAGTGCTGAGATGGGGCAGTCCTGAGATGAGCCAGTTCTAAGACGAGGCAGTCCTAAGATGAGTTGATGATCCGAGTCCTGGTCGCCGACGACGAGGCGCTGATGCGCGTGGGAATCCGGCTGATCCTGGAGAACGCCGAGGACATCGAGGTGGTCGCCGAGGCGGGCGACGGCCGGGAGGCCGTCGCGGCCTGCCGCGCCCAGGACATCGACGTCGCCCTGCTCGACATCCAGATGCCGGCCCTGGACGGAATCGCGGCCGCCGAGGACATCGCCCGTCTCTCGCCCCGCACCTGTGTGGTGATGCTGACGGCGTTCGGCGAGGAAGCCAGCGTGACGCGCGCCCTGCGGGCAGGGGCGAGCGGTTTCCTCCTCAAGGACACCGGTCCCGCCGACCTGATCCGTGCCGTGCAGCTCGCCGCGAGGGGAGAGCCGGTACTGGCACCCCGGATCACCCGGCAACTGCTGGACCGGCATGTACGGTCCGGCCGGGACACCGAGGCCGCCCTGGGCAGGATCGAGGAGCTGACCCCGGCCGAACGGGACGTCCTGCGGCTGCTCGGTACGGGCCTGTCCAACGCGGAGATCGCCGACCAGCTGCACCTGAGTGCCGGCACGGTCAAGGCGCACATCAGCCGCATCCTCACCCGCACCGGCTGCGCCAACCGCGTACAGGCCGCCGTCCTCGCACACGACGCCGGGCTGCTTACCGACCGCTGAGAGTGCTCGCCCGGGCTTCCGGCCGGCCGCGGCTCACCTCGTGATGGCGGCTCGCGGCACCCAGGTCCTGGACCCGCGCCGGCTCCGCACGGACCGTGCCGATGGCCTCCGCGAGACCGACCGGTTCCGTATCCCCCATGTCAACACACCGCCGACTTCCGTTGATTGACCGATTGATCGACCAATCGAACTTGGTCCGAAGTCTAGGGACGTACGTTGCTCCGCGCGTAGTCTGAGGCGGTATGGGGGAACTGCGTGCCGACTGGAGACTCAGGCTGCGGCGCGAGGACGCGTACGGACCCATCTGTGGTGCCGGCGTGCTCGTCGACCAGTACACGGCACTGACCTGCGCACACGTGGTGGGCAGGCCGGACGCCGTGATGTGGCTGGAGTTCGCGGAGAACAGCGGCCTCGAACCGGTGGCCGCACGCGTCCCGCCCGGCGGCTGGCTGCCGAAGAGCGAGGGCCGCGAGGACGTCGCCGTACTGCGCCTGGACAGCCCGCGCCCACGGGCGCGCCCGGCCCCGCTGGAACCCAGGCTGTGGAGCGGCATGGAGGTGTACGCGACCGGCTACGCGGAGGGCTTCGACGAGGGAATGACCCTGTGGGGCCGTGTCGCCGGGGCCAGCGGCGAGCGGGTGCAGCTCGACGCCGTCACCAGGGCGGAGGTGGTGCGCAAGGGCTTCAGCGGCGCCGGCGTGTGCACCCGGCCGCACGAAGGACGTCCCGCCCGCGTGGTCGGCCTCGTCGTCAGCTGGCGCGGTGACATGGGCGCGTTGCTGCCCGAGAACAACCGGCTCGCCTTCTCGTATCTGATCCCCATCGACCGCATCGCCGAACTCTCACCAGCCATAAGGGAGTTGAGCAGTCCGGCAGCATGGGATCACGGCTTCGAGAAGCGGCTGGCCCGGTGGTTCGACGATCCGGACGAGGACCCGGTGAAGATCACCGTGGTGTCCCCGGGCAGCGGCAAGGACCGCTCGCTGCGGCATCTGCTGCACCGCGCCCACCTCGTCTGCCGCGGCGGCGGTTCCAGCAGGCCGGACCTCGCCGACCACGCCCTCAGCCACATCGACTTCCCGCCGGGCCAGTACCTGGCGTACTGGGACTGGCTGCTCGGCACCAAGCCCCCGCCCGCGCAGGTGCCCGCGCTCGCCCCCGGCCGCCAGGTCACCGTCCTCGTCGACGGACTCGACGAGGAGCCCGAGCCGGGTCCACTGATCGAACTCCTCGCCCGGCTGCGGGTGTTGGGTTTCCGGTTGCTGCTCGTCTTCCGTCACGAGGGCGGCACCGGCTGGAGCGCGGCCCGCGACGACCTGCTGCGGCCCGCACTCCTCGGCCACGCGGACGCGCTGCTCGCCCGACTGGAGCGCGCGGAGTTCAGCCGGGCGGTCCGTTTCGACGTCGTCGACAGCGCCTCCCTCGGTTCCGTGTCGGAGACGGCCGACCGGCGCCGGGGCGAGCGCCGCGCAATCGACGACCTGACGGACCCGCAGCAGCAGCTCGCCCGGTCGCGCCGGCTGATCAGGACCCTGCGAGCCGACCTGGGACGCTCCGGAGGACGGTCATGAAGAGCTCCGCCCGGCCCGGGCAGGAGGACGACGAGAAGACGGCGGTCTGCCCGCACCGGCGCTTCACCGGAGCCCCCTGCGGCGGCACCCTGCTGCCCACCGGCCACTGCGCCGAGTGCGGCCGCGCGAAGAACGGCCCCGGGCTGCCCGCCCTGCCCGAGGACCCACGGGACTTCGGCCCGCACGAGCTCCTCGCACTGCCCGAGCGCGCGCCGCGCCCCGCACAGGAACGCCTCATCCATCCCGAGGCGTCGCTGCGCATCCGCATGAGCTGCTCGTCCTCCGGGTGCGGCATCACCTTCGCGCCGCCCTACACCGTGGGCCCGGTGCCGATGGAGGGCCACTGCCCGGCCTGCGGCGACCCGTACTCGTACCGGCCCGAACTCGCCGGGGGCGATGTGCTGCGCGACCAGTACCGGATCATGGGCCCCATCGCGCACGGCGGCCAGGGCTGGGTCTATCTCGCCGAGGACACGCATCTCGGTGACGTCGTCGCCGTCAAGGGACTGCTCAACCGCTACGAGCAGGACGGCGCCCGGCTCGCCGACGTCGAACGACGCAACCTGGTCGCCATCCGCCACCCCCGCATCGTCCAGATCCGCGACTTCGTCGCCCGCCGCGACGACACCGGGCAGGTCACCGGCGGCTACATCGTCATGGACGACGTCGGCGACGGCACCCTCGAAAAGGTCGTCGAGGAGACCCGGCGCGGAGAGTCGGTCCTCGACATCGAGCACGTCGCCGCGTACGGCTGCCAGATCCTCGAAGCCCTGGTCCATCTGCACGCCGGCGGCGAACGGGTCTTCGTGTACGGGGACATGAAGCCCTCGAACGTCGTGCACCACGGGGACGGCGTCAAGGTCATCGATCTCGGCGGCATGCGCGAGCAGGGCCAGAGCCAGCCGCCCGCCCATGTCACACCCGACTACATGGCGCCCGAGACCGGGTCCTCGGCCGTGCCCACCGTCGCCCACGACCTGCACACGGTCGGTGTCACCCTGCGGGAACTCGCCGGCTGGGCCGTCGACGAGGTACCCGGCCTCGGCACCGCCTCCTTCCGCGGCGTCGTCGCGCGCGCCACCCGGAGCGACCCGGGGCTGCGCTTCGCCGACGCCCGCGAGATGGCGGCCCAACTGCGGGGCGCACTGCGGGAGATCCGGGCGCTGCGCGGCAAGACCGACCCGCCCGAGCCCTCCGACTACTTCTCGCCGTCCCCGCAGCTGCTCGGCGCCCGGCTCGGCACGGTGCCGGGCATCGAGCACTGGCTGGACCGCCCCCGCCGCGACCGGTACGCGCCGCCCGTGGCCCCCGCCCTCGACCTCGGCGCGCCCACCCCCACCGAGATCGCCCGCTGGCTGCCGGTGCCGAGGCGTTATCCGGGCGATCCGCAGACCGCGCGGTTCGAGGTGAGCAGCGGCTACGACCCGGGCCAGCTCCTCGGCCAGGAGGGCGAGAAGCCGCCCTCGGTGGAGATCCGCCTCCACAACGTACGCGTCCTGCTGGGCCGGAACACACGGGAGGACCTGGAGCGGGCCCAGGAGGAACTCGACACCGCCGACTCCCTTCCGGGGCCGTCCGCCGTGCGCCGGTGGCGGCTTGAGTGGCACCGCGCCCTGGTCGCGCTGCGCCGCGCCGACCTCGACGACGCCCCACGGCGGGTCGCCGAGGCCAAGACCCACTTCACGCGGGTCCGCCTCGAAGTGCCCGGCGAGTACGCGCCCAAACTCGCCCTCGCCTACTGCGGGGAGCGGCTCGGCGACGACACGGCCGGGCCCAGCGCCAGGGAACTGTACGAGGCGGTGTTCGCCCGCAACCCCGCGCACGGCGGCGCCGCCCTCGGCCTGGCCCGGCTCGCGCTCCGCGCGGGAGACCGCCGGGCGGCCCTCGACGTGCTCGGCCGGGTCCGCCCCGGCACCCTGGACCACACCGTCGTGCGCATCGCCTCCCTGCGCATCCGCGCGGCCCGGCTGCCCGGAGACGGCGATCCGCTGCCCGCGCCCACCGAGGTCGACGCGGCGCTCGCCGAACTGGACGCCCTCGTACGCCAGAAACCGGGCGCCGGCGAGCCGAGCCTGTCCGAGGACGAGGCACTGCGCCTGCGCACCGAACTGGACGAATGGAAGCTGGACGCGCTGTACAGCAGCAGCGACCGGCCCGGCCCCCGGGGAAGAGGCGCCGGACGGCTCGACGCTCGCGGCCTGAGGCACCTGAGCGCGCAGGAACGCGGGCTGCGCGAACGGATCGAGGCGCACTACCGGCAACTGGCCGCACGTCACCGGGAGTCGGCCACCGCCCACGAACACCTCGTGGACCTCTTGCACGCGGTACGACCTCAGACCGTGTTCTGACCGCACAGCAGGGACCGACCGCACAGCAGGGACCGACCGCACAGCAGGGACCGACCGCACGGCAGCGACACCGCACGGCAGCGACACCGCACAGCGGCGACACCGTGCGGCAGCGAGACCGCATGGCAACGACAGACCGCATGGCAACGACAGACCGCATGGCAACGACAGACCGGACGGCAACGACAGACCGGACGGCAAGCGAAAGCCCGCACGGCCCCCCACCCGGGTCCGGACGGTGACGAAGGGGAAGGAGCGGTGACGTACGACATGAGCAGCCACACCCGGCCGACGCAGCCGGACATCCGGCTGCACGTCGACCTCGACGGCTACCTGCGCCCGCACCGCAGCGCGAAGATCGAGGCACATCTGAGGGTCGAGGTGGCCGCCACCGGCGCTCCCGCCGATCTGCCCGCGGTCGAACTCGCCGTGGTCATCGCGGTGGATGTCGCCGAGCCCCTCAGGGCGGCCGTCCGGCACGCCCTGCCGGCCGCACTGCGCGCCCTGCCCGACGGCATCTCCTTCATCGTGCTCGGCGGTGGCCCCGAGCCCGTCGGGTGCTATCCGCGAGGCGGCGCCGAGTGGGCCGTAGCCGACGAGGACGAGAAGCGCCGGGCCGTCTTCGCCGCGGGCGCGGTCCCGCTGCACCGGGACGGTCCGCGCCCCGCCGGGTACGCCCCCTGGGCGGCCAGGTCACGCGCCCTGCTCGCCGGCCGCCCGCTGTCCGTACGCCATCTGCTGCTGATCACCGACGGGTCCAGCGCCCCGGGCGAGACCCGTCTGGAGGAGGAACTGGACGCCTGCGCCGGACACTTCACCTGCGACGTGTTCGCCGTGGGCGCCGACTGGACGCCCGACCCCCTGCTGACCCTCGCAGAACGGCTGCACGGCACCGCCCAGTTCGTGGACGACGGCCTCGGCCGGGAGATCACCGCCGCCATCCGGCGGCTGCGCCGGGTGCACGCGCCCCAACTGCCGGTCGAGGTGACCGTGCGGCCCTCGGTGCGTCAGGTCGCGCTGAGCGAGAAGGCGCCCCGGCCGCACCGTCTGCGCGGACTGTCCCAGCCCGGCGGGCCGCGCCACTGGAGCTTCCCGACGTACCAGTGGGAGCAGGGCCGTCGCGACTACCTGCTCACCCTCGTCGCCGACGCCCACGCCGACCCGCTGGAGACCGACCTGCAGTTCGCCATGGTCTCCATCGGCGATGTCCACGCGCCCGTCACCGCCCGCTGGCACCGCCCCCGGCGGCCACCGCCCCACGTCCCCGCGGGCAGTGACGGCGTGTCCACCCTGAAGGCCACCGCCGTGATGAGGGACGCCCTGCGCCAGGGACTCACCCTCTGGGAACACCAACCTGACGCAGCCAAACGCTACTTGGGGCAGGCCGCACGCCTGGCGGTGCGGCTCGGCGAGGACTGGGTTCTGCGCGAGATCGGTCTGGTCGCCGACATCGAGGACGCGGCCTCGGGGCGGGTCCAGCTGCGACCCGCCGTCGCGGCCGACACGCTCGGCTCGATGATCCTGCGCGCCGGGTCCCTACCTGGCGCACCGCTGCCGGACACCGCCGGTCCGCAGCAGGGTCCGCGCTGCGGTCACTGCGACGCCCCGGCCGGGAGCGAGGCCCGTTACTGCATCGTCTGTGGGGAGAAGCTGCTGTGACGACCGCACGCGCCGCCTCCTGGCGCAGTTACTCGCCTGCCGCTTTCTGGCGCAGGCGCCTGAGCCCCTTCCGGACCCGTCGGCTGCTGCAGGCGCACCTGCTGGTCCTGGCGGTGTGCGCGGCCGTGGGAGTGAGCGCCCTGCTCGTCTCCTGCCGTCAGGTCCTGGACGGCACCGAGGCGGTCGCGTCCCGCGAGGCGTCGGCCGTGCAGGGGCTCGCCGCCGCTCGCCTCGCGGTGCTGCGCGCCTACGAGGAGGCCGATGACCTGGATGACCGGGAGGCCCGTGACCTGGATGACCGGGAGGCCCGTGGCCTGGATGACCGGGATGACCTGACACTCGTCGGCGTCGCGGGCCTGGGCGAGACCTACCGGGCCCAGCTCTCCGCCGCCGACCAGGGCCTGTCCCGGATCGCGGACCGGACGGACCAGGACCTCGGCACCGTCAACGGTCTGCTCGCCTCCTACAGCAACTCGATCAACCTCGGCACGGCCATGTACCGAGACCGGCCCCTCATGCGGCAGCAGAAGCTCGAAGAGGCGCACTCGCTGCTCACCCGCCCGGACGTGGGACTCGTGCCCCGCCTGGACGAACTGCGGCGGATACAGATGAGGCACGCCGAAGCCACCGCCACCATGGGGTGGCTGCAGCGCGGCGGCTGGTGGCTCGCCGAACTCGCCCTGGCGGCCCTGGCGCTGACCCTGCTCTCCGCGCTGTTCGTGCTGCGCGACCGCTGCGGCCGCGACTGGACCCCGTATCTGCTCGTCGCCTTCGCCCTCACCGTGCTGCTCGCGGTGGTCCCGCTGCTGACGATGTTCTCCGCCCAGGACGACCTCGACGGCGCGGTCGGGGATCTGCAGCAGATCACCTTGGTCTCCCGGCAATCCTGCGACGGGCCCTCCCTGCGATCCTGCAGCGTCGATGCCCTGGCCGAGGCACAGCAGACCGTCACGGAGAAGTCCGAAGACATCCGGCGGCAACTGGCCGATGAAACCTGGACCGACCGGGTGTACCAGGGCACCCTGACCGGCGGCCTCCTGGTCGTCGTCCTGCCCGTGGTGGGGCTCGGTCTTCGGCTCGACAGCGACTACGGGAGGCGACCGTGACCCGGCGTTTCAAGGTGCTGGCGCTCCTCACGGTGCTGCTGGTCTGTGCCGGCAGCCTGGTGGCGGTCTGGGCACGGCCGGACGACGAGCCGGTGACCATCCTGGGCCCGTGGACCGACGACCAGGAAAAGCAGTTCAAGGAGCTGTTGGACGGCTTCGGCATCCCCTTTGAGTACCAGGGCACCGCGGCCCAGCGCGAGGTGCTGCTGTCCAAGGTGCAGTCGGGGGAGCCTCCGGACATCGCGATCATGCCGGGCGTCGGCGAACTCGCCGAGTACGCGGAGCAGCAGCGCCTCAAACCGCTGAACGGCTACTACGAAGAGGAGGAGTACGGCTCTCCCTGGAACGCGGCGAGCACGCGCCGCGGACACGTGTACTGGGTCCCGGTCAAGGCGGACCTGAAGAGCATCGTCTGGTACCGCGAGGGCAACAAGCCCGCCAACTCACCGGCACCGATGGAGAGCTGGTGCATCGGCATGGGGGAGGACGGAGCCTCCGGTTGGCCCGGCAGCGACTGGATCGAGGACCTCGTGCTGCAACGGGAGGGCCCGGGCGTCTACGGGAAGTGGGCGCGGGGGGACGACGACGTGAAGTGGACCGGGAACGCGGTGCGCACCGCATGGGAGGCGTGGGCCGGCCTGCTCCAGCAGAACAGGAAGGCGGCCGAGCACGCCCTGCTCACCGATCACCGCGGTGACCCCGAACGCAACGGACTGCTGTTCGAGGGCCGGGACGGGTGCACCCTGGAGCACCAGGGCTCCTTCGCCCGCTCCTTCTACCGGGGGGAGCGCAAGCACGCGCGCCTGAAGGACTCCGCTCCGCTGCTGCCCGGAGGCCCGTACTCGGTCCGCGCCCACCAGGTGACCGGCGACTTCGCCGCGCTGTTCAGCAGCAGCCCGCGGGCCCTGGACCTGATCAAACGGCTGGCCTCCCGCAAGGGCCAGCAGGAGTGGGCCAAAACCGCGGACGTCTTCTCGGCGAACCGCCAGGTGCGGCCGAAGGACGGCCCGGCCGAGCGCGACATCGCCAAACGGCTCACCGGTGACGTCCCCCTCTGCCTGGACGCCTCGGACGTCATGGCACCCGCTGTGCGGGACGCCTTCTACGAGGCCGTCCTGCTGACCATCGCCAGGGCCGCCGCCGACGAGGACCTCGACATACGGGGCCTCCTCGAAGACGTACAGCAGGTGCAGGAGGCGCAGCCCTCCAGACACGCGGCACCGCGGACGGTGTGCAGTACGTGATGAGCGCCGCACGGCCTTCGGTTTTGCGTGAGCGCCGAAGTCATGGGCGCGGGCCGCGAGTTGACCACTTGGTGTCGTAGCCTGTCGGCCATGGTGCGCCGCTTACTGGCCCTGCCGTGGATACACACGGTGTACGACGTCGCTCTCGCGGTGCTGGTGGTCTATATGACCTCGTCCTACGACCAGGCCTTCGACCCGGTCATCGGTGGGGCGATGGCCCTGGTGCTGTTGTTCCGCCGCACCGGCCGATGAAGGTGATGTGGCTGGTCACGGGGCTTGCGCTGATCCAGTCCGTGCTGGCGACCGCCCCGGCCATGTACGACGCGGCGCTGCTCATCGCGATGGTTTCGGTGGTCACCCATGCCCGGTCGATGCGGGACGCCTACACGGCGGGCGCGATCGTGCTGCTGGGCGTGGTGGTGACTTTCGGCGGGCTCCTGCCGTTCGGCGAGGAGTTGGGCGAGAGCGTCGGCGACATCGTCGCCATCGGCGGTGTCTGTGCGGCCGTGTGGCTGACCGCCATGGTGCTGCGGACACGCCGGCTCTACGTGGCCAGTCTGGAAGCGCGTGCTGCCACGGCCGAACGGGAGCGTGAGCACCTGGTGCAGATCGCGGCGGCCGAGGAGCGCGCGGAGATCGCCAGGGAGCTGCACGATGTGGTGGCCCACAGTCTGGCGGTGATGATTCTGCAGGCCGACGGGGCAGGCTACGCCCTCAAGTCGGATCCCGACAAGGCTGGTTCGGCGCTGAAGGCGATCGCCGACACCGGCCGTGACGCGCTGGAGGACATGCACCGGATCGTGCGAGTCCTGCGCGCGGCGGCCGGGCCTCCGCCGACGCGTCGCCGGGTGCCTCAGCGCACCACCACCATCAGCGTCTTCGTCACGGAGAACTTCTCGCTCTCGGGCGACGTGGGCTCGCTGTCGTACCCGCAGCGGTAGCAGCCGAAGAGCTCGACCGTGGTCGTGCCCTTCTCCCGGGCGGTGAAGCTGTACCAGTCCTGCCGTTCGGCGGCCGGGTCGCCGGTGGTGTGCGGTGGGCCGGGCTCCAGCCCTGCCACCGCGCCGTCCGGCTCCCCGGTGACCTTCCAGGTGTAGCCCGGCTGGTTGGAGTAGCGGTTGGCGACGAGGAACCGCTCGCCGGGGCGCACGGTGACGGTGCCCGCGAAGTCCCCGTCGAACTTGCGGGACTCGGACGGTTCGTACGCCTCGCTGTACGCCCCTTCGGCGTCCTTCGTCACGACGGTGCCCTGGATGGTGTCCTTGACCTCGACCGGGTACGTCATGGTGCGGTCGCCGTCGGTCTCCTTCAGCACGATGCGCGCCGAGCCGGTCTTCAGCGCACGGAACGTGAAGTAGTGCGTGCCCTTGACGGTCTTCTCGCCCTGGGCGCGCAGCACCTTGCCCGACTCGCCCGCGTCGGCGACCTCCCAGTCCGCTGCGTCGCCGCCCGGGCGGACGTGCAGCGAGAAGTCGTGCCCGGTCAGCACCGTGGTCCGGACGGACTGGGAGGCGACGTCGATCTCCCCGTCCGGGCCGCGCTCCACCCCGTGCAGCGGCTTCGGGATCCCGCAGCACACCTCGTCGTCGGACACGGTCTCGTATCCGACGAACCCGAGCCCGCCCAGGACAACTACCGCGACACCGCCGGTGACGCCCCAGAAGGTCTTTCCCCTGCGCATCCTGCGCATCTCGCCCATCCCGCGCATCACCGGCTCACCTCGGCAGGTGGACGCCCGTGGCGTCCGGGAATCGCTCGTCCGACGCCTTGTCCATGTTGCCGTTGACGAAGTCGTCCTCACTGACCCAGGTGGTCTGGCCCCACGGGTTGTGCACCTGGAGCATGCCGTTCTCGGCGCCGATGATGACCAGGGCGTGGCCGCCGTCGCCGGTCGTCTTGATCGGGACGGGCTTGCCCTCCGCGACGGCCTGCTCGATCTCGGGCAGGACGCCCCGGCGGTCGTCGGCGCTGCCCAGGTCCTGGCGCTCGTAGTCGGCGCCCGTGGGCGAGTTGAGCTCGTTGTCGGCGACCTCCGACCAGCCCTCGTCGTCCATGCCGGTGGGCGGGCCGTTGTTGAAGAAGCCGCCCCTTTCGCCGTCGCCGTCGTCGTGGACGCGGTGCTGCTCGTCCACGAGGCGCTCGCGGAACGCGTCCGGATCGTCCTCCTGGCCGTCGGGCCCGCCGGTCAGCTCCAGCGCGTAGACCGGGTCGACCATGGCGCGGGCGTTGACGGTGGAGGAGGCCACGCAGCTGGCCTCCTGGCCGTCGCCGCCCTGGATCCACTGCTGGCCCTTGAAACTGTTCTGCGTCGTGTCGTAGACGGGGTTGCCGTTCGCGTCCACCTCGGTGACCACCGGGGTGAGATGCCGGGCCAGCCATGCCTCGTCCTTGCCCGCGATCTTCTGGCTGAAGTCGCCGAGGCTGTCCATGTCGTTCCCGGCGGCGAGCGCCTTCATCAGGTACGCCCGCTCCTCAGGTGAGGCGGACGCGTCCAGCATTCGCTGGAACTCGGCGCGGTCCTCCGCGCTCATGCTGTTCAGCCGCTCGCCGGCGCGCTCCAGGTCGTTCGTGGAGAGGATCTCGTTGTACTCGCGCGCCGCGCTGTTCTCGTCGACCATCGCCGTGTCGGCCAGCATCAGCTTGTCGACCGGACTCACGCACGCGTCCAGATGACCCGAGCGGGCCTCGGAGGCAAGCTTGTTGAGGTCGCGGGCCGCCGCGCGGGCCGCGTCGTCGGCGCGGACCGCCGCCGCGTGCCGGGCCCTGGCACCCGCGAGGGCTATCTCGCGGGCCCGCTCCTTCTCCTCCATGTCCTCGCCCGTCTCCACCCAGTCGAAGACTCCGTCCGGGCCGCCGAGCACGTTCCGCGCCCGGCGCAGGTCGACAAGGCCCGGACCGTCCTCACGCTGGGCGGCACGCACGCCGTCGGCCAGGCACTCCAGGGCCTTCTTGCCCTGCCGGAACGCCTCGGTCATCTGCTCGGCGGCACGCCCGGCCGCCGCGACGACCTCCTGGGCCGTCACGCTCGCCATGCCCTCCCACGCCTGCGGGAGGTCCTTGCTCGCGACCTGCTCGACCGGCTCCTCGACCTCGAACTGGCACTGGTCGGCGGCCTTCTTGTAGGAATCGGCCGCTGCCTCGATGGCGTCCGGGTGCCCCTTGGGCCCGGCGACGGCCAGTGCCTTTTCGATGGCCGCGATGAGATCGTTCTTCGAGTCCGCGTCCTCGATCGCGTTGACCGCGTCGGCGAGTTCGGCCCGTCGGGTGGTCGTGTCCTCGCCCGCCATCAGCCCCGTCCCCCCGTCGTCCGCGTCACCATTCCGCGTACGGCCATGATCTCCGCGACCGCGGACAGCCAGCGCGCCAGCGTCTCGTCGTCCTCGACCGTGCGCCGCACGCTCGCCCCGGCCTCCAGCCATGCGCGGACCGTGCTGCCCGCGTCCTCGCCCGGAACGGGCTCGTCGAGGCCGGCCGCGTACGTGGCGCCGCCGCCGCGCACGATCTTCGCCAGGAAGGCCACGGCACGCGGATACACCCCCGCCCGCCCCAGCACCACGGCCGCGCCCACGGCGCCGTCGCCGAAGAGAGCCGTGCGCATACGGCTCCCCTCGCCCAGCCCGAACCGCAGCAGCGTCGCGATGTCGAGTTCCGCCAGCTCGTCGTCCGTTTTCACGGCGTTCGCAGCACTCATGCTCTGTCCCCGTTGTCCCCGGAAAGTCCCGGAAGTTCTTGTGCGGTCCGGACGTGCTCGTGCCGTCCGGACGTCCTTGTGCAGTCCGGATGTTCTTGTGCGGCCCGGAAGCCCCTGTGCCGTCCGTCAGTTGAAGTCGGAGAGGCCCGCGTAGGAGGGCGCCGCACGGCGCAGCGACTCCTCGGCGCCCTGCTCGGCCGCGCCGTAGTTGCGGGTTGTGGTGTTCAGCTTGCGGGAGATCTCCCGCAGCGCGTCCCGCAGCACCGTCGCCTCCCGCTGCCACGCTCCGGCGAAGGCGTCGTAGGCGGGGGCGGCCTCCTCGCCGCCGAACGCGTCGGGGGACGAGCACTGCTCCTGCGGAATCGTCGACTTGATCGCGTCCAGCTCGTCCGCCGCCTTGTCCAGCTTGCCCGCGGAACCGCCGACCTCCTCGGTACGGACCCCGTACCCCGTCGGACTGCTCATGTGGGTCTCCCCCGTTTCCCCCGTCATACGTACACCGAACGGCCCGTAAGGCTAGTTGAAGGAGACGACATCAAGAACATACGTACGGGTTTCTCCGCAACGCGCATACGGTTTCCCCCCCGTTCGCACCGGACCGGCCACGGAGTGCCCGCTCGTGGGAGCCGCCGCCGCGTCGGCGCCCGGTACCTCGCCGCCCGCCTGTGGTGAGCCTGCAACGCGTTTGTGGAACAAAGTGAACCAACCAGTGTGAATCGCCCTCTTCGTTGACGGCTGGTGTGGTGCGCGGCTGGCATCGTGGTGCGTCGTGCCGCTGACAGCCAATCAGCGACAAACAATCAGTGACAGCCAACCGGTGACAGCCGATCGGTGACGGAACGAACAGTGGCGGAACGAACAGTGCCGTCCTCGGGGACGTACTGGACGGTGGCGCCCGATGGACAGTCGAACGAGACGAGGTGGAACTGGTGGAGCTGGTGGAGCCCCGGATTGCCGTCGCCGTCGTGACCATGGGGAACCGGCCCGCCGAGGTCGACGCACTGCTCGTGTCCGTAGCCAAACAGGACCTCGCGCCCGAGCGGATCGTGATCGTCGGCAACGGCTGTCCGCTGCCCGACTTCGCCGAGCGCCTCGGCCTGCCGGGCGCGGTCACCCTCATCGAGACGGAGGAGAACCTCGGCTGCCCGGGCGGCCGCAACGTCGCCCTGAGGCGGCTCAGGGAGTTCGGGGACGTCGACGTCGTCGTAGAACTGGACGACGACGGCCTGCTCGTCGACGCGGACGTGCTGCGCGGCGTACGGAACCTGTACGCCCGTGATCCGCGGCTCGGCATCGTCGGGTTCCGGATCGCGGACGAGACCGGGGAGACCCAGCGCCGCCACGTCCCGAGGATCGGGGCGAAGGACCCGCTGCGGGGCGGCCCCGTCACCGGGTTCCTCGGCGGAGGGCATGCGCTCTCCCTGGCCATGCTCGCCGAAGTCGGGGACTGGCCCGCCGAGTTCTTCTTCGCGCACGAGGAGACCGACCTGGCCTGGCGTGCCGTCGACGCCGGGTGGACCGTCCTGTACGCACCTGAACTGCTGCTCCAGCACCCGAAGACCTCGCCCGCCCGGCACGCCATCTACTACCGCGTGAACGCCCGCAACCGCGTCTGGCTCACCCGCCGCAGGCTGCCGCTTCCCCTCATCCCCGTCCACCTCGGCGTGTGGGTGCTGCTGACGCTCGTACGCGTCCGGTCGTGGGGCGGCCTGCGCGCGTGGTTCGCCGGTTTCGCGGAGGGCTGGCGGCAGTCCGGCGGCGAACGGCGGCCCATGCGGTGGCGCACGGTGTGGCGGCTCACGCGGCTGGGACGGCCACCCGTGATCTAGACGATCACCCATCTCCCAGGCGTCGGACATCGGGTGTCGGACATCGGGCGTCGGCGTTGACCGGTGGGCTTCGGTATTCAGCATTCGCCATTCGGCCAGGCGGACATGCACGAAGGCCCCGGTCGCTCCCCCTCGGCGACCGGGCCCCGCGTGATTCCGGTTCCAGCCGCCAGCGGCGACACTCCCCCGAGTTACGCGTTGTACGCGTGCACCGTCGGGGCCGGAACCGATGTAGTGATCACATCAGGCGGCGCCAACGGATCGCTAACATGTGGCCAACGGGCGGCGCGAAGCCGTCGTGAGGCGCGGCGCGTCGAGGTCGTGCGGGAAGGCAGCGGGCGGTGCTATGCGGGACGGGCTGCGGTTCGGACCGCAGGTGAGGCCACGGTTCGGGCTGCTGGGGCCGCCGGTCCTGTACGGCGCCGACGGCGCCGTACGGCCCATCGGCAGCGGCAAGATGCGCGCCCTGTTCGTCGCCCTGCTGCTGGAGCCCGGCCGGGTCGTCTCGGTCGAGGCGCTCAAGGACGCGCTGTGGGGCGGGGCGCCGCCGCCGTCCGCGCAGGCCTCCCTGCAGAACCATGTGACGAGGCTGCGGCGGCTGCTGGACGACCCGGAGCGGCTGCGGGCCGTTCCGCCGGGGTATCTGCTGCGGGTCGGCGAGGGCGAGCTGGACGTCCGTGTCTTCGAGGGACACGTGGTCGCCGCCCGCTCCGCGCAAGCCGAACGGGACTGGGGGCGGACACTGCGCGAGGCCACGGCAGCACTCGCCCTGTGGCGGGGTGCCCCGCTCGGCGGGCCGACGGAGGAGGACTTCGGCGGACAGGCCCTCGCCCAGCGGCTGGAGGAGGCGCGGCTTCTGGTCCTTCAGTGGCGGTACGAGGCGGAGCTGGGCCTCGCGGGGCACCTCGGCGGGGGAGCGCGAGCCGAGGGAGCGGTGACCGGGGGTGCGGAGCCCGGGGGAGGAGGGGATGGGCGAGAGAGGGCCACGGCCGGCCAAGGGCACGCCCGACTCGCCGCGCTCGCCCCCGAGTTGGCCGCACTCGTTGCCGAACATCCGCTGCGGGAGGCGTTCCACCGGCTGCTCATGCTCGTCCTGCACCGCACCGGCCGTCAGGCCGAGGCCCTGGCCGTCCACCGTGACCTGCGCCTGCGCCTGATCGAGGAGCTCGGCGTGGAACCGGGCCCGGCGGTGCGCGACGCCCACCTGAAGGTCCTCCAGGAGGAGATCGCCGAGGCGCCGCCTGCCGGCACGCCCGACGCGCCCCGTCCCGCCCCGGCGGGGCCACCGCGCCCTGCCCAGCTCC
>NZ_VMNX01000060.1 GCF_009377235.1 Streptomyces acidicola
GCCCCCAGCCGACCCTGAGCCGCCTCCAAGCCGCCCCCACGCGGAGATCACCGTGGCCGGAGACCACCTGTCGGAGATCGTCCGCCGCGCGCACACTGGAGGTACGCACCACCGGGGAGGGAGGCGCTCCATGAAAATGCCCGATCACTGGCTGGCCTCCCCGTGGCGGCGCGGACTGCTGGCCGCGTCGTCCGGGGCCCTGCCGATGTTCGCGTTCCCGGCGCCATCCCTGTGGTGGTTCGCGTACATCGCGCTCGTGCCCTGGATGCTGCTGGCCCGCTCGGCGCCCACCGGCAGGCGGGCCGCGTACGACGGCTGGCTGGGCGGTTTCGGTTTCCTGGTGGCCGTGCACCACTGGCTGCTGCCGAGCCTGCACGTGTTCATCTTCGTGATAGCCGCGCTGCTGGGTGTGCTGTGGGCGCCCTGGGGCTGGCTGGTGCGCAGGTTCCTGGCCGGTGCGCCCTCGGCCGGGCGGGTGGCGGCCGCGCTGGTCGTGCTGCCGTCGGGCTGGCTGATGGTGGAGCTCGTACGGTCCTGGCAGGGACTGGGCGGGCCGTGGGGGCTGCTCGGGTCCAGCCAGTGGCAGGTGGAGCCCGCGCTGCGGCTGGCCTCGGTCGGCGGGGTGTGGCTGCTCAGCTTCCTGGTGGTGGCGGTCAACGTCGCGGTCACCGTGCTCGTCGCGGTGCGGCGGTCCCGTGTTCCCGCGGTCGCCGGGCTCGCCGCGACCGTCGCCGTCACCTCGGCGGCCTGGGTGTGGTCGCCGCGGCCCGACGTGGTCGGGCAGGCGCGGATCGGGGTCGTGCAGCCCGGTGTCATCGTGGGCCCGGAACAGCGGTTCGCCCGCGAGGAGGTCCTCACCCGCGGGCTTGCCGGGCGCGACCTGAACCTGATCGTCTGGGGCGAGAGCAGTGTCGGCTACGACCTCACCCACCGCCCCGACCTCGCGGGCCGTGTCGCCGCCCTGTCCCGCGAGACGGGGGCGGACATCCTGGTGAACGTGGACGCCCGCCGCGCCGGCCACCCCGGCATATACAAGAGCTCGGTGCTCGTCGGCCCACAGGGCCTCACCGGTGACCGCTACGACAAGATGCGGCTTGTCCCCTTCGGCGAGTACATACCCTTCCGTCCGCTCCTCGGCTGGGCCACCTCGGTCGGCAAGGCGGCGGGCGAGGATCGTATGCGCGGAACCAAACAAGTCGTCATGGATGTGGGGCACGGGCTGAAGGTGGGCCCGATGGTGTGCTTCGAGTCGGCCTTCCCCGACATGAGCCGCAATCTCGCACGGGACGGCGCCGATCTGCTGGTCGCCCAGTCGTCGACCTCCACCTTCCAGCACAGCTGGGCTCCCGAGCAGCATGCGTCGCTGGCCGCGCTGCGGGCCGCCGAGACCGGCCGGCCGATGGTGCATGCGACGCTCACCGGCGTCTCCGCGGTCTACGGCCCGAGCGGCGAGCGCATCGGCTCCTGGCTCGGCACGAGCGCGAGCACAGCGGTGGTGTACCAGGTGCCGCTGGCGGACGGTGTCACTCCCTACGTCCGGTTCGGCGCATGGCCGGTGCACGCGTCCGTGCTGGTGCTGGTCGCGCTGGGCGCCGTCGAGGGCGGACGGGCCGTGCGGCTCAGGAGAACAACTCCTCCACCACCCGCACCACCCGCTCACACAGTTCGTGAGTCGCCAGTGCGTCACGGGCACTGAGCACCCTGCCCGCGCGGACGGCGTCGAGGAAGGCGAGCACGGCCTGCTCCACCCCCCGCTGCCGGGCGACCGGCACCCAGTCGCCGCGCCGCCGCACGGTCGGCTGCCCCTTGTGGTCGATGACCTCGGCGAGGTTGACGATCTGGCGTTTGGTGTCCTGCCCCGACACCTCCAGGATCTCCTCGGCGGAGCCGCTCAGCCGGTTCATCACCCCGAGCGCCGTGAAGCCGTCGCCGGACAGCTGGAGCACGACGTGGTGCAGCAGTCCATGCTCGACGCGGGCACGCACGGTCACGTCGTCGACCGGTCCGGGCACCAGGAACCTCAGGGTGTCGACGACGTGGATGAAGTCGTCGAGGATCATCGTGCGCGGCACCTCGGGCAGCCCGACGCGGTTCTTCTGCATCAGGATCAGCTCGCGCGGGTGGTCCGCGCACTGTGCGTACCCGGGTGCGTAGCGCCGGTTGAAGCCCACCGCCAACCCGACGTCGCGCTTCTCGGCGAGCTCCACCAGGCGTTCGGAATCGGCGAGTTCGTACGCGAGCGGCTTGTCGACGTACGTCGGTACGCCCGCCTCCAGGAGCCGCGCGACAATCTCAGGGTGGACCTCGGTCGGCGCGTGGACGAAGGCCGCGTCGAGGTCCTGGGCGAGCAGGGAGTCGAGGTCCACGTGCCGCTGCGCCGCGGTGAGGTGGAGGCTGTCGGCGACCCGCCCGAGCGTCGCGGGCGTCCGCGTCTGCAGGTGCAGTTCGACCCCGGGCTGGGTGCCGAGCACCGGCAGGTACGCCTTCCGCGCGATGTCGCCGAGTCCGATGCAGCCGACCTTCACAGGGATCTCCCGTCCAGCGCCACCGGGACGCAGGGCTACTCGTAGGGCTTCCGGGGCGTGCCGGCACGTGCCTCGTCCGAAGCATACGGCGGCTGGGGCGGGCACCAGTCGGCGATCCCGTCGAAGCTCCGCAGGAGGACGCCGGGCGCGGCCTTGGAGAGCGCGGCGACCATCGCGTCGCGTACGGCCGTGCCGACCCGGCCGGACATCAGGTTGAGCCGGGCGACGCCCACCGCCTTGCGGGCGATCTCCGTCGTACGGGGCAGTCGAGCGGCCGTGTACGCGGCGAGGTCCCCGCTGTGGGCGGCCAGCACGATCGCGTCCTCGACTGCCTGGTTGCCGCCCTGCCCGAGGGTCGGAGGCATGGCGTGCGCGGCGTCCCCGAGCAGCACCACCCGGCCGCGGTGGAAGGCGGGCAGGGGCTCGGCGATGTGGTGGACGTCGTGACGCAGCACGTCCTCGGGGCGCGCGGCCGCGATGACCTGCGGGATCGGGTCGTGCCAGGTGCCGAACCGGCGCACGAGTACGGCCTGCTCGTCGTCCGGTGCGTGCCCTCCGGCGGGGGTCACGGCGGCGGCGTACGCGTACACCCTGCCGTCCTTGAGTGGGTGGGTGCCCCAGATGCGGCCCCTGCCCCAGGTCTCGTGCGAGGTCACGTTGCCGGGGTGCAGCCCCGGTACGGGGATGACTACGCGCCACGTGGTGAACCCGGCGTAGACGGGGCCGGGGTGGTCGGGGAAGAGCACACGGCGTACGGCGGAGTGGATGCCGTCGGCCGCGACGACCAGGTCGGCCTCCAGTTCACCGTCGGGAGTGCTGACACGGGCGGGCCGGTCCGGGCCGCCGGGGTCGGTGAGGGCCGCGGGGACGGACACCCGTACGGCGCCCTCGGGGAGCCGGGCCGCGAGTCGGTCGATGAGCGCGGAGCGGTGGAGGAGGACGAGTGGACCGCCGAAGCGTTCGGCCAGGGCAGCGGTGTTGGCGCGCGACAGCCAGCGGCCGCTCGGCGTACGGACCCCTCCGTCGCCCTGCCAGGCGGCGAGGCCGCGGATCTCGTCGCCGAGTCCGATGACGTCGAGGGCGCGCAGGGAGTTGGGGGCGAGGGAGATCGCGGCACCCACAGGCTCCAGGGAGCGGGCCCGCTCCAGGACGGTGACGCGCCAGCCACTCAGATGCAGGGCCACCGCCGCGGTGAGCCCTCCGATGCCGCCTCCGACGATCACGGCGTGGGACCTGCCGCGCTGCTGTGTCATGGCTCCTCCTCGTGCGCTCCGTACCGACGAACGCTTACTACAGCTGTAGTTGCCCTCCCTTTCGACCGTACTACAGGTGTAGTTCCGGGGGTAGGTTGATCTCATGCCCGTACGCAGCCCCGGCCCCTCCCGCGCCGACCTCATCGCCGACACCGCCCTCGTCCTGCTGGCCGAGCGCGGCATGCGCGGCCTCACCCACCGGGCCGTCGACGAGGCGGCGGGGCTCCCTCAGGGCTCGACCTCGAACCACGCGCGCACCCGGCAGGCACTGCTGGAGATCGCCGTACGGAGGCTGGCCGAGCGGGAGGCCCAGGTGCTCATGCCGGACGAGATGCCGGCCGCCCAGGAGGGGCACGACGGGGTCGAGGGCATCGTGGACGGGCTCGCTCTCGCCCTGCACCGCTACCTGACCGGTCACCGCGACCTGCTGGTCGCGCGCTACGAACTCGCCCTCGAAGCCACCCGGCGGCCCGGACTGCGGGAGTTCTACGACGCGACCGGGAGGCGGTTCCGTGATCCGCTGACCGCGTGGGTCACCGAGGCGGGTTCGCGGGACCCCGCCCGGCACGTGCTGTCGCTGGTGGCGTTCTGCGACGGGTTGATGTTCGCGTGCGTCGCGGGTTCGTTCCACGCGGCCGTGCCGACCCTGGACGAACTGCGGGAGAGCTTCCGGGAGTTGACGAGCGGGATGTTGCGCCGCTGACCCCGGCCGACCGACCGGCTCCCGTCGGCGTTCCGGCAAATGCGTGGTGCCGCGTGAGCCGCTCCAGGAAGATGCGCATCATGACGATCAAGCGCACCGACCCCGCGACCAACGCCGACGAACGGTCCACGCTGGAGGGTTTCCTCGACTACCACCGCCAGACGCTGGAGCTGAAGTGCGCGGACCTGGACGACGCCCAGCTCAGGACCGCTTCGGTGCCGCCCTCCGAGCTCTCCCTCATGGGCCTCGTACGGCACATGGCTGACGTGGAGCGCAACTGGTTCCGCAGGGTGCTCGCCAACGAGGACGCGGGGCCCCTCCACTACAGCGACGAGGACCCGGACGGCGAGTTCCACCTCACCGACACGGACACCTGGGAGGACGCGTACGCCGCCTGGCAGGCCGAGATGGCGGCGGCCCGGAGCAACGCGGCACGCTTCGCCCTGGACGACGTCAGTGAGGGCAGGAGCCGGCTCATCGAGGAGCCCATCACCCTGCGGTGGATCTACAACCACATGATCGAGGAATACGCACGGCACAACGGCCACGCCGATCTGCTCAGGGAGCGCCTCGACGGTGCCACAGGCGAGTGACCCCGTCACTCATGCGGGGCATCCCGGGCCCGTCCTCTCCCGGAATCGGTCCGGACACAGCAGAGTGGCACGGGTGCATCGAACGACGACCACCGCGACGCTGTTGGTCACCGCAGCCGTCTCGGCCCTCTCCGGCTGTGTGACCATCAAGCACCCGGCCCCACCAGAAGTGAAGCCCGCGCCCACCCGGCCGTCGGCGCCGCCCTCCGGCGGCCACGCCGAACCCCAGGTCGTGCAGGCCCCGGCCCAGGAGGCGCTGGAGCGCGTCGGCCCGTCGCGGACGCCCACCCCGAGCGCGTCCGCGGCACCGAAGTCCGTCTCCACCCCGGCGACCGCGCCCTCCGCCAAGCCCCGACGACCGGACCCCGCCCCACCGGCACAGCCGAAGCCCCGTGTGCCGGACCCCCGGACCGCGATCCCCCGGGAGCTGGCCGAACCGCCCAGGACCAGTGATCTGTGCGCCCTCGGCCGCAAGTACGGCGGATGGCCGGACGACAGCCCGCAGGCCGGTATCTGCCAGAACACCTACGGGCGTTGACGACGGGTCCCCCGGCGCTGGGACCTAGTGTCGCTGTCCGGGCGGTCCCGGCCGCTCCTCCCGCCCGCCGGCGGAGTCGTGCCCGTTCAGTCGCAGGTCCAGGCGGATCATCGCCGCGCGGATGCCGTCGCCGTAGCTGTCGTCGCCGAGGGTGCCGACCGCCTCGTACGCCAGGCGGAGGTGGCTGCGCGCGGCCTCCGTCCGGTCGAGCTTCGCGTAGTCGGCGGCGAGGTTCAGGTGCAGCGACGGGTAGAAGGCGCGCACCGCGAGCGAGTGGTGGTGCTCCTCCACCCGCCCGTCGGTCAACTCCCCTGCGGCCTGCAGGGCCCTCAGGTCCCAGGCGAGTTCGTCGGCAGGGTCCTGCTGCGTGTCCGCCATGTAGTGCGCCAGCGTGCAGCGGTGCAGTGCGTCGCCGTCCTCGCCGATCTCCGCCCACAGCTCCAGGAAGCGGTCCCGGGCCTCGTCGACGTCACCGCCGTGGTGCAGCATGACGACCTGGCCGATCCGGGTCATCACGGCATCCGGCGCCACCTGTTCCTGTTGCTCCGCCACCGCGGCCTCCCTGCTCGTCGTACTCGTCGTCGGTCCCTTAAGGACGCTAACGGCAGGCACTGACAATCGCGGTCAGGCGGCTCCGTACGGCCACTGGGCCAGGCCGGTGACGGTCCCACTGGCCGTACGGCGGGAACCCGGGTCAGCCCAGGTTCGGAATCGTCCAGTCGATCGGCTCGTGGCCCTGCGCCGCCACCGCCTCGTTGATCTGCGTGAACGGGCGGGAGCCGAAGAACTTCTTCGCGGACAGCGGCGAGGGGTGCGCGCCCTTCACCACCACGTGCCGTTCCTGGTCGATCAGGGGCAGCTTCTTCTGCGCGTAGTTCCCCCACAGCACGAAGACCGCCGGGTCGGACCGGTCCGCGACCGCGCGGATCACCGCGTCGGTGAACTTCTCCCAGCCCCTGCCCTTGTGCGAGTTCGCCTCGCCGGCGCGGACCGTGAGCACCGCGTTGAGCAGCAGCACGCCCTGCTCGGCCCACGGCATCAGATAGCCGTTGTCCGGGACGGGCGTGCCCAGCTCCTCCTGCATCTCCTTGTAGATGTTCCGCAGCGAGGGCGGGGTCTTCACGCCCGGGCGCACCGAGAAGCACAGGCCGTGGCCCTGGCCCTCGCCGTGGTACGGGTCCTGGCCGAGGATCAGCACCTTCACGCGGTCGTACGGCGTCGCCTCCAGCGCGGCGAAGACCTCCTCGCGGGGCGGGTAGACGGGACCCTTCGCGCGCTCCTCCTCGACGAACTCGGTGAGCTCCTTGAAGTAGGGCTGCTGGAGCTCCTCGCCCAGGACGCCGCGCCAGGACTCGGGCAGCATGGCGATGTCGGTCACGTCAACTTCCTCCGGTGTGCGCTTGCTTCACGGCCGCACAGCGCGCGACCGTGGGCCGCCGCGCGCGAGCACGGCCGCCTTCCGAGCACAGAACCTACAGGCGCCCACTGACAACCGCGCCCGAAAGCGAGGCCACCGGCCGGTCATCGGGATATCGGCGGAGTTACCAGCTGGTCTTCCAGGACAGTGCCCACATCGTCATCATCGTCGCCGGGTCGATGGCCTTCTCGGCGCCGGCGATCTCCTCGTTGGCGGCCACGTACTGCTTGCCCTGCCAGAGCGGCAGCAGCCGGGCGTCGTCCAGGAAGATCTGCTGAGCCTTCTCGAACTCCTCGGCCACGGCCCCGCGGTCGCTCTTGCGGCGCGACTCGGGGAGCAGGCTGCCCGTGATCTCGGGAGCCTCATAGGGGGTACCGAGCGCGTTCTGCTCGCCCACGAAGGGGGCGACGAAGTTGTCGGCGTCGGCGAAGTCGGGGAACCAGCCGCGCCCGAACACCGGGTACTCGCCCTTCTGGTAGCCCTGTACGTACGTCTTCCAGGGTCGGCTCTTGAGCGTCACCGTGAACAGGCCGGAGGCGTCGAGCTGTCGCTTCAGCTCTTCGAAGGCGGGCTTGGTCTGGGAGCCGTAGCGGTCGCTGGTGTACCAGAGAGTGAGCGGGACGCGCTCGGTGATCCCCGCGTCCTCAAGGATCTGCCTGGCCTTCTTCGCGCTGGGGTCCCCGTAGTCGTCGAAGAAGCCCGTGGTGTGGCCGACCAGACCCCTGGGGATCATGGAGTACAGCGGTTCGACGGTGTCCTTGTAGACCTCGTGGGCGAGCGCCGGGCGGTCGACGACCTGGGCGACCGCCTTGCGGACCGCCGGGTTCTTGGCCCAGGGGTCCTTGGGGTTGAACACCAGGTAACTGATCTCGGTGGTGGGGTTCTCGATGAGCTGGAGCCCCTCCTCCTCACCGTTGGCCTGGATGTCGACGGTGTCGGAGGCAGGGAGACCGCGGTAGATGACGTCGATCTGCTTGTTCCTGAGGGCGTCGACCATCTGCGACGACTGCTGGAAGTAGCGGATGGTGACGGCGTTGTTCTTGCGGTCAGCGATGCCCTGGTAGCTGTCGTTGCGGACGAGCCGGGCCTTGTCGCCGTCGTCGTAGGACTCCAGGTTGTACGGCCCCGAACCGGTGATCGTGCCGTCCTCGCGGAGCGAGTCCGCGGGGTACTCCTCGGGGTCGACGATCGACATGGCGGGCGTGGACAGCACGAAGGGGAAGGTGGCGTCGGGCTCGGAGAGGTGGAAGACGATCTCGCGGTCGCCCTTCGCCTGCACTCGGGAGAGGGTTCCGAGCAGGCCCGCCGGGCCGCCGTTGACGTTGATCTTCTTGACCCGGTCGATGGAGTACTTGACGGCCTCCGCGTTCAGCTCGTGCCCGTCGGAGAACTTCAGGCCCTCGCGGAGCTTGCAGCTGTACACCGTGCTTGAGCTGTCCGTGAACGCGCAGCTCTCGGCGGCGTCGGGCTGGGGCTCGGCGGCGTCGGGGGAATAGTTCAGCAGGGTCTGGAAGACATTGCGGAACAACTCCCAGGAGCTGTCCCAGGCGGCCGCCGGATCCAGGGTGCTCGGGGTGCTGGTGGTCCCCACGACGATGGGCCGGTTGTCGTCGGACGAGTCCGAGGAGAGGACGCCACATCCGGCGACCATGGTTATGGATGTGACCGTTGCCAGCTGACGCAGGCATCTGTCCCGCTTGAACACGCGCACCATCCTCGATCGGGCGTACCGCAAGGGTGGGCAGACCTTACCGCAGTGTTTCGCCCGGTTGGACCCCGCCTCTGAAACGGCCGCGATCAGCGAGTATGTCCGCGCCGTGAAGGAATGGTGTTCTCCGTTTGTGTGCCTCGCACCGGTGGGCGCCCGCGCGTTTCTCCGGTGCCGCGCGGACACCCACCGCCGCCGTCAGTGCACTCCGGCGTTGAGGAAGATGCCACCGTCGACCACCAGCGTCTGGCCCGTGATCCAGTCGGACTGCTCCGAGGTGAGGAACGCGGCGGCACCGCCGATGTCGGAGGGCACGCCCAGCCGCCCCAGCGGGTAGGAGGCGGCGGTCTCCGCCTCGCGGCCCTCGTACAGGGCCTGCGCGAACCTGGTCTTCACCACCGCGGGCGCGATCGCGTTGACCCGCGCCTTGGGCGCGTACTCGTGCGCGAGTTGCAGCGTCAGGTTGATCATGGCGGCCTTGCTGATGCCGTAGGCGCCGATGAACGGGGAGGCGGAGACACCGGTGATGGAGGCGATGTTGACGATCGCTCCGCCGTTGTCCTTCTGCCAGGCGTGCCAGGTCTTCTGGGCGAAGCCGAGGGCCGAGACGACGTTGGTCTCGAAGACCTTGCGCGCCACGTTCAGGTCGAGGTCGGCGATCGGGCCGAAGACCGGGTTGGTGCCGGCGTTGTTGACCAGGAAGTCGACGCGGCCGAAGGCCTCCATGGTGCGCTCGACGGCGACGGCCTGGTGGGCCTCGTCGTGGGCCTTGCCGGGGACGCCGATGACGCGGTCGGCGCCGAGCCGCTCGACGGCCTCCTTCAGGGCGTCCTCGTTGCGGCCGGTGATGCACACGCGGTCACCGCGGCGGACGAGCGCCTCGGCGACGCCGTAGCCGATGCCGCGGCTGGCGCCGGTGATGAGCGCGACCTTGCCGGAGGGCTCGGGGAGCTGAGCGGTCGTCATGTTCTGGTTCTCCGGTCTCAGTTGAGCGGTCCGCCGGCGACGTACAGCACCTGGCCGGAGACGAAGCCGGCGGCGTCACCGGTGAAGTAGGCGATGGCGCCCGCGATGTCGTCCGGGGTGCCGACGCGCTGCACGGGGATCTGGGTCGCGGCAGCGGCCTGGAACTCCTCGAAGTCCATGCCGACGCGGGCGGCGGTGGCGGCGGTCATGTCGGTGACGATGAAGCCGGGCGCGACGGCGTTGGCGGTGACGCCGAACTTGCCGAGTTCGATGGCGAGGGTCTTGGTGAAGCCCTGCAGACCTGCCTTGGCGGCCGAGTAGTTGACCTGGCCGCGGTTGCCGAGCGCGGAGGACGAGGAGAGGTTCACCACGCGGCCGAACTTGGCGTCCACCATGTACTTCTGGACGGCCTTGGTCATCAGGAAGGCGCCCCGCAGGTGCACGCTCATGACCGTGTCCCAGTCGGTTGAGCTCATCTTGAATAGCAGGTTGTCGCGGAGGACGCCCGCGTTGTTCACCAGGATCGTGGGGGCCCCGAGCTCCTCGGCGATCCGGGCGACGGCGGCCTCGACCTGTGCCTCGTCGGAGACGTCGCAGCCGACCGCGAGGGCCTTGCCGCCGGCGGCGGTGATCTTCTCCACGGTGTCCTTGCACGAGGACTCGTCGAGGTCGAGCACCGCGACGGCGCGGCCCTCCGCGGCCAGTCGTACGGCGGTCGCGGCGCCGATGCCGCGCGCGGCACCCGTGACCACGGCGACCCGCTGCTCAGTGGTGGACATTGCTGCTTCTCCTCGCCCTCGGAAAGCATGTGGACGGCCCTGGAAGTCCAGGGACACCTTCTGGTGAGCCTGCGGTCCCGCGGTACGCCGTTCCAGTGAGCGACCGCTTAGTACCTTGCCCGGACGTGACGCTAGAAGCCCTGGCAGCCGGTGTCAACGGCACACGAGCGACCTGTGATCCATTACTTGACCAGGAGGTCGAGCAAGCGCTCCGCCTCGGAACCGGGGTCGGCGGTGAGCCCGGTGTGCACGGGCCCCGGCTGGACCACCGTGGAACGGGGCGCGATCAGCCAGCGGAAGCGCCGCCCGGCGTCGTCGCGCGCGGCCTGGCCCGCCGCCTCGCCTCCGGCGCACACCCTCTCGACGGCGCGCAGAGCGGCCCGTACGCCCGCGACGTCCGCCTCGGGGTCCAGCGCCAGCAGCTTCGTCTCGTCGAGGTGCGTGCGTGCGGCCACGAAGGACCGGGCACGGCAGTACACGAGTACGCCCGCGTTGAAGCACTCGCCGCGCTCGACGCGGGGCACGACCCGCAGCAGCACGTACTCGAAGACGTCCTGCTCCCTCGGCCGGGTCCCCAGGGTGCGCTCGCTCACTTGATCCCCTCGATGCGTTCGTGGATGACGGCGGCCCGCGCCAGCAGTTGCTCCGCGTACGCCCGCCGCAGCTCGTCCGGGTCGCCGAACCCCGGTTCGCCGGCCAGCCACACCTCGGGGATCTCGGCGGTGACCTCCGCCAGCAGGTCCTCGGTGACCAGGGGCGCCAACGCATGGGCGGCGCCCGCGACATCCGGCCCGAAGGGCGCCAGCGCGTGGTCGGAGGCGTCGTACGGCCGCTCGGCCAGGGTCCGGGCGCCGGGCCAGTTGTGGTGCCAGATCATCGTGGCGCCGTGGTCGATGAGCCACAGGTCGCCGTGCCACACCAGGAGGTTGGGATTGCGCCAGGAGCGGTCCACATTGCCCACGAGGGCGTCGAACCAGACGATCCGGCCTGCTTCTTCCGGACTCACCGGGAAGGCCAGGGCGTCGAAGCCGATCGCGCGGGACAGGAAGTCCATGCCCAGGTTGGCTCCGCCGCTCCCCTTGAGCAGGCCCTGCACCTCCTGGTCGGGCTCGCCGAGGCCCAGCACGGGGTCCAGGTCGATCGTCACCAGGCCGGGCACCCGCAGTCCGAGCCGACGGGCGAGCTCGCCGCAGACGACCTCCGCGACGAGGGTCTTGCGCCCCTGCCCCGCACCGGTGAACTTCATGACGTAGGTGCCGCGGTCGTCGGCCTCGACCAGTCCCGGCAGCGACCCGCCCTCACGCAGGGGCGCGATGTACCGGGTCGCGGTGACCTCTTTCAGCATTTTCCCAGGCCACCTGTCTCTTCAGCCTTGCAATCCACGACCAACTTAGGAGAGGCGCAGCATCGCGTATCGGTCCTCAACGGCCCTGGGGAGAATGTGGGGAGTTTCGACTGGCATGCAGTTCTCCCTGCTTCCCGAGCAGTCCGTCGATGACAGCGCGCCCCTTGTCTCCAGCCTCCGGCATGAAGTGAGCATAGTAACCGAGGGTGATCGCGGGCGAGGAATGCCCGAGCCACCGCGCCAAGGTCACGACGGATTCTCCGGCCTCCAGCATGATCGAAGCGCAGGTGTGCCGCAGCACATGGAAGCCGTCCTTCGGTGCAGCCTCCCACTGCCAGTCCTTTGCCCCCTCGACACGCGGCGGGATGACGCCGACCTTGGCCAACGCGGGCTTCCAGGTGCAGGTGTTCCGCGTGTTCACCGCAATGGCGTTGCCGAATCGTGAGGTTGATCCCTGGAAGTGGACACCGGGTTTCATACGGCGATGTCGCCGCACCACTCGGTGTTCAGCGTGTCCGCGGTGAAGTCGCGCATCAGCAGGTCCGGGGTGGGCGGCGCGGTCTTGTCCGCGATCGTGGTGCGCTTCATGCGCCGCAGGTGCCGGCCGACCATATGGTTGACGCGCATCAGCCGGGCCACGCGCTCGCGGTTGATCTTCCGCCTGCGGGAGCTGAGTTCGGCATGTACGCGCAGGGCGCCGCAGGCGCCGTGGTGTTCGGCGTGGATGGCGCGGATCTCCGTGACCGCCCGGTCCTCGGCCGCTTCGCGCTCGACGCAGGCCGGTGCGGTGGGCCTGGTGAGCAGCCGGGCGTTCTCGGCCCGCAGCCAGGACAGTTCCTCAGCCGGGCTTTGACCGGCCCCGGGCACGTCTTGCTCGGCCATTGGGACCGGCCTCCACCGGACGTCCCTTCCTGGACCATCAAGATCCATTGTCAGGGTGTCCGCTCCGAAGGGTCAGCCTCACAGCGACTATTGCTCATGACCGGCACGGCCCGGGTGGTGGAGCGCGGCTGTTGCCGTGGCTGAGGCTACGCGCCACCCTCCTAAGTGTGCACTCCGACGCCCGTTCACCTTGCGGCCGGAAGCGCCGCGGTGGATCGCCGGCCGGACCGCCGAGTCGCACGTGTCGCCAGCGTGTTCGTCGGCTGAACGCCGGACGTGGCCGGACGGGTCGCAATAGAGTGCGTTGGCCACCGTTCGGGCCCAGATGCTTGTGCGGCGGCGTGGCGCTACCGTCGTGTGGAGAGTCAGGGACGCGTTCGTTCGGCCGCAGCGGGCTTCATCTCGGATCCGCGTGCCAGCCTTTCCTTTTCGTCGGAACGCGTCCCTCCGGTGAAGCTGGAACAAGGAGGCTTCCGATGGCGCCCACTGCACGGCGGCGGGATCTCCCCATGACTCTGGCGGCAGCCGCGATCGCCGCCACCACCATGGTTGCCGCGGCCCCTCCGGACGGTGCCGCGAACGCCGGGCACAAGGCCGGCAAACAGACGAAACCCACGGTCATCCTCGTGCACGGGGCGTGGGCGGATACGTCGAGCTGGAACGGCGAGGTCAGTATCCTGCGCCGCGCGGGCTACACGGTGCGTGCCATCGGCAACCCGCTGCAGAACCTGACGACCGACGCGCAGGCGGTCAAGTACTTCCTCAAGAGCATCAAGGGCCCGATCGTGCTGGTGGGGCACTCCTACGGCGGATCGGTGATCACGAATGCCGCCCAGGGCGTCAGCAACGTCAAGGCGCTCGTCTACGTCGACGCCGCCGCACCGGCGGTCGGGGAGACGACAGCACAGCTCAGTGGCCCGACGTCCGTTCTGGCCAAATGGTCACCGTCCGATCTGTACGACGCCGTGCCGTACCCGAACGCACCGTCCAAGGCGTCCGCGCTGTACCTCAAGGAGAACGTGTTCGTCACGAAGTTCGCGAGCAGTGTGGCTCGTGAGCAGGCGGTCAACCTGTGGGCCACGCAGCGTGCCGCAACCACGGTGGCCTTCAACACCCCCTCCAAATACGCGGCGTGGAAGACAATTCCCTCCTGGTACTTCATCAGCAGCGGGGACCAGATCATCACTCCGGACTCGGAGAAGAAGATGGCGAGCCGTGCGCGGTCCAAGGTGACCGTCTACAAGGGCGGTTCGCATCTGACACTCGTGTCGGACCCCGCAGCCGTGACGAAGGTGATCCGGTCGGCGATCTCGTCCGTGCAATGAGGCCGCGGCACCACCTTCCGCTCCCCCGGCACCAACCGGCCCGCCATCGATCACGTCGACCTGGACCTCGAGCGCGGCGAGATCGCGGCACTCTTCGGCGGGAACGGCTCCGGCAAGACCACCCTCATCCACGCCCATCGCCATGACCCCACAGGAATAAACCCGCTGGCCGCTCACCGCCGAGAGAACATCACCCTCGACGCACCACGGACCGGCGGCGACGCCACAGTTCACCAAGCCGCCCGCGCCGGCGGAGCCGACCACGCCCTCAACGGACTCCCCGACGGCCTGGCGGCCGTCCGCGTCCAACTCCGCCGTGGCGAGGCGTCAGTTCTCAGCCCGGTGCCAGGCGGCATCGGGGATACGGACGTCGCGATGAAGCTATCCGTTGATAGCCATGACCTCGGGATCAGCCTTGTTCTTTTCCTGCACACTCTTGACACGACAGACCGCTCACCCTTGTGATGGCTAATACTCAGTAGCCTAGATCGGGGGCGAAGGTGTCCATCGGGTTCGAGATCGATGAAAGGGTCGCCGACATCGCGCGGCGCACCACCGAGTTCGTACGGAACACCGTGCTGCCGGCGGAAGAAGCCTCCGGTGGGAACGTCCACGCCGGGCCGGAGCCACTGCGGCGCCGATTGCAGGAGGCGGCTCGTGCGGCGGGGGTGTTCGCGCCGCACGCCGGCCGTGCATGGGGCGGGCTCGGCCTCGATCTGTGCGGGCAGGCCGTGGTGTTCGAGGCGGCGGGCTACTCACTGCTGGGACCGCTGGCGCTCAACTGCGCGGCTCCCGACGAGGGCAACATGCACCTGCTGGAGGCAGTGGCCACCGAGAAGCAGAAGGAGCGGTATCTGCGTCCGCTCGCGGCCGGTGAGACCCGCTCGTGCTTCGCCATGACCGAGCCGGCGCCAGGGGCCGGCTCGGACCCCCGTGCGCTCTCCACCACCGCGACACGGACGGGGCGCGGCTGGCGGATCGACGGCCGCAAGTGGTTCATCAGCGGCGCGGACGGCGCCGCCTTCGCCATCTGCATGGCACGCACCAGCGGGACCCCCGGGGACCCCGGCGGCGCCACGATGTTCCTCGTCGACGCCGCCAACCCGGGCATGAAGATCACCCGGAACATCGACACTCTGGACCAGGGCCTGTTCGGCGGGCACAGCGAGCTCGTCCTCGACGGGTGCGAGGTCGACGACGACGCGGTGCTGGGCGAACCGGACCAGGGCTTCGCCTACGCGCAGGTACGCCTCGGTCCCGCCCGGATGACCCACTGCATGCGCTGGCTGGGTGCGGCCCGCAGGGCCCAGGACATCGCCCTGGAGCGTGCCGCGGACCGGTCGGCCTTCGGCAGGCCGCTGGCCGAACTGGGCATGGTGCAGCAGTTGCTCGCCGACAGTGAGATCGACATCGAGACCGGCCGCGCGATGCTCTGGCGGGCCTGCTGGGAACTGGACCAGGGCCGCCCGGCCGCCCAGCACACCTCGATCGCCAAGACCTACGTCTCCGAGGCCGTGAACCGGGTCGTCGACCGTGCCGTGCAGGTGTGCGGCGCACTCGGCATCTCGGGGGACGCCCCGCTGTCGCGGCTGTACCGGGAGGTACGCCCGTTCCGGATCTACGACGGCCCGTCGGAGACGCACCGCTGGGCCATCGCCAAGCGCGCGGTACGCGCGGCGCGCGAACGGAGGGCCGCGCGGTGACCGCGTCCGGGTCGGCCCTGGCGGGCATCGACCAGACCGCCTTGCAGCGCTACTTCGAGCGTCACGTGCCCCGGTGCGCGGGCCCCTTGAGGGTGGCACTGCTCCAGGGCGGGCGTTCGAATCTCACCTACGAGGTGACCGACGGGACACACCGTTGGGTGCTGCGCAGGCCGCCGCTGGGAGTTCTCACCCCGACGGCGCACGACATGGACCGCGAGTACCGTGTGGTCGCCGCCCTCGGCCCCACCGGAGTGCCGGTGGCCCGGGCCGTGCTGTCGTGCACGGACCCGGCGGTGATCGGCGCGCCGTTCTGTGTCGTCGACTTCGTGGAGGGCAAGGTGCTGCGCGACGGCGACGAGGCCACCGCACTGCGGCCCGCCGACGCGCGACGGGCCGCCATGGCCCTCGTGGACGCCTTGGTGGTGCTCCACTCGGTCGACGCCGACGATGTCGGGCTCGGTGACTTCGGCCGTCCCGAGGGATATCTGGAACGCCAGGTGCGCCGGTGGCGCGGCCAGTGGGAGAGGGTCGCCACACGGGCGCTGCCCGAACTCGACGCGCTGCACGACCGGCTGGCCCGTGCGCTGCCGAAGAGCGGCGCCGCGGCGATCGTGCACGGTGACTACCGTCTGGACAACACCATCCTGGCGCCGGGCGGCTTCGGGCGGATCGCCGCGATCGTGGACTGGGAGATGGCCACCCTCGGTGACCCGCTCGCCGACCTCGGGATGCTCCTCATGTACTGGGAACCGGTGTGCGAACCGGTGCTGGGGTCGGGTCACGTCCCGACGTCCAACCCCGGTTTCCCCTCGGGCCGCGAGCTGGCCGAGCGCTACGCGGAGCGATCCGGCCGGGACATCGGCGCCCTGACCTTCTACCAGGCGCTGGCTTGCTTCAAGCTGGCCGTGATCGCCGAAGGCATCCACGCCCGTCATCTCGCGGGGCGGACCGTCGGAACCGGCTTCGAGCGGGTCGGGTCCGCGGTGCCTGCGCTACTGCGCTCGGGGCTGGAGTTGGTGCCGTGAACTGCGACGAGCCGGGTGGAACCGACGAGCTGAGTGAAGGGGAACCCGTGGGTGACCGACTGTCAGGACAGATCGCTCTGATCACAGGCGCGACCGGCGGCATCGGAGACGCCGTCTCGCGCCGGCTGGCCGCCGAGGGCGCGACCGTGGTGGTGACCGACCTGGACGCCGACCACTGCGAAGCACTGGCGAAGGAGCTGACGGACGCCGGAGCGAGCGCCCTCGGTCTCGCGCTGGACGTCGCCGACGAGCAGGCGTGGCATGCCGTGGTCGAGCGCGTGACCGCGGAGTTCGGTGGCCTGACCGTGCTCGTCAACAACGCGGGCATCGCCCGGCTGCGGGACGTGGAGACGGAGACCAAGGAGACCTGGGACACGGTCATCGCGGTGACCCAGACCGGTGTCTGGCTCGGCATGAAGCACTCGGGGCCCGCGATCGAGCGCTCCGGTGGCGGCTCGATCGTCAACGTCGCTTCCATCTTCGGTACGGTCGGCGGCTTCGGCAGCCAGTTCTCGTACCACGCCGCGAAGGGCGCGGTGCGGCTGATGACGAAGAACGCGGCACTGCACTGGGCCACGCGCGGTGTACGGGTCAACTCGGTTCACCCCGGCTTCATCGAGACGCCGCGGTCACGCGAACTGTGGCAGGGCACGCCCCGCCACACGGCGATGGTGGAGGGCACGCCCATGGGGCGGCTGGGCCGACCCGACGAGGTCGCCGGGGCGGTGGCTTTTCTCGCCTCCCCCGACGCGACCTTCGTCACCGGCTCCGAGCTGTATGTGGACGGGGGTTGGACGGCACGCTGAGTCGGACAGGACGGGGCTTTCCACACGTGGGGGCGGAAGCGCGCCGCTCCCGCCCCCACGTGTCCCGGTCTCTGTTCGTCGCGGTGTCAGGCGCTGTCACCGCACACGCGTGTACTGGTCCACCCCGTTCACGGACGCCATCGTGACCTGCCCGCGCAGCACGAGGACGTCCAGATGCGCCGCTGTCTCGTTGATCGCGAGCATCTGGTTGAAGGCGCTGAGCTCGCCGAACGGCACGTTTCGGCGGGTCCAGCCCAGTTCGCGTGCCACCGCGTGGGCGTCGGCCGTGCCCTCGCCCAGTGCCGACAGGCTCTTGACCAGCCGGTCGTCATGGTGGGCGAGCAGTTCGGCGACCCGGGTGTGGGCACTGTCGGCGACCGGCCCGTGCGCCGGGAGCAGCCTGGCGTCGGCGTACCGGGTCATGAGCCGCAGCGAGTCCAGGTAGTCCGCGAGCGGACGGCCGCCGGGCTCGGCAAGCTCGAAGCCGATGGACGGGGTGATGTGCGGCAGGACGTGGTCACCCGAGAACAGCAGTCCTCGCTGCTCGTCCAGAAAGACCACATGCCCCTTGGTGTGTCCCGGGGTCGGGACGACCTTCAGCTCACGGCTGCCGAAGCTCAGGGTTTCGGCGCCGAGCCAGCGGTCGGGTGCCTCCCAGACTCTCGGGTCGTAGCCGCCGTGGTCCATCCGCCGGATGCGCTCGGCGAGTTCTGCCGCGCCGGCTCTGCGCAGCGTGTCCAGTGAGCCGGCGGGTTCGTCGCTGCGCAACCGGCCGAGCATCTCCAGGCCCGGACGTTCGCCGGCGCCGAGATAGACGCGGGAGCCCAGCAGACGACGGAGTTCGACGGCGTTGGTGTAGTGGTCGCGGTGGATGTGGGTGACCAGGATGTGGCTGATGTCGCCGAGGTCGTGGCCGATGACCGCGAGTGCCTCCTCGAGCGCCTTGCGTGCCTCGGGTATCGCCCATCCTCCGTCGATCATGACGAGGCCGTCCTCCGCCAGGTTCTCCAGCAGATAGACATTGACGGCGTGCAGACCGTCGTTGGGCAGCGGCAACGGGACGCGGTGCACCCCGGACTGTACGGTCCGGACTCCGGGCTCGGCCCATGGACCCTGGTCGAACCGCTGCGTCATCGTCCTCCCCCTGCCGCCGTACGCAACCGGCGAGCGAGTTCGCGGGCCGTACCCCGGTCGAGCTTGCCGACCTTGGTCTGCGGCAACTCCTCCACCCCGTAGACGAATTCCGGCCACTTGGTCTTGGACAGCCCGGTACTTTCCAGATGGCCCGTGATCTCGGCGAGGTCGATGTCGCCGCCGTCCTCCGTGACGACGAGCAGCGCCACGCGTTCGCCGAGCACCTCGTCGGGGACCGCGACGACACAGGCCCTGGCCAGGCGCGGGTAGCGGGCGACGGCGCGTTCTATCTCGGTGATGTCGATGTTGCGGCCGCCGCGGATGATGACGTCCTTCTCCCGGCCCATCACGGTGACGGTGCCGTCCTCATGGGTCATCAGCAGATCGCCGGTGGCGAAGTAGCCGTCCTCGGTCAGCGCCGGCGGATCGACCCGCCCGTCACGGGCGTAACCGAGGAAGAGGGACGGTCCGCGTACCTGCGCCGGGCCGGACACACCGGTTCCGGCGGCTCGGCCTTCCGGGGTGACCGCGCGCAGGTCCGTACCGGGAAAGGGCCGGCCGTCCCTGCCGAGCCGGATCTCCTCGGGGTCCTCGGGGCTCGGCGACGTGTGCCCGAGGCACTCGGACATGCCGAAGACGCGGAGGATCTTCGTTCCCAGGGAACGTTCGGCGCGGGCCAGGGCCCCACGGTCCATGGGACCGCCGCCGACGGTGATCGAGGCGACCGAGCCCAGGACCCCGGAGCCGGCCGCTTCGCTGCCCATCTGCAGCGCCATCGTGGGGACGCACATCGTCCAGCGGACGCCGGTGTCGGCCATCCGCCGCAAGGCGACGGCACGATCCCACTTCGCCATCAGCACCAGGGGGCCGCGCAGGAGCAGGGACAGGTAGACGCCGAAGCAGTACGCGGCCGTCGACGACAGCGGAACGATCGCGGCGACCGCGTCGCCGGGCGCCAGCCCGTTGACCGTGATGGTGCTCGTGGCGGCGTAGCGCAGTGCCTGCTCGGACTGCACGACGCCCTTGGGCCGACCGGTCGAACCCGAGGTGAGGCCGATCAGGACACCGCCCGACCAGCGCGACGTATCACGCCGCCGGGCGGCGGTGAGGCAGCTGAAGCCGCCGAGTACCGTGGCCGCCTGGCCCGGCAGCAGCCCGGGCACCGACCAGTCGTCCATCGCGGAGGGCTCGGCGACGACGGCGTCCGGCCGGATGTCCTCCCACGCCGCTGTGAACTCGGCTTGCGTGGTGTGCCGGTTGACCACCGCCAGGACCCCGCCGGTCAGACCCACGGCGAGGGTGGCGGCGACGGTGCGCCATGAGTTGTCCGCCTGGACCATGACGGTACAGCCCGCTCCGCCGGCCGCGCCGGCGGACAGCATCTCGGCCAGCCTGCCCGCCTCGGTGAGCAGTTCCCGCGCCGTATGGGGTCCGGTGTCGTCGATGACGGCAACGAAGTCGGCGTCGTCCGCCTTCTGCTGGAACTCCCGCACTACCTGTCGCATCCCGTCCCTCGCTGTGCTGTGCCGAACTCCGTCTGCCGAACGCTGTCGTGCTTTTCGTGCCCGGTCATGCCTTCCGTGGCCGGTCATGCCTTCCGTGGCCGGTCATGCCTTCCGTGGCCGGTCGTGCTCGCTGCGCCGGGGCGCGGTGCGCCTTGCCCGTCCTTCGCCGCCGCACCCCCGTTCGGCCCCGACGGCCCCGCCCTCAGGCGGCGAACATCTCCGCCTCATGGCCCATGACCGCGATGCGGCGGCCCCTCATGTCGCCGACCTGGGCGACGGCGTCCGCCCACTCGGGGCTCGCGAGGGCCTTCCTCAGGTCCTCCGGGGAGTCGAAGCTGAGCACGGAGATTCCGTCCCAGCCTTCCGAGCGCCGTTCCAGAGCGGCGTCGATCTCGGTGTGCCGCCAGGCGCGCAGTCCCGGCAGGCGGCGGGTCAGCTCCGCGTGATCGCCGCGCCACCAGTCGATGAACCGCTCGTGCGTCCATTCCGGGGGCCGGGCGGCGAGCAGGACGAGGTTGTACATGGCTGCCTTCCGTGGGGGTCAGTCGAAGCGGACCTGTGACGAGCGACCGATGAGCAGACGCTGGAGCCGTCCTTCGTCGTTCACCCGCCCCGCTGCGACGAAGCTGGCCTCGGGGACACCCGATCGACGGACCTCCCCGAGGAAGAGTTCGTCCTTGCCGAGGGTGGTCGCCGACAACAGATGGTGGGTGCGGGTGCCCTTCTCGCGCTGTTCGAGGTAGCCGACCAGGGCGGCGCGGTCCCCGGCGAAGTCGGTGGCGTTGCCGTCGCCGGCGGAGAAGAGGATGGAGAGCGAGAAGTCGTCGCTGATCAGATCGAGGATCCTGGACGGCTCGTCGCCGTCGAGGATCTCGAACCACGCGGTGAGGAAGGGCGCCGCGGTGGGGGTGTCGGTCACGTCCGGCTCCTGTCGGTGTTCCTGTCGGTGTTCCGGTCGACCAGTTCGAAGTCCGTGGTGAAGAAGGACTGGTACCGCGCCAGGAGCCCGCTCGGCGCGGTCACCGCGGCCGAGAGGAAGGATCCGGTGTACCGCCCGTCCTCCGTCACGATCCCGTACACGGTTTCGAGATCACCGTCACGGCTGTGCCGCAGGATCTTGTGAGCCCGCCGCACCGGGTTGCGCTGGGCGATGTACGCGGCGAAGTCGTCCCTCGATTTCCCCGTGACCTCCTTGCCCGGCAGAGCCAGCAGGAAGCGGAAGCCGGGTTCGAGCAGATCCACTGTCCGCTCCGGATGTGGACTGTCCATGCTGGCAAAATATGCGAGCAACGTCATGATTGAGCCCTTTCGGACGACGGCCGCTCAGCGCGCCTCGGAGCCGCACGCCTCGAACCGATGCGTCTCGAACCGATGCGTCTCGGACCAGCGCGTCCCGGATCAATGCGTCCCGGATCAACGCGCCTCAGATCAACCTGAGCCAAGTTCAATTCAGTTTGGATGGTAATCCGGGTGAAACACGCCTGGCAATATCCCTTCACCGACCGATCGCGCCGATCACGCACCGGCAGCATGTGCCGGACCACGGGCAAAGAGAAGCCCCCCGACGGCAAACCGTCAGGGGGCCGGGACACGCGCCGCCGGAGGCCCGGAGGGCGGACACAGGGGCCGCCGCCGGTGCGTCACATGGCGACCATCCGCACACAGGCGCCCTCGATCAGCTCGCTGATCTCCGACAGCGGTGTCGGCCCCGAGGGGCGGTACCACCGCCAGACGCTGACGATGAGACCGAGCACGGCCGCGCCGAGCAACTGCGCGTCCCGCAGCGGGAAGGAACCCTGGGACATGCCGCGGACCAGGAGGTGCGTCCAGTCCCGTTCGACCAGCTGGACGAGGCGCCGGGCCGCCACCCGCTCGGCCTCCTCGCGCTTGGACTTCCGGGGCCCGGCGAGGAGGTCCATGTGGCTCTG
Organism: Streptomyces acidicola; assembly: GCF_009377235.1. Classification (GTDB taxonomy): domain Bacteria; phylum Actinomycetota; class Actinomycetes; order Streptomycetales; family Streptomycetaceae; genus Streptomyces; species Streptomyces acidicola. The sequence goes on from NZ_VMNX01000060.1 coordinate 22,136, forward strand.
CAGAATGCGCATCTGCAGCACCTCGTGGTCGGAGACGTCGTAGGCCCCCCGGACCGCCGCGCGCAGCGCCTCCACCGGGTCCGCGACGCTCTCGGTCGCCTCCGTGAACTTGTCGTGGGAGCGCTGGAGTTCCAGCCTCATGATGGTGAGCAGGCAGTGCGTCTTGGACTCGAAGTAGTGGTACAGCGCGGTCTGGCCGATACCTACCCGCTCCGCCACGGTGGACCACTTGGTGGCTTCGAAACCTGTCTCACCGAAGCAGTCGACGGCGGCCGTGAGGATGGCCGCGCGCTTGGACCTCGGTCCCGCTTCGGGTTCAACGATCCTTGTCGCCATGAGCTGGTCTCCCGGCTGTCACCTGTCCTGTTCCGTACCGGAGAGTAGACCCAAGTTGAACTCGGTTGCCAATCGGCTCGGCCGGCGGCCCCGGTCACACACGCTCGACCACGGTCGCGTTGGCCATTCCGCCGCCCTCGCACATCGTCTGCAGGCCGTAGCGTCCTCCGGTCCTGCTCAGCTGGTGCACGAGCGTGGTCATGAGCCGGGCTCCCGTGGCGCCGAGCGGATGCCCCAGCGCGATGGCGCCGCCGAAGGCGTTCACCCGCTCCGGGTCGGCACCGGCCTCCTTCTGCCAGGCGAGGACGACGGAGGCGAAGGCCTCGTTGATCTCGACCAGGTCGATGTCGTCGATCGCCAGCCCGGCCCTGTCCAGCACTTTCTCCGTGGCGGGGATCGGACCGGTCAGCATGTGGATCGGGTCGGAGCCGACCACGGCCATGGTGTGCACGCGGGCCAGCGGGACCAGACCGTGGCGGCGTACCGCCTCGGCGGAGGCGATCAGCAGGGCGGCGGCACCGTCGGAAATCTGGCTGGAAACGGCAGCGGTCAGCCGACCGTCCTCCGTCAGGGTTTTCAGGCCCGCCATCTTCTCCAGGGTGGTGTCGGCGCGCGGGCCCTCGTCCTCTGTGAGTCCGAAGGACGGGACGATCTCGGCGTCGAAGGCGCCCCCGGCCTGGGCGGCCAGGGCACGCTGATGACTTGTGAGGGCGAACCTCTCCATGTCCGCGCGGGAGACACCCCACTTCTCGGCGATCAGCTCGGCACCCCGGAACTGCGAGACCTCCTGGTCGCCGAAGTGCTCGCGCCAGCCGTCACCCGCGTAGGGGGAACCCATGCCCGCCTGTTCGCCGACGGTCATCGGACTGGCGATGGGCACCAGGCTCATGACCTCCACGCCACCGGCCACCACCAGGTCGGCGGCACCGGATCCGACGGCTTGGGCGGCGAAGTGCACGGCCTGCTGGGAGGAGCCGCACTGGCGGTCGATGGTGGTGCCGGGGACGTGCTGCGGCAGCCCCGCCGACAGCCACGCCGTGCGGGCGATGTTCCCGGTCTGTGCGCCGATCTGGCTGACGCAGCCGAAGTACACGTCGTCGACCGCGCCCGGGTCGACGCCGGTCCGCTCCAGCAGCGCGCGCAGCACATGCGCGCCCAGGTCGGCCGGGTGCACGCCGCTGAGCGCGCCTTTACGCCGGCCGACGGGGGTGCGGAGGGCTCCGACGATGAATGCTTCCGACACGGTGGACTCCATGAGTTCGGGGGAGGGGGCGGAACTGAGGCGTACGGGCCGGTGGGCCGGGCCTGCGGGTCACCCCCGCGTCGTACGGGTCAGGGCCGGGTCAGGGACTGGTCACGGACTGGGCGGCAGGGGCAGGAATTCGGGCGTCCGTTTGGCGAGGAAGGCGGCGACGCCTTCGCGGCCCGTGTCGGAGACCGCCGCGGCGGCGAGGGCGCGGGCCTCCTGGTCCAGATGCGGACCCAGATCGACGGTGAACCCGGAGGCTACGAGCCTGCGCGTGGCACCGAACGCGGCGGTGGGTCCCCGGCGCAGGGCCTCGGCCGTGCGCGCGGCCTCCTCGGCCAGCCGCCCGGCGGCGACGACCCGGCTCACCAGTCCGATGGCCGCGGCCTCCGCCGCCGGTACCCGGCGGTTGGTCAGCAGCAGGTCCAGGGCCCTCTTGGGGCCGACGAGACGAGGCAGGAACCAGCTCACTCCGGCGTCCGGCGAGTAGCCGATGCCGGTGTACGCGGCGGTGAACGACGCGTCGTCGGCAGCGAGCGTCACATCGGCCGCCGCGGCCAGGCCGATGCCTGCCCCGGCCACCGCGCCCTGCACGGCGGCCACCATGGGTGCGTCGATGGCGGCGAACGTGCGCAGGGCCTCGTGCAGCGCGTCGGTGACCGCGAGGAGGTGTTGCTGCAGAGCCTCACCCGAGAGCGTGGAGAACTCCCGCAGGTCGCCTCCCACGCAGAACGACCGTCCCTCACCGGTCAGCATGACGGCCCGCACGTCCTGCCGCTCGCACTCCCGTGCCGCGTCCAGCAGCGCACGCGCCGTCTCCAGGTCGATGGCGTTGCCCGCCGCGCCCCGGCACAGGGAGACATGGGCCAGGCCGTCGTCGCGGATCTCGGTGCGGACACTCATCGCGCGGTCCATCCGCCGTCGACGGTCAGCACCTGTCCGGTGCAGTACGAGGAGGCGTCCGAGGCCAGGAAGAGCAGCGCGCCGTCGAGTTCGTGGTCATGGCCGCCGCGGCACAGCAGCGTGTTGCGCTCGACCCAGCGGCTGGAGCGGCCGTCGGCGAAGAGGTCCGCGGTCATCTCCGTACGGAACCAGCCTGGAGCCAGGGCGTTGACGCGTGTTCCGCCGCGGCCCCACTGTCCGGCCAGCTCACGGGTCAGACCGATCAGACCCGCCTTGGACGCCGAGTAACTCGCCCCGCCGAGGGGCGCGGCGGTGACCAGGCCGAGGATGGACGAGACGTTGATGATGCTCCTGCCCGCGGGCGGCGGGCCGGCGGGGGCCGGGGCCTCGACGGTGAGCCGAGCCAGATGGAACGGCGCGGTGAGGTTCACCCCGAGAACGCCGGCGAAGGAATCCGGGGACTCGTGCTCGGCGAGCGTCTCGCCGGAAGTGGCCGCGTTGTTGACCAGGACGTCGATACGGCCGGTGGCGCTCAGCGCCGTGTCCACGAGTCTCACGCGGTCGGCCTCCAGGGAGACATCGCAGGCGACGGGGTGGATGCGCGCGTCGGAGTCGGCGAGTTCCTTCAGCCGGACGGTGCGGCGGGCGGCGGCGAACACGGTGGCGCCGGCGCCCGCGAGGACGGCGGCGAAGCGCGCGCCGAGCCCCGCCGAGGCGCCGGTGACGATCGCCGTCCTGCCGTGCAGCGAGAACAGGTCGGAGGCGGATCGCGGGGCGCTCATTCGTCCACCCCGATCGGCAGGGCGGTCGCGCCGCCGTCGAGCACCAGCGTCTGGCCGGTCATCCATGAGGAGGCGTCGGAGGCCAGGAACAGTGCCGCGTTCGCCACGTCCTCCACCGTGCCGAGGCGCCGCAGCGGCAGCCTGGCGGTGAGGACGGTTTCGCGCACCTCCCACACCGCCCGTGCCAGCTCCGTCTTGATCAGCCCGGGAGCGATGGCGTTGACACGGACCCGAGGCCCGAGTTCGTAGGCGAGCTGCCGTGTCATGTGCAGCATGGCGGCCTTGGTGGCGTTGTAGTAGCCGATGTGCGGGTCGACGATCAGGCCGCCGACGGAGGCGATGTTGACCACCGTTCCGCCGTGCTGGGCCATCCATGCCTGCCAGACGCAGCGGGTCCAGGCGACCATGCCGTACTGGTTGACGCGGACGGTCTTCTCCGCGCGGGGCAGGTCCAGATCGAGCAGGTCGCCGTGGTAGGGGTTGGTCGCCGCGTTGTTGACGAGGATGTCGACGCGGCCGAACCGGGTCATGGTCCCGTCGACGCAGGCCTGGGCCTGTTCGGGTTCGCCGGCGTTGGCGACGACCGTGTGGATGTCGCCGTCGCCCTTGACGCGCGACAGTTCCTCGCGCGCCTCGTCGAGTCCCGCCGCCTTCCGGGCGGCGATCACCACATGGGCGCCCGCGGCCCGGTAGGCGGTGGCGATGCCGAGGCCGATACCGCGGGATCCGCCGGTGATGACGGCGACCCGGCCCGCCAGGGTGTCGGTGCTCATGCTTCCCCTGCCTTCATGTCGGTCTTTTCGCCCTTTTCGCTCCCGGGCTTCCGGTATTTGGCGAGTTCCTGGCGGGCCACCGTCCGCAGATGGACCTCGTCGGGGCCGTCGGCGATGCGCAGCGCCCGCGTGATGGCGTACAGCCGGGCCAGTACGGTGTCGTCGCTGACGCCTGCCGCACCATGTGCCTGGACGGCGCGGTCGACCACCTTGTGGGCGACCTCCAGCGCTGCCACCTTGATCGCGGCGACCTCCATTCGGGCGGCGGCGTTACCGATGGTGTCCATCAGCCAGGCGGACTTCAGGACGAGGAGGCGCACCTGCTCGATCTCGATGCGGCTGCGGGCGATCCATTCGCGCACCACTCCCCGGTCGGCGAGCGGCCCGCCGAACGCCATGCGTTCGGTGACGCGTTCGCACATCAGCTGAAGGGCGCGTTCCGCGAAGCCGACGGCGCGCATCGCGTAGTGCATACGGCCGGGGCCGAGCCGCCCCTGGGCGAGTGCGAAGCCCTGCCCCTCCCCGCCGAGGATGTTCTCCGCCGGTACGCAGACGTCGTCGAAGAGCACGTCGCCGTGCCCGAGCCGGTCGGTGTAGCCGAACATGGGAAGGTCCCGCAGGACCCGCACGCCCGGGGTGTCCCGCGGGATGAGCACCATGCTCTGCTGCCGGTAGGCCGGCGCCCCCGGGTCCGTCTTGCCCATCAGGATGATCAGTTCGCAGTCGGGGTCGAGGATCCCGGAGGTGTACCACTTGCGGCCGTTGACGACGTAGCTGTCGCCGTCGCGGGTGATGCGCGTGCGGATGTTGCGTGCGTCGGAACTGGCGACCTCGGGCTCGGTCATGGCGAAACAGGAGCGGATCTCGGCGTCCAGGAGGGGCCGCAGCCAGCGCTCCTGCTGCTCGCGGGTGCCGTAGAGCGCCAGCAGTTCCATGTTCCCGGTGTCGGGCGCGGAGCAGTTGAACACCTCGGGGCCGATGACGGAGCGGCCCGCCAGCTCGGCGAGCGGCGCGTACTCGAGGTTGGTCAGTCCCGCGCCCCAGTCGCCGTGTGCCATGAAGAGGTTCCACAAGCCTTCGGCGCGCGCCTTCTCCTTCAGCTCGGCCATCACCGGGGGCAGGGCGTGCGGGTCGTCGGCCCCGGCCAGCTGCCGGTCGTACACGGCTTCCGCCGGGAGGACGTGCTGCTCCATGAACGCCCGCATGCGGTCGGCGAGTTCTCTCGCCCGCGGCGAGTATGCGAAATCCACGGTTGCTCCTGTCTTCACGTGCGGATCGGGTGGTGTCCCCGTGCCGTGGCCATGCCGTGGCAAGTGGGCCGAGTGCCGCGGCCCCGGGCCGGTCAGGGCCCGCCGAGGATGTCGCGGGCCGTGCGGATCATCGCGGCGATGGTGGGGGGCAGCCGCTCCTGGTGCGGGTCGTGGTGCTTGCCCTCGCGGTGGCGGCGCAGGTTGTGGCCCATGATCGCGGCCATCTTCATGCGGCCCAGCGCCCTGAACCAGTCCATGGCGGGCAGCGCCGGTCGCCCGTCGAGGTAGGCGTCCAGCAGTCCGGCCTCGGTGGGCAGGCCGGGCACGGGGTGTCCCAGCCGGGGGAAGTTGCGGTGGTCGGCGAAGAGCAGGAACCAGCCGAGGTCGATCCGCGGGTCGCCGACGCTCCAGATCTCCCAGTCGACGACGGCCGCGGCACGCTCGCCGACGCACAGCACATTGCCGAGCCGGAAGTCACCGTGCAGCAGGACCGGCGCCATGCCGCTCGGTACGTCGTCGGCCAGCCGTTGCAGCAACTCCTCACCGCCCGGCCGCAGTTCCTCGGGTACGGCGTGCATCGTGCGGCTCCATCGCATCAGCTCACCCGCCGCGTCCAGCGGTTCGGGCGGGTCCAGCCCGGGGCTGTGGACATCGGTCGCGTGCAGCCGCCGCAGTACGCGCGCGATCTCCAGCATCCGCGCACGCGCCGTCGCGGCCGGCACCTCCTGGTCGTCGAGTACGGGTTCGACGGCCTCACCCTCGGCGAAGTCCATGGCGAACCAGGCCGGCTGGGTCCTGTCGACGCATGCCACGCCCGGTACCGGTACGTCCGATCCGGCGAGTGCCGTCAGTACCCGCGCCTGGCGCAGCACGTCGTTGCGGCCCACGGGCCGCTGTCCCTCGGGGACCGCCTTGACGACGTACCGGGAGTCACCGGCGGTCACCGAGTACGTCAGACCCGAGTGGCCGCCCGGCAGGGTCCGCAACTCCCCTATGGACGCTCCCGGATGGCGCTGGGCGAGACGGTCCCGGACCCGTACGGCCAGGTCCGGTACCCGGGTCGCCGTGTTCATCGGACGGGCTCCTTCGGCAGGCCGAGGACGCGCTCGGCGAGGATGTTGTGCTGGATCTCGTCGGTACCGCCCGCGATGCTGTAGCCAGGTGCACCGAGCAGGTGCTCGGTCCAGGCGTACGTGCCCCACTCCCCCGTGTCCGCGACGAGGCGCGGCCCCAGCAGTTCGGACACCAGATCGCTGGTGCGGCGCATGGTCTCGGTGGCGTAGAGCTTGCCGACCGAGGCTTCAGCGCCGGGCTCCCGACCGGCGACGAGGGCCGCCGTCACCCTCAGCCCGATGAGGCGCTGGACGAGGGTGCGGATGTGCAGATCGGCGGCCCGCTGCCGTTCGCTGCCGGTGAGGGGGCGGTCCAGGTGCCGGGCGAGTTCCAGCGCCCGGTCGGCGTTGTCCAGGCCGAGGCTCCCGGAGTCGAGCCGCTCGGCGGCGAGCACGCTGAGGGTGACCCGCCAGCCCTCCCCGACCGGTCCGAGCCGGTCGGTGTCGGGCACCACCACGCCGTCGAGGTAGACCTCGTTGAAGCTGGACCCTCCGGTCATCTGACGGATCGGCCGCACGGTCACGCCCGGCGCGTCCATGCGGACGAGGAAGACGGTGATGCCCGCGTGCTTGCGCACGTCGGGGTCGGTGCGGCAGACGGCGACCCCCCAGGCCGCGACCCGGGCGCCGGAGGTCCACACCTTGTGACCGCTCAGCACCCAGGTGTCGCCCTCGGGTACGGCTTTCGTCCGCACGGCGGCCAGGTCGGAACCGGCCTCGGTCTCGGAGAAGAGCTGGCAGGCCAGTTCGTCCGTGCGCAGCATGGGCCGCAGCCAGCGCCGCTTCTGCTCCTCGGTGCCCCAGATGCCGATCGCCGGGGCGACGAGCTGCTGCGTCACAGGGAAGATCTCGGTGCGCTGGGGGACGTCGAAGGCCGCCTCCTCCGAGCGGTAGAGCTGCTCGTAGTGCGCGGGCAGGCCGCGTCCTCCGTACTCGGCGGGCCAGGTGAGCGCACCCCACCCCTGGTCGTAGCGCGTGCGTTCCCATTCCTGGGTCCCGGCGGTGTGCTCACGCTCCTGCCGTTCGCTCCAGTTCTCGAACACGGCGACTGAGTCGGAGCCGCTGCCCCACTCCCCGTCGGCGGCCCGCCTCCGGGCGACCGTGGCGAGCCACTGCCGGGCCTCGGCGCGGAAGTCCTCCGTTTCCGGTGTGCCGCTCAACTCTTCCTCCATCTCAGCTCGGCAGGACGTTCGACGGACGTTTCGCGGGTCGTTCAGAGGGTTCGCGGGTGGTTCAGAGGGAGAGCACCGTGCAGGCGCTGACGCCCGGGGCGCCGTACACATGGGTGAAGCCGACCCTGGGCCCGCCCGGGACCTGACGGTCGCCGGCCCGGCCGCGCAGCTGCTGGACGACCTCGTAGACCTGACGCAGCCCCGAGGCGCCGATGGGCTCGCCGTTGGCGATGCAGCCGCCATCGGTGTTGACCGGCAGTACGCCGCCGATCCCGGTGGCACCGGTGGCGATCAGCTTCTCCTGTTCGCCGTCCTCGCAGAATCCGCATTCGGCCATGTGCATGACCTCGGCGCCGCTCTCGGTGTCCTGGAGCTGGCAGACGTCGACGTCACCGGGGCCGATCCCCGCCTCCTCGAAGGCCGCGGCCGAGGCGTCACTGCTGACACTGGTCAGCTCGCCGGCGGGTATCCACGGGCTGAACACCTCGAACGAACCGAACCGCCGGCTGCGCACCACCGCCGACCGCAGTGCGACCGGCCGGGCGTCCAGACGGCGGGCGGCCTCGGGCGAGCAGAGGACGAGCGCGGCGGCGCCCGCTCCGGGCGAGCAGAACATGAAGCGGGTCAGCGGATCACTGACCATGCCCGAGCCGAGGATGTCCTCGGCGGTGACCGGCTCACGGCGCCACGCCTCGGGGGTCAGGGCCCCATTGCGGTACGCCTTCTCGGCGACCAGCGCGAGGGTGCGCGGGGTGATCCCGTGGTCATGCATATAGCGCTGGATCTTCATGCCGAAGAACTGGGTGGTCACCATGAGGCCGTCGCTGCCGTACTCCGCTGCCAGCCCCCAGTCCTCGGGCCTGGGGTCGAAGGCGCCCCGTGGGTGCTTGTCGAATCCGACGGCGAGGACGACATCCGCCATGCCGGAGCGGATGGCGTTCACCGCGGAGACCAGCGCGCTGCCCCCGGTGGCGCAGCCGTTCTTGACGTTGACGAACGGCAGCCCCGTCAGGCCGAGTCGGGCCACCAGGGTGTCGGCGAGCCCGGCACTGTCACTGCCGCCGAACGCGGCCCGGACGCGTGACCACTCGATCCCCGCGTCCGCCAACGCGGCGTTCACCGCGGCGACGGCCAGCTGTCGGCCGCTCGCCTCCGTCCGGCCGAACGGGGTGCGTCCGGCGCCGCAGATCAGCACCTCGGTGCTCATGAGCCCTCCTCACCCGGGTCGAGGGCCCTGGCCCGGGGCACCCCGCGGCCCCCGGTCACCGTGAGGGGCATGCCGATACGGATGTCGTCCAGGTCGTCGACCTCCAGCACGGCAGCCACCCGCACGCCTTCGGCCAGCTCGACGTAGCCGAGTGCGAACGGCGCGAAGCCGCCGGCCGGCACCCGGTAGGGCGGGGACTTGGGGGCGTACCGCTGTACCGTCCAGGTCCACAGCGTGCCCCTGCCACTCAGGCCTGCCGGCTCGGCGGGGCCGCCGCAGCGTGGGCACGCCTCGTCCGCGGGGTACACCGTCACCGAGCAGCCGGAGCAGCGCGAGCCTTCCAGGCCCCCGCTCGGGCTCCGCCGGTCCGTGACCATCCGGATCAGCGCCCCCGCCACTTGGGCTCACGCTTCTCCAGGAACGCCGACACGCCTTCGTTGGCGTCCTCGGAGTTGAGGGCCACACCGACGGCGAGATGCTCCATCACCATCAGGGACTGGGTGTCCGCGTCCAGGCTGCGGTCGATCGTCATCTTCGTGAGCCACATCGTGAAGGGGCTCTTGTCGACGAGGTCGCCGATGAAGTCCTGGACGGTCTCGTCCAGCTTGTCGGCCGGGGCGGACTTGTTGATCAGACCGAATTCGGCGGCCTCGACGCCGGAGAGCAGCTTGCCGGTGAGCATCAGCTCCTTCGTCTTGCGGATGCCGATCATGCGCGGCACCCGGTAGATCGGGCCGGCCCCGCCGAACAGCGCGCGGCGGATGTGGAAGTCGCCGATCCTGGCGTCGTCCGCGGCGATGGCGAAGTCGCACGAGATCATGATCTCGAAGCCGCCGGCGGTGACGTGTCCCTCCAGGACCGCGACCGAGGGGGTCTTCATCGAGTAGAGGCGGTCGCACACCTTGGCCGACTTCACCGCCACGTCGATGGCGTTGGACTTGCCGACGTAGTCCGCCTTCAGGCTGTCGAGGTCGAAGCCCGAGCAGAACGTGCCGCCACGGCCGCGGACCACCAGGACCCGCAGCTCGGGGTCCTCGTCGACCTCGGTGATGATCTCGTCGAGTCGGTCCAGGATCGGGACGGTGACGCAGTTCTTCTTCCAGGGACGGTTGAGCCAGACCCGGGCGACGTGACCGTCGCGTTCGAACTGGATCTCGTCTTCCACTGCCATCTCCGGCCTCCCGACGCTCGACCTGAACTGAATTCACTACGAGTCTGAGTCGCCCTTGATCCACTGTCAACCCCTTGCGGCAGAATCAAGCCCCGAAGGGGCAGGAGCACAGGACGCCACCCAAGCCGCTCCCCACCCTCAAGCGGGTTGATCAAACCGAACTTGCTTCACATACTCATTCGGACAGGGACCCGGAGGGGCTTGCCTCACCGAGCACCACACCGGCAACCCCACTTCTCGCGAGGAAGGGACATTCATGTCCGACATCTCCCGTCTCGGCGTCGTGGGCTGCGGCCTCATGGGCTCCGGCATCGCGGAGGTCGCCGCACTGCGCGGCCTCGACGTCGTCGTCGCCGAGTCGACACCCGAGCTGGCCGCCGCCGGGCGCGACCGCGTCACCGCCTCCCTGGACCGCGGTCTGAGGCGCGGCAAGCTCACCGAAACCGAACGCGAACAGGCGCTGACCCGGCTCTCCTTCACCCACGACCTGGGCGACCTGGCCGACCGGCAGTTCGTCATCGAGGCCGTCGCGGAGAACCGGGAGATCAAGTCGGAGGTCTTCCGCCGGCTCGACAACGCGGTGACCGACCCGGACGCCGTCCTCGCCACCAACACCTCCTCCATCCCCGTCGTCGACCTCGCCGTCACCACCGGTCGGCCCTCCCGCGTCGTGGGCCTGCACTTCTTCAACCCCGTACCGGTGCAGAAACTGGTGGAGGTGGTCCCCGCCCTCACCACGAGCGCCAACACCGTGGCCCGGACCCGCGGTTTCGCCACCGAGAACCTCGGCAAGGTGGCCGTCCAGGCACCCGACCGCTCCGGTTTCGTCGTCAACGCACTGCTGGTGCCGTATCTGCTCGCCGCGATCCGCATGGTCGAGTCCGCAACGGCGAGTGCGGAGGACATCGACAGCGGTATGGAACTCGGTTGCGCCCATCCGATGGGTCCGCTGCGGCTACTGGACCTGATCGGCCTCGACACGGCACAGGCTGTCGCCGAGTCGCTGTACGAGGAACACAAGGAGCCGCTGTACGCCGCTCCCCCACTGCTGCGGCGCATGGTCGCCGCCGGCCGCCTGGGCCGCAAGAGCGGGCGGGGGTTCTACGTCTACGACGCCTGACACGGCACCTGACACACCCGGCCCCGCCCGACGCGGACGGGGCCGGTCGCCGGAACACCGGCGCCGGCCCGTTTCCACGGTGCCCGCGCCGGGTCGCCCGGACGCCCGGGCGCGGTGCGTCGGCGCAGCACGGCGGCACGGTGCCCGTCCGGCACGCACTGCCGGAGTCCGGGTCTCCTCAGGCCGCGGGCTCACCGCCGAGGCCGATGAGTCCGGCGAGCCGCGCCCGGTTCCGGTCCGCGGTGCCGAAGAGGACCGCACTGCCGCGCGCCCGCCGCACGTACAGATGCGCCGGGTGCTCCCAGGTGAAGCCGATCCCCCCGTGCAACTGGACGTACTCGGCCGTCGCGAGGCGGAAGGTCTCGGAGCAGACCACGGCGGCGGCGCCGGCGGCGACCGGCAGCTGCGGCGACGCGGCGGCCACGCAGGCCGTCGCGTACGCGGCCGCCGAACGCGCCGCCTCCTGTGCGACCAGCACGTCGGCCAGCCGGTGCTTGACGGCCTGGAAGGATCCGATGGGGCGTCCGAACTGGTGGCGCTGCGCGACGAACTCGACGGTGGCGTCGAGCGCGTGGCCGCTGCCGCCGACCTGCTCGGCCGCGAGTGCGGCCCGCCCGACGTCGAGGGTCGCGGCCACCGTGTCCTCGATGCGCTCCGCCGTGCCCACGGCGGTGACCGGCGCGCCTCTGAACTCCATCACCGCTTGGCGGCGCGTCTCGTCCAGAACGCGGCGCGGCGTCCGGCGGCAGCTGTCCTCGGCCGGCTCGCAGGCGAACAGCCCGATACCACCGGGCGTTCGCGCCCGCACCAGGACCAGCTCCGCACCGGCGCCGTCGAGCACGAAGTCCGCCCGGCCGCGCAGCACCCAGCCCCGGCCCTCCTGCTCGGCGGTGACCTGCGGTTCGCCCTCGTCGAACGCGGCCACGGTCGCGGTGAGCGCACCCTCCGCGATCCGGGGCAGGTAACGCTCGCAGGACGTGCGGTCACCGCTGTACAGCAGGGCGTGAGCGGCGAGGACCACCGTGGGCAGCAGCGGCGCGCAGTACAGTGCGCGTCCGGCTTCCTCAAGGGCGACCGCCAGTTCGACGAACGTGAAACCCGCCCCGCCGTACTCCTCGGGTATCGCCAGCCCGTGGACCCCGATCTCGCCCGCGAGCCGCGCCCACAGCGCTTCGGCGTGTCCGCGCGGGGTGTCCAGATGCTTGCGGACCTCCTCGGGGCCGCTCACCTCGCTGTAGAAGTCCCTCAGGACGGTGCGCAGTTGCCGCTGTTCATCGGTTTCGAAGAGCAACTGGGGGTCGATCTCGGGGCGACCGGGGGGCATGGGGTCTCCATCGGGTTCGTGCGGCGAAGAATGATCAACCACTATCTAGAATCGAAGTCAATTCAAACCGTAGACAGCGGCCGCTGACCGGACAAGACCGGAGCGCGCACCCTTTCACTCCCAGGAAGCCCGGGAAACTTGCATCGACGGGGAGCTGACGGCGGCTCCGCGCATCGTCACCACACCATCCTGAATCAACTTCAGCTCTGTTATCCTGCCGCAGTCGGGTACGGACATGACCTGGGCGGTGGAGATGAGGGCGCTGAGGCTGACGGCATGGGGAGAGCCACCGGCATGGTGCGAGGTCGAGCGGCCCGTACCCCGCGGCGCCGAGGTGCTGGTGCGCGTCGAAGCCACCGGGCTGTGCCATTCCGATCTGCATGTCGTCGGCGCGGCTCCCGGAGTGCTCCCGTACCGGCTTCCGTTCACCCTCGGCCACGAGATCGCCGGGATCGTCGAGGCACTCGGCCCCGACGCCGACGGCCCGGATGCGGACGGCCTCGACACCGACGGCCTGGCGGCCGGTGACCGCGTGGTGGTGTACGGACCGTGGGGCTGCGACTCCTGCGGTCGCTGTGCTTCGGGCAGGGCCAATTACTGTGACCGGCGGGAGTCCCTCGCCTGGCACGGGGCGGGTCTGGGCCGTGACGGCGGAATGGCCGAGTACGTGCTTGTCCCGTCCGCGCGCCATCTGGCGCCGACAGGGGATCTCGCCGCCGGTCAGGCGGCCCCCCTGTCCGATGCGGGCCTGACGTCGTACCACGCCGTGGCCGGGATGCGGCCCGCGCTCGGCGAGGGCACCACCGCCGTCGTCATCGGAGTGGGCGGGCTCGGTCACCTGGCGATCCAGATCCTCCGTGCGACGACCGCGGGCCGCGTGTTCGCGGTTGACGTCCGGGAGGAGGCCCTGGCCCTCGCGCACCGCTGCGGAGCGGAGTTCGGCACGCTGCTGCGGGACGACACGGCCCGGGTGCTCAGGGCACGGACGGCGGGCTCCGGGGCGGACGCCGTGCTCGACTTCGTGGGCAGCAGCACGTCGCTGACGCTCGCCACCGGCGTGCTGCGCCCAGGAGGCGAGCTGGCGGTGGTGGGCAGCGGCGGCGGCCATCTGACGGTCCGCAAGCCCGGTGCCCTCCCGCCGGGCCTGAGGCTCTCCCTGCCCTTCTGGGGCACTCGCCCCGAGCTCGCGGACGTCATCTCGCTCGCGCGCTCCGGCGCGATCCATGTGGAAACGGAACCGTTCCCGCTGTCCGCCGCACAGGAGGCGTTCGACCGGCTCCGAGGGGGCCGGGTCCGAGGGCGGGCAGTGCTCGTGCCCGACTGAGACCGGCCGCGGGGCACGTCCCCATGCGCCGCGCCCGTTGCCGGATCACCCACTGCAGAAAGGAAGTTCGTCATGCGCTTCCAGGGAAAGGTCGCGATCGTCACCGGCGGGGCCCGGGGCATGGGAGCCTCCCATGCCCGCGGCCTGGCCGCGGAAGGCGCCCGGGTCCTGATCGGCGACGTACTGGACACCGAGGGAAAGGCCCTGGCGGAAGAAGTGCCCGGCGCCCGATACGTCCACCTCGACGTCACCCGTGAGGACTCGTGGCAGCATGCCCTGCACACCGCCGAGGAGGCCCTCGGTCCCGTGGACGTCCTGGTCAACAACGCGGGGATCGTTCACTTCGGCGGTGTCGAGGAGCAGTCTCCGGAGCACTTCCGGCGCATCCTCGACGTCAACCTGGTGGGGTCCTTCCTCGGCATGCACACCGTCCTCCCGGGCATGCGCGACCGCGGCCGGGGAGCGGTCGTCAACGTGTCGTCGGCGGCCGGCCTCGTGGGCTTCGCCGGCGGAGTCGGCTATGTCGCGAGCAAATGGGGCGTGCGCGGCATGACGAAAGCCGCGGCGCTGGACATGGCGGGCAGCGGGGTACGTGTCAACTCCGTACACCCGGGGGTCATCCGGACGCCCATGGGCGAGAGCGCTTCACCCGACCTGTTCGCCCACCAGCCGGTACCGCGCATGGGGGAGCCCGAGGAGGTCACTCGCATGGTGCTCTTCCTGGCCAGTGACGACGCCTCCTTCACCACCGGGGGCGAGTTCCTCATCGACGGCGGCCAGACCATCGGCGTGATCGGTCACGAGCAGGCCCCGGCGCACTGATCTGCTCCGCCGGCCGGCATCCGTCCAGGGTCCGGACGGGTGCCGTGGGCCCTCGCACACAGCAGGCCGGCCTTCCCTGGCACATGGGCGCGCGGGGCCCGGCATGATCGGGAAGACCGGCCTGGAGCGTCGCGGTGGCCGACGCCGCTACACGTCCTTTCGCACGGTGAACAGGGTGCCGATACCGATCAGGCAGACCGTCATGACGAACCACGCCGGGGAGAGCAGGTTGCCGGTCCGCTGAACCAGGTAGGCGGCGATGTAAGGTGCCGTTCCGCCCGCGAGCACGGTGCCGATGTTGTACCCGATGGCCATGCCGGTGTAGCGGACCCGACGGTCGAACAGGTGCGGCCACAGACTTGCCGCCGGAACCTGCACGATGGCGCTGCTCAGCATGTACAGCAGGTAGGCCAGGCCCGCCAGGACCAGGCTGTGGCGGCCCATCAGCATCATCGCCGGATAAGCGGTCACCAGGAATCCGATCAGCCCGGCCAGCAGAACGCGACGGCAGCCGAACCGTGCGGACAGCCAGCCCGCCGGCACCATGAGCAGGACCGTGACGAAGACGACGCCCGCGCTCAGCCAGAACACGTGTGTGGAGTCGTATCCGAGGTCGGTGGTCAGGTAGATGCCGAGGTACGTCAGGCCGAGGAAGATGGCCCCGCCCTGCGCCATCGCCAGACCGATGGACTGCAGCAGCGCCGTACGGTGCGTGGACAGGGTCTCGCGGATCGGAGCCGTGGGGATGTCGGCCTGTTCCGCGGCCTTCTTGAACTCCGGGGTGTCCTCGATGCGCAGCCGGGCCCAGAGGCAGACCAGGGTGAGCGGAATGGCCATCAGGAAAGGCAGCCTCCAGCCCCAGGCGGCCATCTGTTCCTCGGTGGTGAGCGCGGAGATCGTCCCGGCCGTGGCGGCCGCGAACATGAACCCGAGGTTCGACCCGATGGGCGTGACGGCGCCGAGGAACGCCCTGCGTTTCGGCGGCGCCGACTCATAGATGTAGGTGTAGGCGCCGACCGACTCACCGCCGGAGGAGATGCCCTGCACCACGCGGATGAGGAAGAGCAGCACCGTCGCGGTCACACCGATCTGGCCATAGGTCGGGAGCAGCCCCGTGATGCTGCTGGCCACCCCCATGGCCAGCACCGATGAGACCAGGGCCTTGCGCCGGCCCCACCGGTCGCCCAGCCACCCGAAGAAGACGCCGCCGATCGGACGCACCACGAGTCCGGTGGCGAAGACCAGGAGAGCCGCCAGCACGGAGGCCGCCGGATCGTCGCTGGGAAAGAACTGCGGGGCGATCGCCACGGCTAGATAGCCGTAGACACTGAAGTCGTAGTACTCGATCAGGGTGCCGATACTGCCGGCGAGCATCGCACGACGTACCGACCGCGGATCGAGCGACGAGTCCTCCGCCCCTGGCGCGGCGGACCGCTCAGTCGCACTCATGATCCGGCTCTCCTTCCTGCGGCACGGGCCGACCCCTGCCGATGTGCGGGGAGGCTACTCGAACTGAACTCAGTACAGCTAGCCTCGTGCAGCCATGCGTTGGCGGACAGCGGGAATCCAACGATTCACCGAGGCAAGAAGGCTGGCCCGGGCCCGGTTTCGCATCAGGAAGGAGGGGGCGTACTCGCGACTGACTACCTGAGCCGAGTCGAGTTCATGTAACCGACCACGATGTCGCTCTCAGCGGTCTGGCGCCTGACAGGGACGAGCGGCCGGGCGACGGGTCCACACCCGGACTCAGCGCACGCCGGCCAGTTGCAGGGCGAAATCGCCGTACTGGTAGACGACCTGGTCTTCCGCCAGGTCCCCGTTCTCCCTGTACCAGACCGACACGCCCATCCCGAGGTCCAGGATCGCGTAGGAGGTGAGCTTCACCGAGGTGATCCGGAACCGGCCGGCCTCCACGCCCTCGGTGAGCAGGTTCCGGAAGGCGTGCTCGTAGTCCGCCCGCAGCCGCAGTACGTGCGCCCGGTGGGGCTCCTCCAGACTTCGGATCTCCCCCGTCCCCACGAAGGCCTCCAGGCGGTTGCGTGCATGGAAGCGGACGTGGGCCTCGGCGGCCCGGCGCAGCCGCTCCACGGTGTCCTCGCAGCCCGTCACCGCGTTGCGATGCGAACGCAGCAGGTCCTCCATCGTGCCCGTCATGATCTGCGCGAGCAGTTCCTGCTTGGAACTCACGTGCTTGTACAGGCTCGGGCCTCGCATCCCCACCGCCGCGCCGATGTCGGCCATCGTGGTGGCCGCGTACCCGCGCTCGGCGAAGAGGGCGAGGGCGGCGGTCCGGATCTCCGCCGCGCGCAGACCGGAAACCGTCGGCGACCGACGGCCGCTCTCTGGCGTCACGCTTCCTCCGCCCTACCCGTCGGCCGTCGCCCCGTGGGCGGATACGGGAATTCTTTCGCCCCCGACCCTAACGCACCCTGGCCTACTGCCTCCAAGGAAAGCCCGCGAACGCGCTCGCGGGCCCATGCCGCCGCTACCGCGGCGCGGCTCGCCTCGCCTCGCCGACGCCGGCCGCCGCCCTGCTGACGTTCCGGAAGCCGGAGGGACCCACCCGCTGGAAGAGCTCTCACCGGTCTTGCCGCACCATCCGCTCAACAAGCGCAGCAGTCGCCACCCGAGACTGCCGCAGGATCACTGCCAGAAGGCCCCTCACCCATTTCAAGATCTCTCAGCCGAGAGCTGCGTCACCAGCCTCCGTCGACAGAACACCTGGGCCGCGAAGCCCTCGACGAGCCGGTCCGTGGTGAGAATGGCCTGGGTGCAGGTGGGCCGGTTCCGTTCATGGGCGGCGTACAGCATCTCGGGGAGAAAAGCGGCGGTGGCGTCGCTGACCAGCGTCACGTGGTACCGCTGCCCGTGACGACGGCACTTCTTGTGGAGTCTGGGGAGTATCCGCGCTGCCGGGGAGCACACGGGGAGGACCGAGCGCATAACACGGCACGCCTGTGAAAGTCGCTGAAAGACGAATCATCGCAGGCCGGCTCCAGGGGGAGCCGCATCACCGCAGATCAACTCCCCCAGCCGGACAACGTCATGACATGGGTGCCGAGGTCGCGGCCTCGACCAGTCCCGGCAGCGACCCGCCCTCACGCAGCGGCGTGATGTACCGGGTCGCGGTGACTTCTTTGAGCATCGCCCCAGGTTACTGGGGCAGGGACGGACGCCGGAGACGGCCCGGGCGGCGGTGCGCGCCCCCCGACAGCGAACCGACAGCTCCGCTTTACCCATGTCTCATCGCATACGGGCGAAGATTTCGGCATCGTCTGAACAGGCGATCTCTGCCGACCGTACCTGTCGGCAGATGCACACCTCCATGGAAGGGAACCCCAGCATGACCAGCGCACCGCACCAGCCCGCATCGAAACCGGCCCGCCGCGCCGTGATCGCAGCAGCCGGCGCGACGGGGCTCGCCGTCGCGCTGACCGCGTGCGGATCGGAAGACGACTCCTCGTCCGCCTCCTCGAACTCCAGCGCCGCCGGCACCGAGCAGGGCGACACCGCGAGCAGTGGTGGCACGAGCGGCGGCGACGCGGGCTCGGGCGGCACGGAGGTGGCGAAGACCTCCGACATCCCGGAGGGCGGCGGCATGGTCTTCGCCGACCAGAAGATGGTGGTCACGCAGCCGACGGCGGGCGAGTTCAAGGCGTTCTCGGCGACATGCACCCACCAGGGCTGTGCCGTGAAGAGCATCAAGGACGGCGTCATCAACTGCCCCTGCCACAACAGCAACTTCTCGATCACCGACGGCAGCGTGAAGAGCGGCCCGGCGACCAAGCCCCTGCCCGCCATGGAGATCACCGTCGACGGCGACTCGATCAAGATGGCCTGAGCCGGCGAACGCTCATGCCCGTCGGCGGTGCCGCTTGAGACAGGCCAGCACCTCGTCCGTGGTCGCGACCGTGGCGACCAACGCGAGGGTGTTGCGGATCATCGCGGGGGTGTACTCGGAGGGCACCCCCGCGATGGCGTCCCCGGGCACGACGGCCGTGTAGCCGAGGTTGACGGCGTCGAACACCGTGTTCGGGACGGCCACGTTGGCCGAGACACCGGTCACGACCAGTGTGCGGCAGCCGAGGTTGCGCAGCAGCGCGTCGAGGTCGGTGCCGGCGAGCGGTGAGAGCCCGTGCAGCCGCCGTACGACCAGGTCCTCCTCGGCGACCTCGACGGGCGGCGCGACGCGCACGGCCGCGGTGCCCGACAACTGTCGGACGGGCAGCCGTTCGGCCGCGCGGAACAGCCTGGCGTTGCGGCTCGCGCCACGGCCGTCGGGGCGCCGCTCGGCGACGGCGTGCACGACCTGTACCCCGCTCTCGTGGGCCGCGGCGACCAGCCGGGCGGCGTTCGCCAGCGCACCCGACGAGCGCGCCTCCTTCGCCAGTTCGGGCAGTGCGCTGTCCGGGCCCACGACGCCCTGCTGGCACTCGACGGTGAGCAGCACCGTGGTCGCGGGGTCGAGCAGGGCGCTGAGCGCTTCGTACGACGGCATGGCTCCCCTTCGTCCTGTCACCGGCACTCGGGGCGGGCGAGCGTAACGCCCCTTGCGCCTGGGCGGAAGACAACTCATGCTGCCTTTCTGACACTACGTCAGAACCGGGGAGGTTTCATGGCCGTCACGCAGCGCCGGGGCCGGAAGATCATGATGGCGCCGGCCGAGCTGAACGAGTTCCTGGCCACGCAGCGCACCTGCCGCGTCGCGACGGTCTCGGCCGACGGAGCTCCACACGTCAGCCCGCTGTGGTTCGTCTGGGACGGAACCTCGCTGTGGCTGTACTCGATCACGCGCAGCAAGCGGTGGGCCGACCTGCGCCGTGATCCGCGGGTCGCCGTCACGGTCGACGCGGGCGAGGACTACGGCGAACTGCGCGGCGTCGAGCTGTCGGGCACCGTGGACTTCGTCGGGGAGGCTCCTCGTACGGGCGAGCCGGCCCCCGAACTCGCCTCCGTGGAGCGCCTGTTCGCCCGCAAGAACTTCGGCCTGGACGAGATGCCGCACGACGGCCGCCACGCGTGGGTACGGCTGACGCCGGAGTCGATCGCTTCGTGGGACTTCAGGAAGATGGCGTCCTCGTGAAGCCGTCGGCATGGCGGCGAGGCACCGCGTCACAGTGAGGCACGCCGTCTCTGTGACTCACAGCATCACTGTGACTCACGGCATCACTGCGAGGCCGCCGAGCCGATGCTCTCCCCCGCCTTCTGCAGGGCCTCCACCGCCGCCCTGATCGAGGGGCGCCGGTCGGCGTCCGCGCGCCACACCGCGTAGATGTACCGGTGGACACGGTGCCGCAGCGGCACGGCCCGCACCCCCGCCGGTATCGGATCGCGTCCGAGCCGGGGTGCGACACAGACGCCCAGCCCGGCGGCAACCAGGGCGAGCTGGGTCTGGTGCTCCTCGGCGCGGTGGGCGATACAGGGCTCGATGCCCTTGCCCCGCAGCGTGTAGAGCAGCCACTCATGACAGAACTCGCCCTCGGCCCAGGCGACCCACTCGTCGTCGGCGAAGTCCTCCAGGTCGACCGCGTCCCGGCCGGCGAGCGGGTGCCCCTCGGGCATCGCGATCTCCACGGGGTCGTCGAGGATCGCGGCCTTGGCGAGCCCTTCAGGCATGGGCAGGGGCTTGTTGTACCAGTCGAGGACGACGGCCAGGTCGGCGTCGCCCCGGATCACCGCGTTGACCCCGAGTTCGGGCTCCAGCTCACGTGACCGCACCCGCAGTGCCGGATGGTCGGCCCGCAGCGTACTCAGCACCGCCGGGAACAGCCCGCGCATCGCCGTCGGAAACGCGATCAGCCGCAGCTCGCCCACCACCTGCCCGCGCTGCGCCTCCAGATCGGACTGAGCGAGCTCGACCTGGGACAGGATGCGTGCGGCGTGGTCGGCGAGCAGCCGTCCCGCGTCGGTGAGCCGCACCCCGCGTCCGTTCCTGGCCAGGAGCTGCTGTCCCACCTCGCGCTCCAGCTTGGCCATCTGCTGGGAGACGGCCGACGTCGTGACGTGCAGCCCCTCGGCCGCTCCGCTGACCGAGCCGTGCCGGGCCAGGGCATCCAGGGTGCGCAGGCGCTCCAGATTCAACATGTAAGTAATGCTACGAGATTCAGCTCAGCATTTCTCGCTTGTGCTACGAGATCGCGGGGAGGCATCGTTACGCCCATGACCACCGCCACTGGCGCCTCCCGCCCGTCCGCCCAGGCCCC
>NZ_VMNX01000061.1 GCF_009377235.1 Streptomyces acidicola
GGGGGACGGACTCCCCGTGGCTGAGGGGCTGCTGGTGCCGTTGGGGCCGG
This sequence comes from Streptomyces acidicola, assembly GCF_009377235.1. Classification (GTDB taxonomy): domain Bacteria; phylum Actinomycetota; class Actinomycetes; order Streptomycetales; family Streptomycetaceae; genus Streptomyces; species Streptomyces acidicola. Next base: position 51 of record NZ_VMNX01000061.1, read on the forward strand.
GGGCGGGCCGGGACGGCGCGGACGTGGGCCTGGCTTGCTCGGTGGAACCGGCGTTGTCCGGTAACTCTCCCGCGCCTCCCGATGCCCACCCCATCGCGGCGAATCCGGCGGCCCCGAGCACGGCCACCACTGCCAGACCTCCCAACCAGGTGCCCTTCCTTGGGTTTCCCCGGTTTCCTCGGTTCCCTCGGCGCCTGGAGGCGTACACGCGGTCGCTCTGACGGCGGCGGGCGTTGGAAGGCTTGGTGTTGTGCGCGCTCATGTTCTTTCAGAGTGTGATGAGGAAGTGATCGGATCAGACCGAACCGATCACGAAACGATAACGGATCAACGGTGGAGGTGTGGCGCGGTTTCGTCGTGGACCTGTTGGCACCTTGGGGCGCGCATGTCCCGTAGCGCCGCGTCGGCCGGAGCCCGGAGCCCGGAGCCCGGAGCCCGGAGCCCGGAGCTCAGGGCGCAGAGCTGAGAACTCGGGCTTTGCATGATCATGCGAAAGCATGCATACTCTTCCCATGTCCAAGGTCCTCACCTCCCTTCCCACCGGCGAGCGCGTCGGCATCGCCTTCTCGGGCGGCCTCGACACCTCGGTCGCGGTCGCGTGGATGCGCGACAAGGGTGCCGTCCCGTGCACCTACACCGCCGACATCGGCCAGTACGACGAGCCCGACATCGCCTCGGTGCCCGGCCGTGCGAAGACCTACGGCGCCGAGATCGCGCGCCTGGTCGACTGCCGCGCGGCGCTGGTCGAGGAGGGACTGGCCGCACTCACCTGCGGGGCGTTCCACATCCGCTCGGGCGGGCGTGCCTACTTCAACACCACGCCGCTCGGCCGCGCCGTCACCGGCACGCTCCTGGTCAGGGCGATGCTTGAGGACGACGTACAGATCTGGGGCGACGGCTCGACCTTCAAGGGCAACGACATCGAGCGGTTCTACCGGTACGGCCTGCTCGCCAACCCCCACCTGCGGATCTACAAGCCCTGGCTGGACGCGGACTTCGTGACCGAGCTCGGCGGCCGCAAGGAAATGTCGGAGTGGCTGCTCGCCCACGACCTGCCCTACCGGGACAGCACGGAGAAGGCGTACTCCACCGACGCCAACATCTGGGGCGCCACCCACGAGGCCAAGACCCTGGAGCACCTGGACACCGGGGTGGAGACCGTGGAGCCCATCATGGGCGTGCGGTTCTGGGACCCCGAGGTCGAGATCCTCACCGAGGACGTGACGATCGGCTTCGACCAGGGCCGCCCGGTGAAGATCAACGGCAAGGAGTTCGTCTCCCCGGTCGACCTGGTCATGGAGGCCAACGCCATCGGTGGCCGCCACGGCCTCGGCATGTCGGACCAGATCGAGAACCGGATCATCGAGGCCAAGAGCCGTGGCATCTACGAGGCCCCCGGCATGGCCCTGCTGCACGCGGCGTACGAGCGCCTGGTCAACGCGATCCACAACGAGGACACCCTCGCCCAGTACCACACCGAGGGGCGGCGTCTCGGCCGGCTGATGTACGAGGGCCGCTGGCTCGACCCGCAGTCGCTGATGATCCGCGAGTCGCTGCAGCGCTGGGTCGGCTCGGCGGTCACTGGCGAGGTCACGCTGCGGCTGCGGCGCGGTGAGGACTACTCGATCCTCGACACCACGGGTCCGGCGTTCAGCTACCACCCGGACAAGCTGTCCATGGAGCGCACCGAGGACTCGGCGTTCGGCCCGGTGGACCGGATCGGCCAGCTCACCATGCGCAACCTCGACATCGCCGACTCGCGCGCCAAGCTGGAGCAGTACGCCGGGCTCGGCCTGATCGGCACCTCGGGCCCCGCCATCGGCGCCGCCCAGGCGGCCGCGACCGGCCTGATCGGCACCCTCCCGGAGGGCGGCGCCGAGGCCATCGCCTCCCGCGGCGAGGTCTCCGGTGACGACGAACTCCTCGACCGCGCCGCGATGGAACTCGGCACGGACTGACCAGCCCTGCCCGAGGCAGACGGTAGACGGCAGACGCACATAACAGATACGCACATACACACAACGGCAAAGGCCGGCTCGACGCCCACAGCGTCGAGCCGGCCTTCCCTGTTACCCATTCCCCGCTCCTTGATTCCCCCCCCCATGTGTTACCTGTTATCTGTTCCCTGGCCCCCTGGCGCATGCCGCGTGATCATGACGCATGACGTATGGCGCACGACGCTTATTCCATGCCATCCGCAATATGCCCTCCCGCGCAAACATTTGGGTAAGTGCCCGAATAGGAAGTCATATTTGGTCCATAACGGACGGGGTGTAACACGGTCGCGCATGCGTGACGCTGAGGCAGAAAGAAGTGGGTTGCCCGCGGGCTGAATCTCGGCGCCGGGCGACCTTTCGACACGACAGCGCCTCGGATTGGATTTCTTGTGAGCAACATCGACCCGGCTCCTGGATACCAGACGTACGACCACTCCTCCAGGCCCGAACGGTCCATGCGCAACCAGGTCGCCGCACGGCGGACCGCTCTCGCGATCTGCACGATCGCCGACGTCGCGGCGGGCTTGCTGGGTCTGTGGATCGTGCTCTACCTGCTTGACGCCAACCAGGCGAATGCATTCGTCGATTTCGTGCACGGAACGGCGGACTGGCTGTCCGGGTGGGCACGGGACATCTTCACGATGGACACAGAAGGTCTACGCGTTGCCCTTAATTATGGTCTTCCGGCCGGTGTGTATTTGCTGATCGGTCACGGGATCGCCGCTCGGCTCAACCGGGTCTGACGGCATAACAGGAGCGAGCTCGCGGAAAAGACCTCAGGCATGCACGCTGAAAGCGATCACCTGCCGATCTATGAAGACCTGGTACGCGAACGTGGAGATGTCGTAGCGGAAGCCCGGATCGCGGCAGAACACACCCAGCACCAGGCGGCAGAACTGCTGGCAGGAGAGGACGCCGGCCGACCGGACTGGCCGAGGCGATAACAGCCACGACTCGTGGGCGGACAGAGGATCTGGCCCAAGGGCACTCGGAGCCCGAGAGCCGCCTCCGCGTCGGGGTTCAGCTCTCGGCCGAGGTGAGCACCACGAAGTCCGCGTTCGACGGGTCGAGGCAGACGGCGAGCCGGCCGACGCCCTCCGCGTCCGCGGGCCCCATCTGCACGCTGCCGCCGTTCTCGGTGACCTTGGCGACCGTGGCGTCGCAGTCGGCGACGGCGAAGACCGGGTGCCAGTAAGGCCGCCCGTTCGCCAGGGCGAGGTGCTCCTTGGGGAGCTCCATGAGGCCGCCGTGCATGCGCTCCGGGGGAAGCCCGGCGGGGGTGATGAGGGAGTACGTGCCCCCGCCACCGGGCAGCTCCGTATCGCTGAACTGCCAGCCGAAGATACCGCCGTAGAACTCCTTCGCGGCCGCGGCGTCGGTGGTGTACAACTCGGTCCAGCACAGCGAGCCGGGCTTGTCCACCAGCTCGACACCCTTGTCCGTGCCCGGCTGCCAGACGGCGAACTGGCCTTGAAGCGGGTCGCTGTACTGCGCCATCCGGCCCCAGTCGCCGAGGTCCGCCGGGGCCACCCGTACGGTGCCGCCGGCGCGCTCCACGGCCCGGGTCGTGGCGTCGGCGTCGGCGACGTTGTAGTAGATCATCCAGGCCGGACGGGCGCCTTCCTCGGTGAGTTTGCCGAGCCCGGCGACGATCTTGCCGTCCTTCCGGAACATGCCGCCCTCCATGTCCTCTCCCTCACCCATGGATTCGTAGTCCCACCCGAGCACGGCGCTGTAGAAGGCCGCCGCGGCGCGGACGTCGGGAGCGCCGAGGTCGAGCCAACAGGGGGAGCCGGGGACGAAGTCCGTGGTGATCATGCTGATCATGTCCTTCCGTGGATCCTCTGTGTGCCTTCAGGTGTGTGCCATTACGTGTGTGCCCAGCGTGGCACCCACCACTGACAACCGCCCGCCGACCGCTCTCCGTGGGCGACCCGGCTCCGCCGACCGCTCTCCGTGGGTGACGCGGCCCCGCCGCCCGCTGTGGCGGGGCGGCGTTCCCGGGGTGATCCTTGAGGAGGAGCCCGGCGGCTCCCGGTCGAACACCGCGCCCACAACACCGGACCATCGGACACGACGTGCGCGCGGGAGGCCGCAGGCCCCCCAGATAGAGCAGGGAAAGAGCCGGGAAAGGGCCGGGAGCAGGAAGGGCGGGCGTGAGATGGCGGACCCGAGGGCCCAGCGGATCGCAAGCCTGATCGAGCCGCTGCGGGTGACACCCGGATCGCGGGTGGACCTGAGCGGGGACTTCGACCCGCGCTACAAGGGCGGCCTGAAGAAGAGCCACGGAGTCGAGCTCCTGGGTACGGGCGTGGAGTTGCTCGCCGAGTACCAGGAACGGCTCGCGGCTCAGGACACGTACGGCGTCCTGCTCTGTCTTCAGGGACTCGACGCCGGAGGCAAGGACGGCACGATCCGGCACGTCATGAGCGGGGTGAACCCGCAGGGCGTGAAGGTGAGCAGCTTCAAGGTGCCCTCCGCCGAGGAACTGGACCACGACTACCTGTGGCGCTATGCCGCCCGGCTGCCCTCGCGCGGTGAGATCGCCATCTTCAACCGCTCCCACTACGAGGAGGTCCTGGTCGTACGCGTCCACCCGGAGAACCTCGAACGACAGAAACTGCCGGAGCACTCACGCGGCCCGGACATCTGGGACCGCAGGTACCGGGAGATCAACGACTGGGAGCGCTATCTCACGGACAACGGCTTCAAGGTGGTGAAGGTCTTCCTGAACCTCTCCAAGGAGGAGCAGCGCGTGCGCTTCCTGAAGCGCATCGACCGGCCGGAGAAGAACTGGAAGTTCTCCGCCGCCGACGCCCGCGAGCGCCGGTACTGGGACGACTACCAGCGCGCGTTCTCCGAGATGCTCTCGGCGACCAGTACGGCCTGGGCACCCTGGTACGTCGTGCCCGCCGACCGGAAATGGTTCGCACGCATCTGTACCGCCGCCGTGCTGGCACATGTGCTGATGGACATCGACCCCCAGTACCCGACGGTGAGCAAGGAGGCCCGCAAGGCCCTCCAGGCGACACGGCGCGATCTGGAGGCCGAGGCCCCCAAGGGTGCCGCGGCCGACCCCTATGCGGCCGCGCACCCACGCGTGGGGAAGCGCGGCAGGTAGGCGCGCATCCGGAGGTCCGGCCATGACGGCAGAGTCGAATCACGCGGCGTCGAATCACGAGGCGGAACGGTCCCCCGGCCCCGGCGCCTGGTACGCACGCTCCCCTGAGCAGGTCGCGACCGCTCTCGGGGTCGACCCGGCGGCCGGCCTCTTCGCGGTCCGGGCCGCGGAACTGCTGGCCGGGAAAGGGCCGAACGCCCTGCCGGAGGAGAAACCGGAGCCGGCATGGCGGCGGTTCCTGCGCCAGTACCGCAGCTACATGCAGATCGTCCTGGTCGCGGCCGCGGTGGTGTCGCTGCTGATCGCCCAGTGGGGCACGGCTGTCGTGCTCATCGTGCTGACGCTGCTGAACGCGGTCGTGGGCCTGCGCCAGGAGGGCAAGGCCGAGAGCGCGATGAACGCGCTCAAGTCGATGATGCGGGCGACGGCCCGGGTACGGCGCGACGGCACCGAGTCGGAGATCCCGGCGGAGGAACTCGTCGTCGGCGACGTCGTGCTCATCACCGCGGGCGACCAGGTCCCCGCCGACGGACGGATCGTAGAGGCGCACGCCCTGCAGATCGACGAGTCGGCGATGACCGGCGAGAGCGTTCCCGCGGTGAAGGACACCGAGACGTTGCGGACACTGCCGGACGCCCGGCCGGGCCCGGGGGACCAGACGAACATGGCGTTCATGAACACCGCGGTCACTCACGGCAGCGGTGTCCTCGTCATCACGGGGACCGGCGCGCACACGGAGCTCGGAAAGATCTCCGGAATGCTGTCGGCGACGGAGAAGGAGGAGCCGCCGCTCACCCGGGAACTCAACGCCCTGACCTTGTGGATCACGGCCGCAGCGGGCCTGACCATGATCGTGATGTTCGTCCTCGGGCACAGCCGTGGTCTGCAGTGGGACGCGCTCTTCGTCAGCGCGGTCTCCCTGGCCATCGCCGCGATTCCGGAGGCGCTGCCGACGGTGACCCAGGCGATCCTCTCCATCGGCAGCCTGAACCTGGCGAAGCGCAACGCGATCGTCAAGGAGCTTCCGTCGGTCGAGACACTGGCGTTCACCTCGGCGATCAACTCCGACAAGACCGGCACCCTGACGATGAACCAGATGACCGTGGTGGAGGTCGTCAGCCCCACGGACCGGTACACCGTCTCGGGCACGGGCTACGGACTCGAAGGACGCGTCCACCACGCCGCGGGCACCTCTGCGGGCATCGAGGACGCGGTCCTGCCGTACCTGGTCGCCAACGATGCCCGGCTGGTGGACGGCGATGTCGTGGGCGACCCGACCGAGGGCGCGTTCCTGGTCCTGGCACACAAGGCCGGCCTGGACATCGAGGCCACCCGGGAGCGGCTGCCCCGCCTCGCCACCCTCCCCTTCGACCCCGGCTACAAACTGATGGCCACCTTCAACTCCACGGCCGACGTCACGGGCCGCCCGGTGGTGCGGTGCTTCGTCAAGGGCGCCGCCCCCGCCGTCATGTCCCGCGCGACGACCGCGCTCTCCGCGGGTTCGACCATCCCGTGGGACGCCGGCCTCAGCGGGCGTGCCGAGGCGCAGACCGAGCGCATGGGCGGTGAGGGCCGCCGGGTGATGGCCGCCGCCACCCGTGACCTGGACCCCGCCGGCTTCGACCCCGACGGTGATCTGCTCTCCTACGTCACCGAGTTGCGCATGACCAGCCTCGTCGGCATGGTCGACCCACCGCGCGAGGAGTCCGGCGCCGCCGTCGCGAACGCCCAGGCCGCCCACATCCGCGTCCGCATGGTGACCGGGGACGACGTCACCACCGGCGCGGCCATCGCCCGCCGGCTCGGCATCCCCGGCGAGGCCGTCCTGGGCACGGACTTCGCGGCGCTCCCGGAGGACGAACGCCTGGCCCGCATCGACGACATCGGCGTCCTCGGCCGAGTCGCCCCCGAACACAAGGTGCTGCTCGCCGACACACTCAAGAAGAAGGGCGATGTCGTCGCGATGACCGGCGACGGAGTCAACGACGCACCCGCGATCAAGTCCGCCGACATCGGCATCGCCATGGGCAGCGGCACGGACGTGGCGAAGAACGCGGGCCGGATGATCCTCTCCGACGACAACTTCGCGACCATCGTGTACGCCGTCGAACAGGGCCGGAAGATCTACGACAACCTGACCAAGTACATCCGCTTCGTGCTGCTCCTCCTGGTCACGTTCGTCCTGACCTTCCTCGGCGCCACCATCCTCAACATCGCGGCGGGCGAACCCTTCACACCGCCCCAGGTCCTGTGGATCCACTTCGTGGTCAACGCGTCCTTCGGTTTCGCCCTGGGCTTCGACAAGGAGACCCCCGGGCTGATGCGGCGCAGGCCCCGTCCCCGGGGCGAGTCGGTCCTGACCCGCCCGGTGCTGCTGACGGTCGTACTCAGCGGACTGGCCATCACGGTCATCCTCCTCGGCCTGACAGAACTGGGCGCATCCCGCTACGGCAGCTTCCACACCGGCAACTCGATGGCGTTCACCGCTTTCGCGCTCTGTCTGATCGTGGCCGCGTTCGAGTGCCGCAGCGAAACCGGCTCGGTCCTGACCCCGAGCACGTTCGACAGCAAGCAGATGAACTGGGTGGCCCTGGCCCAGTTCGTGCTCGCGGTCCTGGCGACCCAACTGGACGGCTTCCGCACGATCCTCGGCACCACCGACATCTCCCTGCGCCAGTTCGGCTGGGCGTTTCTCTCCGCCCTCGTCCTCCTCGCACTCTGGGAGCTGGGCAAACTCATGGCCCGTCACGCACAGCGCGGGCGGGGGAGCGCGACTGAAGCGCAGAAGACGGCACGCACGCACCCACACACCGACGCTGCTTCCCAAGGCGCTCCCCGGGCCAGGTGAAGCCGCTGTCCGCGGGGCGCGTGGTCGTGGCATCATCGGCTCACGCCACGCTGACTTCACGGGGGAATTCCATGGCGGAGCAGGTCAGTTCACGTCGCGCGCCGTACTGGGTCGCCGGTGCCGGCGCCGTCAGCGGCACGGTGGCCGCGCTGAGCATGACCGGTGACATCATTTTCAACGTCTTCAACGGCCCGACGGCCATCGCCGTGTGCGGCGGGGTGGCCGTACTGGTAGGCGGCCTCGCCTGGTACCTCATGGTGCGCACCCAGCAACAGACGGTCGCACCCGCACCCGCAGCCCCGCGGAGCGTGCCGCGGCACGATCTGCCGGGCGCCGAGCCCTGGGTGGGGCGGGAGGTCCTGCTCGACGGGTTACTCGCCCTGCTCCGGGACGTTCCGGCACCGACGGGCGGGGCGCTCGCCGTCCGTCCCATGGACAGTCAGTCGAAGATCTTCGTCGTCCACGGGGCGCCGGGGACAGGAAAGACCACGCTCGCCCTCAACGCGGCGCACCGGGTGCGGGACGAATACCCGGACGGCCAGTTGTACCTCGAACTGCGGGGCGACGGCGACGAGCCCCGGACCAGCGCCGATGCCTTGGAGCGGCTCCTGCTGCGACTCGATGTCGCACGCGAGGACATCCCGGCCGACGCCGAGGACCGAGCCGCGCTGCTGCGCACCCTGACCAATGACCGGCGGCTGCTGTTCGTGCTCGACAACGCGCACAGCACCGAACAGGTACGGCCGCTGCTCCCGGTGGGTTCGGGGTGCGCGGTGCTGATCACCAGCCGCAAGGCGCTCTCCGCCGGAGACGTCACGCGCCCCCCTGTGCAGGTCTTCCTTCCCGACGAGAACGAGGCGCTGGACGTTCTCGCGCACTACGCCGGCCAGGACCGTATCGCCGCCGACCCGGCCGTCGCCCTGCAGATCGCCCTGTTCTGCGGCCGGCTTCCCCTGGCGCTGCGCATCGTCGGCTCCAAGCTGAAGCACCGGCCGGACCTGAGCCTGGCGCGGATGCGGACACGCCTGGAGGACGAGCGGCATCGGCTGCGCGAACTCGTCCACGACGACAAGAGCCTGGAGGCCTGCCTGGGCTTCACCCACCGGGAGTTGGAGGAGTCCACCCGTACGGCCTTCGGACTGATCGCGACGCTGCCGGTCGGACGGCTCACGGACTGGCACTTCGCATCCGTCGTGGGTGCGGGGAGAGCAGGAGTCGCGGCCTGCGACGAGCTGATCGAGGTCAGCCTGATGGAGGCCCGGGACGACGACGGAGGGGACGCCCGCTACCACGTCCACGACCTGATCCGCGTCTACGCGGCCGAGCAGTACGACCACCTGCCGCCCGACGAGCAACAGCGCTTGGAAGCCCGACTGGTGCGGGCCTTCCGGAACACCGTCGTCCATCTGGCCGCACGGCGTGCCCCGGAACTCGCGGCGGAAGTGTCCCCGGAGCAGGTCGACGACCTGGACCGGTCGTCGGCCGCCGCCTGGGTCTCGGACGAGCAGGAGCGGCTCCAGTGGGCCGTCGCCCGGGGCCGCAGTCTTGGCATGGACACGGAGGCGGCCGAGATCGGCGAGGCCCTCTCCTACTTCCTCGACGACATCACCCTCGCAGCCGGCGCCGCGGACTGGCTGTTCAGCACGCCGTCCGGGGCCAGGCCGCGGGTGCAGGGCAGCCTGCGCCGTGCCCGCGCGGCGGCGGCACTGGCCGAGGGCGCGCCGGACACGGCACTGACGCTGCTGGCGACCGGCGACGCGGATGCCGGGGAGACGACGGTGACGGACCCGGTCCCGGTCGACCGGGCGAGGGACGAAATGGTCGTCGCCCGCGCTCACGCCGCGAAGAACGACTTCCGGGAGGCCCTGCGCCACATGACCGCGGCGGTGGAGCGGCTGCGGACCGCCCAGGACTCCTGGCACGTCCTCAACTCCCTCGAAAAACTGGGCGAGTTCCAGAGATGGCGGGGCAAGCCGGAACTCGCCGAACAGAGCCAGCGGGAGGCGCTGCGGCTGGCCGAGCACGCCGGTGACCTCCGAGCACGGGCCCGGCTTCAGCGGACCTTGGCCGAAACCCTCGGATACCTGCGCCGTCCGGAGGAGGCGGCGCCACTGCTGGAATCGGCCGTCCACGACTTCCGGTTCCTGAACGACCGCAGATGGGAAGGCGCCTGCCGCTACGCCCTCGGCAAGATCTACCGTCTCCTCGGCCGCCGTGACGACGCCCTCGACTGCTACCGGCGGGCGGAAGAGATCTTCGGACCGATGGGGGAGCGCCACTGGGTCGGGCGGGTCACCAACGCGAAGATCCGTGTCCTGGCCGGCATGGGCAACCTGGACGAGGCCGCCGCCACGGCGAGTACGGCGTTCGGTATCTTCCAGCAGCTCGGCGACGAGATGTGGTCCGCCCACACCCAGCGGGACGTGGGCTGGCTGCACCTGAAGGCGGGCAGGCCCGGCGAGGCCCTCGAACCGCTGACCCACGCCGTCGACGTGACCGGCCGCGCGGGAGACGCCTACGCGGGCGCCATGGCCCACCACCTGCGCGGAGTCGCCCACCGCGACCTCGGCCACTACCCGGAGGCGTACGCCGACTTCGAAGCGGCCCTGACCGTCTACCGGTCGGGTGACTACGAGTGGAACGAGGCGGCCGTGGTCCACGACCTCGTCCGCGCCCTACGGTCCGACGGCCGTACCGAGGAGGCCGAGACCCTGAACACGGCCACCGCAGCGGCCAACCCGATCTTCGTCCGCCTGCACGGCCGGAACGGCGCGGAGGCCGTCCCGGACGAGGACTGATGGCGACGCCCGCCGAGAACTGATGGAGATGCCCCGCCGAACCCCGCCGAGGACGAACCGACCGCGAGACCAAGTGCCGAGACCAAGTGCGACGTGTCGGCCGTACCGAGCGGTCGCGGGAGGCTCCCCGACAGGTGCTTGAGCGGCTCACGTGACCGTCCACCGATAAAATGGGCGAAAATCGGACACCCTCGGACGCGCCTGCTATGCGGCGGACCACACGGCCCTCAGCGGGCTCCGAGGTGACCGACGGACCTGGAAGGTGCCGCGATGGCGAAACAGATCACGTACCGGCGAGTCCACGAGGAGACCTCACCTAAAGCCCCATGGTGGGCCTGACGCGCTGGTCGATGACGACGTCCGGCGTGTGTGACCTGCCGTCCCGGTGAAGCCCGGTGAAGGCGGAGGCGAAGGCTATGACGAATGCCGCGGTGCCCGCCGGGCCACCCAGCATGCGGCGTGCGGTGGTCGGTGTGGCGGAGGACCTCAATCCGGGGGCGTTCGCGTTCGTCATGGCCACGTCCGCGGTGTCCACCCTGCTGGCCGAGGGCGGTGCGACGGCCGGCTCGGCGATCCTGCTGTGGATCGCGATCGTGGGATACGTGGTGTTGTGGGTGGGCTACCTGTGGCGCATGGCGTACCGGTGGCAGCGTTTCCGCGCCGAACTCGCAGTTCCGAGCGCCTTCGCCTTCCTCACCGTCGTCGCCGCGTCCGAGGTGCTGGCCGCCCGGCTGGGCCTCGACCAGCACTACGGCGCCGCCATCACGCTGACCGCCATCGGCGCGGCCGGGTGGCTGGTGCTCGGTTACGGTGTGCCGCTCTTCCTGATCTGCTCCGGTCACACACTGCCACTGCGTCGGGTCAACGGTACGTGGTTGATCTGGGCGCTGGCCACGCAGTCCCTCGCGGTCGCCACCGCAGACCTCGCCCAGTCTTCGGAACCCTCGGCGTGATCCGCGCGTTCGCACCGGTTCTCGCGTCGAACGGCGGGGGCGGGATCGTGAACATCCTCTTGGTCCTGTCCTGGTTCGCCTCCGAGGAAGCGGGCGCCTACTCCGTGGCCAAGGCCGCCGAGTGGAACATGACGAATGGCCTCCGCCTCGAACTCGCCGCCCAGAAGACCCTGGGACCCACGTCCCGCGCGCCGACGCGACGGGGCCGGCCGCCGACGCGCTTCCGGCCCCACACTGAGGTGGCCCGGCGCGCGGGTAACTCCCCAGAGGTGATCCACCGTCGCGGTGCGTGGGGCGTCGACGACAGCGAGGCGGAGAACGGCATGCGGGTCGAAAAGCCCCTGGGTGGGGGCCGGGTAGCGCGTGAGCCCCGCGTGTGGCCCACATGCCCCTCACGTCTGATCAGCGCGCAACAGTGGCTTCTCCGCGCCGTGGAGGCGGCGGGCCTGGGACAGGGGGCACGTGGCGGGGCTATCGCCCACTTGGCCAGGCCGACGCTCGCCTCGAAATGCCGCCCAGCACGAACAGGCCGGACGGGGCGACCACGACGGTGCCGCCCGCGAACAGCACCGCGCGCCGGGCCCGCCCCTCGACCGCGGCGACGTACGCACGCCGGTTGCGGACGGCGAGCCCGGCCGCCATGGCCGGCGCGCTCCGTGCGTTCAGCGCGATGATCTCCGGTCCCAGCCACCCGTGACGGCCGAACACCAGGCTCGTCCCCGTCAGGAGGGTGGCGACGGCGGCAACCACCAGCACCGCCAACGGCCGGCGCCACCGGAAGGCCGGCGAACCGCAGATCACGGCCCCGAAGAACACGCCCCGGACGGTCACCGGCCCGGTGGTCGCTGTAGTCGTCGTACCGCGGTACGACGTCCGCCCGGCGGATCAGCCCCCGGTGCGACCGAATCCGGGTCACCCGGTTCCTAACGTTGAGGTGGGGCGTCCGACGGGCGCACGGAGCCGAGGAAAGGCGCGCACCAATGATCGAGGCACAGCTGCTGACCAAGAGGTACGGGGAGAAGACCGCGGTGGACCGATTGGACTTCACCGTGAAGCCGGGCACCGTGACCGGCTTCCTCGGGCCCAACGGCGCGGGGAAGTCCACCACGATGCGCATGATCGTCGGACTGGACGCCCCGACGAGCGGCTCCGTGACGGTGAACGGCCGTCGCTACGGGCAGCACCGGGCGCCGCTTCAGGAGGTCGGTGCGCTCCTGGAGGCGAAGTCGATCCATCCGGGCCGCTCGGCGTACCAGCACCTCAACGCGCTCGCGCTGACGCACGGGATCCCTCGCCGCCGCGTCGACGAGGTCATCGACCTCGCCGGTCTTGGCAGCGTGGCGAAGAAGCGCGCCGGAGCCTTCTCCCTCGGCATGGGGCAGCGGCTCGGCATCGCGGCCGCGCTGCTCGGCGATCCGCAGACGGTGATGCTGGACGAGCCGGTCAACGGTCTCGACCCGGAGGGCGTGCTGTGGATCCGCAATCTGCTGACGGGACTCGGGGCCGAAGGGAGGACGGTGTTCATCTCCTCCCATCTGATGAGCGAGATGGCCCTGGTCGCGGACCACCTGATCATCGTGGGACGCGGACGCCTGCTCGCCGACACGACCGTGCGGGACCTGGTCCGCGAGGCGGGCGGCAACACGGTGAAGGTGGCGACGCAGGATCCGGCGCGGTTGCGGGACGTACTGGTGGGGCCGGGCGTCGACATCACCGGCCAGGTCGGCTCCGAGGAACTGCAGGTCACCGGGCTCACCGCCCGCGAGATCGGGCTGAAGGCCGCAGAACACGCGATCCCGCTGTGCGAACTGAGCGCGCGGACCGTCTCGCTGGAAGAGGCGTTCATGGACCTGACCAGGGATGCCGTGGAGTACCACGGCACCACGACCGGCATCGACACCCCCGGGAGGGTGGCATGAGTACCCTTACCGCGACCACCGACCCCCAGGCGGCGCCGACGGCTCCCACTCGCCCCCGCTACAGGGTGACCGGACGGCGGGTGCTGCGCTCGGAGTGGGCCAAGCTGTGGTCCCTGCGCTCGACGTGGATCACGCTGGCCCTCGGCCTGCTGTTCCTGCTGGTGTTCGGACTGATCATTTCCTGGCAGTTCGCGGCCGGCAATCTGGACAGCGACTTCGACCGTTCCACGGCCGTGGACCTGTCCCTGTTCGGTGTGCCCTTCGCACAGCTGGCCCTCGGCGTCCTCGGCGTACTGGTGACTGCGGGCGAGTACTCGACCGGCATGATCCGCTCGACGCTGGCGGCCGTGCCGCGCCGACTCCCGGTGCTGTGGTCCAAAGCGGCGTTGTACGGGCTGGTGGCGCTGTCGGTCGGCACGGTCGGCGCGTTCGTGGCCTTCCTGGTCGGTGGCCGGCTCATCTCCGGCACCTCGGCGTCCCAGAGTCTGTCGGACGCGGGCGTCGCGAGGAGCCTGCTGGGGGCCGGGCTCTACCTCGGCCTGGTCGGGGTGATCGGTACGGGCCTGGGCGCGCTGCTGCGGTCGGTGGCGGGCGGCATTTCGGTGCTGGTCGGCACGTTGATCCTGGTACCCGGGCTGACCTCGCTCCTGCCGAGCTCCTGGCAGCAGAACGTCAGCCCCTACCTGCCGAGCACCGCGGGCGAGTCCATGTTCGCCCTGACGCACGACTCCTCCACCCTGTCCCCCGGGGCAGGCCTGGCGGTGTTCCTCGGCTGGACGGTCCTCGTGCTGGCGGGCGCGGCGTACCGGCTCAAGCGCAACGACGTCTGACCGACTGGACCCCGGACAACGGACTGGGCCACCGACAATCGACTGGACCCCAGACGACCGACTGCCGCCAGAGACGACCGACTGGACCACCGACAACCGACTGGACCACAGAGCAGGTGACATCCGTGAGCATCGACGACACCGGGGGCATGGGACCCTTGGTCGCCCGGCTGAGCCGCGGCGGCCGGCGGTTGCGGCTCGCTGACCGCGCCCATCCATGGGCGCTGGACACCCTGGTGGTCGTGGTGGCCGTCGTGATGTTCTGCCTGCCGGACCTGCTGGGCAAGGGCGCGTTTTCGGACGGCCCGCCCAAGCTGCGCCTCCTGCTCACTGAGCAGCCACTGGCGGCGACGCTGGCGCTGCAGGCAGGGCTGGTGCTGCCCCTGCTGTGGCGGCGGCGGAGACCGATGGCGGCCTTCAGTGTCATCGCGGCCGTATTCATTCTCCAGTGGTCACTGGGCGCCGTCCTGCGCGCGGACATCGCCCTCTTCATCGCCCTGTACAGCCTGGCCCTGCACGGGAGGCTTCCGCAGCTGCCGTGGGCCGGCGCTGTCATGGCGGGCGCGATGGTCCTGGTCGCGGTCCGCGCATCTCGGGCCGTTTCCGTCTGGGACGCGCTGTTCTTCCTCCTGAGCACGGCGACCGCAGCCCTCGCGCTCGGCCTGGTGATCAGGTTCCGCCGGGCCCAGCTCGCGGGGCTGCGGGAGCGGGCGGCCCGGCTGGAGATCGAGCGCGACCAGCGCAGCAGACTGGCGACCGCCACCGAACGAGCCCGAGTGGCTCGCGAGATGCACGACATCGTCGGACACAACCTCGCCATCATCGTCAGCCTCGCCGACGCGGGCGCGTACGCCACTGATGCCGCTCCCGAACGCGGCAAGGAAGCCCTGAACCTGATCGGCGACACCGGTCGCCAGGCTCTCGGCGAGCTGCGGAGGGTGCTCGGCGTGCTGCGCGAGGCAGCGGACACCCCGTCGTCCGGACCCATGCTCAGTCCGCAGCCCCGCATCGTGGACATCGAGACCTTGTGTGCCGGCGTGCGGGCTGCCGGCCCGGAGGTCGCCTACCGGACCGGCGGTGACATGGACACCCTTGACCACGGTGTGCAGCTGACGGCGTACCGCATCGTCCAGGAGGCACTCACCAACACTCTCAAGCATGCTGGTTCCGACACCCGGGTGAGCCTGTCGATCGTCGTCGAGGACACGCGGCTGGAGATCCGGGTCCAGGACACCGGCCCGACGGGCCCGGCCAAACCACAGGGCGAGGAAGGACACGGCCTGGTGGGCATGCGTGAACGAGCGGCGCTCTACGGCGGAATCGTCAGCGCGGGACCCACGGCCGACGGAGGCTGGAGCGTGGAGGCCGCCCTTGTCCTCACTCCCCGGGGCGGTGACCTGTGACCACCGTGCTCATCGTCGACGACCAGTCGCTCCAGCGCTATGCCTTCCGCATCCTGCTGGAGTCCGCACCCGAGGTGACCATGGTCGGTGAGGCCGCACACGGCTCCGAGGCCGTTCGCCTGACGGCGGAACTGCGCCCCGACGTCGTCCTCATGGACATCCGCATGCCCGGCATGGACGGGATCGAGGCCACCCGCCGTATCGTGGCCGCCGGCGACCGCTCCCGTATCCTCGTGCTGACCACCTTCGACCTCGACGAATACGTCCACGCCGCCCTCCGGGCAGGAGCCAGCGGGTTCCTCCTGAAGGACGTGCGCCCCGAGGAACTCCTCGCAGGCATCCGGGCCGTCGCGGCCGGCGACGCCGTGATCGCTCCCGCACTCACCCGCCGCATCCTGGACGAGTACGCCCAGCATGTCCCGCAGCCCGTTGACACCACAGCTCAGCAGGCGAGGCTGAGAGGTCTCACCGAACGGGAGCGCGAGATCCTCGTCGCCATCGGCAAGGGCTGGACCAACGGCGAGATCTCCGCCCACTTCGTCGTGGCCGAGTCCACCGTCAAGAGCCACGTCCGAAGCATCCTGGCCAAGATCGGCGCTCGCGATCGCATCCAGGCCGTGATCTTCGCCTACGACCTCGGACTCGCCCGCCCCAAGACCGGCTGAGCCGACGGACGAGCCGAACATGCAGGCGGGGAGCTGTACGGAACGGGGCACCGGGCAGAGGGGGGCGTACCCGCTTGCCCACCTCGACCACACTCGCACTGCCGTCATACGCGTATTACGATGCCCTCGTGGCAAAAGCGCGCATCACCATCAGCTTGGAGCAGGACCAGGCCGAACGCATCAGGCAGCACGCGGAACGGGCGGGCATGGACGTCTCGGCGTACCTGGTGCATGCCGCAACGCGCCAGATGGCTGAGAGCGATGCCATAGAAGAACAGTTCGCCGAGGTGGACGCACTCATCGCCCGGGCGGAGCGAGCAGCGGACGGACTGCCCGCCGAACCCGCCCCGGAACCGAGCGCGGAACTGACGGAGCAGGAACGCCGCGAGGTCGAGGAGGCCCTGGGTCTCGTCCACGGCCGG
The DNA here is from genome assembly GCF_009377235.1 of Streptomyces acidicola. Classification (GTDB taxonomy): domain Bacteria; phylum Actinomycetota; class Actinomycetes; order Streptomycetales; family Streptomycetaceae; genus Streptomyces; species Streptomyces acidicola. The sequence continues at coordinate 17,007 of NZ_VMNX01000061.1, forward strand.
GACCGGCAAGGCCGCCGTCCGGGACACGCCGCGTGAGCGCACGGGTGCCGGTCTACGACACCGGCATGCTCATCGCACTCGCCGACCGCAAGGCGAAGGCGGTCGCTCTCCACGAGGGACTGCGCACGGTCCCGCACCGGGCGCTGGTGCTCGGCCCGGTCCTCGCCCAGGTGTGGCGCCCCCAGCCGGCGCTGGTGCACGCCCTGTCCGGCGTCCTGAAGGACTGCACGGTCCCCCAGGCCCGTACGTCCGAGCCGCCCGTGCGCGAGACGAAGGCGGGCCGTCCGGAGTGTCTTGCCTGTGCGACGGGCCCGGACCTCGCGGACTGGCGGCGCATCGGCACCGCTCTGGGGCGGGCGGCCCTGCCGGCGAAGAAGCGGCCGGACGCGGTGGACGCCTGGGTGGCACTGGCAGCGGCCCGGCACGGCAGCGCGGTGATCTTCACCACCGACCCGGGGGACATCCACGCCTACCTGACGGTCCTCGCGCCGACGGACGTGCACGTGGTTGCCGTCTGACAACCGGGAGCCACGCTCCGCACCGTCCAGCTGGACGCGGTGAGGACATCCGCACCATGCATGTGGAGCTGCGTGCCTGGCGGGACGACGCGGGGTGCTGGGAGCACTGACGAGGGAAGCGGTGCAGAGGGCTCTCGTTCACCTGCATGTCCGCCGTCTCAACACGTACGGGACCAACCGCCGCCGAATGACACCCTGTTGCCGTCCAGTCACCCGCGATGGCCTGCACATGTCCTGTGCGGCACCACCATCCGCACAACCAGCAACACGCGAGGGGCACGAGGGGACCGTGGAGCGGGCGACGTGCGGGGGCATTACGAGGAACTGGCAGCCGAGTACGACGAGCACTGGGTCTACGGTCCGGACTGCATTCCGTGGATGTCTGGCCGCATCGCGGAGGCGCTGCGGCTCAGCCCCACGGACCGGATTGCCGACATCGGCTCCGGAACGGGCTTGTGCGCCAGGGAAGTGGCCAGGCAGTTCAAGCCCCGCCATCCGATCCTGTGCGTCGATCCGTCCGAGGCGATGCTCCGCCAGCTCGGCACACCGCCTCCCCCTGGGCTGACACCGATCGTCGCGGCGGCCGAGGACATCGCCGAAGGCCGTGCCGATCTGCCGTACGAACAACTCGACGCGATGTGGCTCAAGGAGTCGGTCCACCACCTCACCGATCAGGCGCGCACGCTGCACGGCCTGGCCGACAGGCTGGCCGCTGGAGGACGGCTGCTGGTGGTGATGCTCCCCGCCACCATCCAGTACCCGCTGTTCCAAGCGGCTCTCGACCGCTTCGCGGAGTTGCAGCCGGACCCCGCCCACGTCCAACAGCACTTGAGCACGGCCGGTTTGGAAGCCGACCTCAACCACGTCGAGCACGAACTACGCATCGATCGGGACAAGTACATCGGCATGGTGCGCGCCCGGTACATGTCGTTGCTGTCCACGTTCAGCGACAGTGAGATCGAGAAGGGCATCGAAGAGATGCAGGCCAAGCATCCCGAGCCCGTCCTGGTGTTTCCCGACCGGTTCGCGTTCGTCCTGGGGGAGCGGCCTGGGGAGGGTGTGTGAGCGCAGTGGTCGATGAACGGCTGCGGCGCCTGCGGAGCGAACTCGACGACCACTCGCGGATCGCTGACCGATTAGGGCTCGACCTTGAGCGACCGCTGCGGTCCCTCAATGACGGTTATCCGGAGAACGCGGTCGCGCTGATCGGGAAGCTGACCGAGAAACTCCTCAAGGAGCTGTGGCGCCACCACGGCGTCGAGGGTGACCCTTCGACGAAGGCCCTGAACGACCTCGTCAAGCGCTGTCGTCCTCACATCCGCAGCAGTACGGTCCTGGATGCGCTCGAGGACATCCGGCGGCTCCGCAACCGGTCCACGCACGACGGGTACGACATCAGCGACGAGGACGGGCTGCTGGCGGTTCGCAGGCTCGTCGACGTGCTGGTCTGGTTCACCGACACCGGAAGCGCGGCCCTACTCGGCGGTGAGCCGGACATGGCCCCGGAGGTGGCGCGCCGCTGCGAGTTCCTTGCCGGGCTGTACGTCACGCTGGGCTACCGGCAGGCGAAGCGCTTCGTCCTCAGTCCGGACACCGTGTACCAGCTGTTCTGCCGCGAGTCGGGCATGCGGCTGGAGTACGTGGAGTTGATGCTCTCCCGGGACGCCGACGACTTGAGTACCGTCCTCGCCTCCAGCGGTGGCGAGCTACTGCGCACCCGGCTGCCCAAGCTCACCCGGTTCGTCGTCCTGGACGACGACAGCGGCAGCGGCACGGCCTCCGGAGCACTCCATCAACTGCTGGGCCAGGACTTCCGGATCGTGGGCTACGACGGTTTCGTCGACACCATTGTCAATCTCGACAACCATCTCGCCCCGCTCACCTCCACCGCCAGTCCGGCGGAGCCATGGGCAGCTGTCACCGCGGCGACCCTGACCACCGACCCGCGCACCGGCGAGGCACAGGTGGCGCAGGCCGGAAATGCGGCGCAGCTGCTCGCCCACCTCACGCGCGGCAGTGCGAACGTGCTGGTCACCGGTCGCCCCGGGAGCGGAAAGAGCACGCTCCTGCGCGCGCTGGCTGCCGACCCGGAGATCCGCCGCTTCCGCTTCTACTTCGACCTCGGCCTCAAACCGAAGGACGAACCGTTCTCCGAGTACGCGGCCCGTCTCCTGGCGCCGGCCATGACGTCGGCGGACCGCTCACGTGCCTACGACCTCTTCCTCTACCTGATCAGGTCCGGGACCGCGCTGTGCGTCCTCGATGCCGTCGACGAGGGGGTCGAGGAATCGAGCCCCGCCGGATTCCTGCGGCTCTTCACCGATCTCGCGGCCGTCCTGTCCGCTGAATCGGCGGTGGTCATGAGTTCGCGGGTGTCCTTCCTCGCGGACTCCCCCCAGGTGCGTCAGTTGCTGGACAGCGGCGCGGGCCGCTCCGAGCAGTTGGTCGAGCAGATGTACGCGAACGGCCTCGACCCGGCTCGTGTCCCGCACTTCCACGTCCTACGCCTGGCCGAGCCCGAGGCGACTCCTCTGGAGAAGCGCCTCACGGCTGAACTGAGGCTCCCGTCGGGGCAGTCACTGGCGGAGCTCCTTGGCGCACATATCGCGCGGACACTGGTCGAGCATGGGCAGCCGGATCTGGAGCGGAAGCTGCCGACGGTGTTCGGGCAGGCGTTCCTCACGGACCGTAGGGTCTTCTCCCTCCTCGACTTGTTCCGGCATCTGGGCGCCGACGCCTTCACGGGCAGGTGCCCTGATCTCGACGCCCGTGGCCTCGCCCCACTGCTGCGCCCTGCCGGGCCCGATCACGTCGCCTTCGTCCACACGGCGTACCAGGAGTTGCTGGCCGCCCGGCATCTCGCCGACCCAGGAGCCCGCAACGCGGCAGCGGACATTCCAGGCGGCGCCTTCATCACCGAGCAAGTGCGGGCCTTCCTCGCCGACATGCCCGGCACTCCGGAGGCGGACGACTGCGTGCTGCCCGCCGGGGCGTTCCTGGTGGGTCCCGCCGAAAGACTGTTGATCCGTCGCGTCCAGCGTCCCGTGCGCTTCGACCGCCATGCCGTCACCGTCGTCCGCTACCGCGCTTTCCTCAACGCCCTCGACGGCGACGGTACCTCGCGGTGGGACCATCCGGACCAGCCCGCGCACACCACGCACCGTCCCATGACCAACCGGCTGGCACATCCCGACTACTACGAAAACCCTCGCTACGACGCACACCCGGCCGTCTGCGTCACCTGGTGGAGCGCGTACGCCTTCGCCGCCTTCGAAGGCAAGCGTCTCCCGACCGCACTTGAGTGGGAGGCTGCCGCGCGCGGCACCGACGGACGATTGTTCCCGTGGGGCGACACAGCCGACAACACCCGCGTCAACTGCGCCGACTCCTGGGTCGGCCGGCCTGTCGTGACGTACCAGGCGTGGTACCGGGACTTCGCGGGCGACGCCGTACGCCGGGCAGGGGTGACACCCGTCGGGGAACGCCCCCTCAATCGCTCGCCGTTCGGCATCCTCGACATGGTGGGGAACTGCTGGGAGTGGACATCCACTACCTTGTCCGACCCGGCCACGGCCGTCATATCCGGCGGCAGCTACGACAACCCGATGCGCGCGGTACAGGCCAGCAGCAAGGGCGTCTACCGGAAGCACGGCGGGAGCAACGCGGTCGGCTTCCGATGTGTGCAGGACGTCGACAGCGACACCAGTGGCACAGAGGAGACGACAGCATGAGCGGTGGCGGTCCGCGCCACGGAACCATCGTCGACACCCGGTCGACCGGCGGCGGACCACGTGGTGCGCTCAGCTCCTACGTCGTCCAGGACGACGAGGACGAGCGGTACTACGGCTTCGACTACCGGCAGATTGTGACCGAGGGATTCCGGACCATCCGCCCCGGCGAACGCGTCCGCTTCCACATCAGTGCCGAGAGCCCCGACCGGGCCCAGTTCGTCATCCGTCTCGACCAGCCCGACCCGGCCGAGTACTACCGGTGACCGCCGAAGTGCCGCTGCTCGACGAAGTCACGGGGCCACGCCAGGAGCTGACCGTCGTTCTTCCCGCCCGGCTACAACGCGCCCCGAACTGGCCCGAAGGTCCCTTCCCGTTCGAGCTGGGCAGCCGCCGCACCGACGCCGCGACCCGGTCCACGTACTTCGCCCCTGCCTCCGCGCGTGCCCTGTACGGAGCCCCCGGACGGCCCTGCCGCTGGCACCTTCCGCAGGACGCCAAGCAAGACGGGCTCCACTTGGTCGGCATGGAACTGCTGCGGGCGGCCACCGCTCGCAACCCCGAACACGCTTTGGCAGTACTGCACTTCAGCGTGGAGAGAGCACTCCTGCCAGTACTCCGTGCCCTCGCCGGCCGACGGTCGAGCACAGCCGACGAACTGCTCACCGGCTCCTTCGATCCGGCCGCGCTCCTCGCCGGGGTCGCCGACGTCCGTGCCACGGGCGCACCGTTCGCCATCGCCAGGCCCTACACCGTCGCCTTCATGACCCCCTCGGAGCGGCACACCCCCGTGCTCCGCGACGGCCCTCAAGGAGCCCTGCCTGACAGTGCCGACCGCTGGCTGTGGCAGCTCGCATCACGCTCCACACCGGAGGATTTCCCCCTCCCACCCGAGACAGCAGACGAGCAGCTCAAGGACGTCATAAGGATCTCGGCGGACTGGAGCGCCCTGGTGCTTCGGCAGGGAACCGCCTTCGTGGGCCACCGGCCGGACACAGGTGCTGGTGACTTCTTCGAGTTCGGCGCCCAGCACTCCCGTACCGTCTATCTCGACGCCCTGCTCCTCGGCTCCCTCCAGCGCGACCACATCGACGAGCTCACGGACGAACTCTCCGCGGTGTTCGACTCCGCACGGCTGGCACGCCGCGTCGCCGCCTTGGAGCGGAATATCGCCGTCTTCCGCAGCACCTACTGGCGACAGCACCTCACCGCCCACGGCCCAGCGAACAACTTGCTGCTCGCCTTCCAGAACCAACACCGACTTCCCGCCCGCTTCAACGAGATCCTCGCCGAAGCCGCTGACGACAGCAGACTCGTACAGACTCAGGAGAGCCAGCAGATCAGCGGAGCCCTGGGCGTCCTCACCATTCTCGGCCTGCCACTCGGCACCGCCCTCAGCATCCTGCAAGTGCTGGGTGATGACTCGGTGGCCCATCTGCTGATCGCACTCGGCCTGTCGATCGCGGCCACGGCGGCGGCCCTGACGACTCGGTACGGACGCCTGGTCCTGTCGTCGCTGCGCGGCGGCGATGGTGAGGCGTAACCCACAGGCTTGAGTACCACGTCGGCAGGCGAACGGGCACGCCTCGGCGCCCGTGACGAACTGCGCTCTGCGTCCGCCACACCGATGAACTTGGGGCTGCGGCACACCCTCAACCTGATTGAGCATTTGGCGCGTTCACGGAAGCGGCGCCGACCTGAGCCCTGACGCCACGAGACACCGAGCGGGTCTGCCGCACGGCCCCGGCGGGCCCTCTGCAACACAGGCCATGGGCAGGAACAGCACGGGGCGGGCGGACCACTCGACACGCGTGTCCCCCGAGGACGCGCTGAATGCGTACGGCTCACCGGCCCTCAGGCGCATGACCGCTTCCCACTGGCCATGCTCGAGCCAGCGCAACGCCCGCTCGGTGTCCTCCGGATCGAACGCAGACAGCAGGACCCGCACGGCAAGCCGCATCCACACCAAGGCATGCTCCGGGGTTCCGACCGCACTGGTCCGCATCCTCGCCCCGCCCTCACCACCGCCGTCGCCCACCGCCGCGTAGGCGACGAACTCGCACCACCAGCCGGCACGGCCCACGGACGCAGGGCGGTGGATCAGGCGACGCCGCACGACTCCCCCTGTGCCGTGTCAGGGTTGGCTGGGGCCGGGGCCGCCGCTTTTCTGCCGTTGATGGCCAGGTGAGCCCACACCGTCTTGCCGGACTCCCGAGGGCGTACACCCCAGTTGTCGGACACGCAGTCGACAATGACCAGTCCGCGCCCGCTGACATCGTCGGGGGCCGCGTCACGCTTCTCGGGCATCTGCCACTCGTACGAGTCGGACACTTCGAGGATCAGGACACCGTTTCGGCGCCGTAACTCGACCTCGAAGAACTCACCAACGCCTTTCGCGTGCTGGACGGCATTGGTCGCCAGTTCGCCCATGATCAGCTCGGCATCGTCAGCGAGTGCGGCGAGCTTCCACTGAGTCAGGACCGCCCGGACGTGACGTCGAGCGATCGGTACTGAGTCTCTGCGCAACCGGAACCTCCTGGTGCGCGTGCGTCCGGACATTATGTCCCCCTGGGTGTATGGACACGCAGAACTGGAGTCACTCCCCGTACTCGGACGAGAACGGGGCGTAATGCAAGGAACGTAGCGTGGCATGTGACTCATTCGCAAGGAGACTTCTAATGCAAACTTGCAAGTTACTCAACGTGGCAACATGCTGGCAGCCACGGTTCGTTGCCGTGCAGACTGGACACAGCAGAGAGGGGGCAACATGCCATCAGGTGGGCGGCCCACGGTCCGTAGCCGACGGCTCGGCTCCGCGCTGCGCAGGTTCCGCGAAGGGCTGCGGCTTGACCTGAAGGACGCGGCTGAAGCCGTCGGATGCTCAGCGTCCAAGATCAGCCGTCTGGAATCCGGCCAGTCCGCGGCACGCGTCGGGGACGTGCGGATTCTCCTGGACCTCTATCAGGTCGAGGACGCAGAACGGCGAGCGCAACTTGAGCACTTGGCGCGCCAGAGCAACAAGCGCGGTTGGTGGGTGGACTACCAGACCACGATCACAAGCGAGTTCGCCGACTTCGTGACGCTTGAGGAGGATGCCTCCCTCATCCGCACGTGGCAGAACGTGTTCGTCCCCGGGATCCTGCAGACTCCGGCGTACACCCGCGCACTCATTGAAGCCGGCCCGTTGGTGGTGCCTGAGGAGCACATCGAAGAGATCGTCAAGATCCGGCAAGAGCGCCGACGGGCGATTGAGGAAACGGGGGCGTTGTTCGCGGCCGTCATCTGGGAACCCGCGTTGACATCCCCCATGCCGGATCGTTCAGCGCACCGTGAGCAGCTTGAGCAAATCATCCGGATCGCCCAACAGAAGAACACCACGATTCAAGTGCTGCCACAGAGTGACTGGGGGGCGGCCAGGATCGCGGGACACTTCGTTACTTTCTCGTTCGGAAACGAGTCTGCGCCCGAGGTAGTGGCGATCGACAGCCTGAACAACACGGTCATCATCGAGGATGCAGACGAACTGGCCAACTATGCGTATGTCTTCGACGCGCTTCGATCAGCTGCACTGAACCCCGGAGACAGCCTCACGTTTCTCCAAAGGGCAATAAGCAAGATCTCTAAGGAAGAAGAGGAAGAGTGAGCAAGAACCGGGACGTTGTCACCGCCTTCAAGAAGTCCTCGGCGTCACAGGGGGCGAACACGGACTGCGTAGAGGTGGCGCACACTGCCGACGGGGGCCGCGCGATACGCGACAGCAAGGATCCCAGCGGGCCAGTCCTCTTCTTCACTTCCTCCGAGTGGAAGGCGTTCACGATTGGAGTCAAGGGCGGGGAATTCTCTATCTGAGGGACCGACCTCGCATGGGCGACGGCCGGCGCCGCCGCGAACTCCGACGAGGTCGGCTGTTCCGCGGCCACGTTCCCGCCCCAAGGCGACGATTTGCACTTCTGTCCCAGCTCCAACGGCCGTGACAAGGGTGTCCAGGGGCCGGGAGCGGGATGGATATGCCAATTGCGCGACGACTTCACCGACCAACTTCAAAGCCCCGTTTTACCCCAGTGGAGCGCTGTCTTCCGGTTCTCTTGATCGCCGCCCTTGCCGACCGGTGGGGTAAGGATTCGTACTCCACCGTCGGGTGAGGGACGGCGAACAGCGCGAATACAGAACCGGGGGTGCATCAGATGACCGACGGTGGTGAGGTGGACGACGAAGACGTGCCGTGCGGCGAGGCGGACCGGGAGCCCGATCCCTCCGACAGCCGCCTGCGGACGTTTGGGGCGGTCATGCAGGCGCGACGAGTGCCGAGCGGTGTGCTGCGGGAGTGGCGCTGCCTGATCCCGCAACACACCGTGACCTCAAGCGTCCCGTTCCATCACGGCGGTCGCCGCACCGATGCCGTTGACTACTTCGTACTCGAGATCGTCGATGCCGGTGTCCCGCGTCACCGCGGCGAAGTGTCTGCGGGCGGAAACGATCTTTTTTTGTTCTTTGGGGCGCAGCAGTGCCAGCTCGTTGACGTCCTTGGTCTCGAAAACGACGTAGCGGCTGCCGTCAGTCCGTTCCACGGTCAGGGCCCAGTCGGGGTTGTAGTTCCCCAGAGGGGTCGGAATTTCGAACGACGGCGGAAGCTTGACGAAGCTCTTGACCTCGGGGCGCTGTAGGAGTGCGAGCGCGAATTCCTTCTCCGGAGTCGAGTCGATGATCAGGTAGCGGTAGACGGACTTGTCCTCGAACGAGACCGCGTTGCCGTCCGCGTCCGAGATGATGTTTCCTCCGGGGCCGGTGTAGCCGGCGAGGTCGGCTTCGTGGAACAGGCTTATCGGGTAACGGCGGTCCGCTTCTGGGCGGGAGGCGTCCACCAGCTCGTAGCGCACCCCTTCAACAAGGAATTGCTCCTTGGTGATGTTGAGTAGGCGGCCCACCTGGTCGATGTACGCCTGCGGATTGTTCCGGAACTGTGCGAGGGTGCCCGACTCGGTGAGGACATGGGCGAGCGTGGCACGGGTCAACTGGGTGCGGTCCGCTAGGACGGACAGGATGTCGGGCAGGTCTTCACTGTCCGCATAGGTGACGTCCGTGCGGCGCGCGGCCGCCGCTTCGGCCGTCAGACCGCTCTGGTCTATGCGCCGCACGCGGTGCGTGAGCCACTCGCCGCGGCGCTTGGGCACGGCGAGCATGGTCCGCAGCTCCTTGACCATCGCGGCGCGCAGATCGGTTTCGTCGACCTCGACGCGGTACTCCGTGCGGTGCCGGATGCGGTTCCACAGCTCCTGGAACTCGGGGCTGTCCAGCCGTTCCTGGACGACTGGCACCGTGATGCGTTCGCCAGCCTTCTTGACGTCGATCGGCTTGGCCAGGCGCTTGATGTGCCCGAGTACTGCCTTGGTCGCGGCCTCGGAATCCACGGCGTCGTCGACGATCTTCGTGAGTTTCGCGTCACCGGTCTGCACGGCCTCGCGCAGGCTGTCCTGTACCTTCCCCTTCGCATCGACGTACCCTTCGAAGAACAGGGCCTGGTACAGCTGTTGCGCGGCGGCCGCGCCCACGGGGACGACGCTCCCGTCCTCCGTCTTGAAGGTCAGCCGCGCGAAGCCGTCCACGGTGACGACGCCAAACCGGATCCCCAGGTCGTCGGCCATCTCGCGCTGGAGGCGCTCGGCGAACTCCTCGTAGGACTCGTTCGCGATCACGGTAAGGCGGTTGGTATCGAAGCCGTGCACGCGGTTGCCGGATCCGTCCACGCACAGGCGCAGGCCGCGGCCGATGGACTGGCGTCGCCACCGCTCGGTGCCCATGTTCCTCAGGACGCAGATCTGGAAGACGTTGGGGTTGTCCCAGCCCTCCTGCAGCGCGGAGTGGCTGAAGACGAACCGGATGGGGGTGCCGGGAGTGGTCAAGCCGACCTTGTCCCGCATGATCTGCTCATAGGCCAGACCGGCCTGCTGGCGCCCCTTGTCTGTGGTCTCTTTGGTGTCCACCAGCACTTCGGCGCCGCCCTTGCGGCGGTCCACGGAGAAATAGCCTTGGTGAGCTTCCTTCGCGACTTTGTCCGCGGGGGAGTCGCCGAGCAAGGTGTTGAATTCCGGCTCGGAGGCGATGCGCGTGTACTCCTCCTCGAAGGTCCGCGCGTACTCGCCGGGAAGGGCCTCCCCGTTGGGGCCGTACTCACGGTACTTGGCCACGGAGTCGACGAAGATCAGGCTGAGTACCTTTATGTCGCGTCTGTGGATCGCGAACTCCTGCTCCTTGCGCAGATGCTGCCGGATGGTCTGAGCGATCATCTGGCGGGCCCGCTCACCGAGGCTGACCTCGGCGCCGATGCTGTCGCCCACACCGAGCTGATGCGCGACGGTGTCGAAGGAGATGCTCTGCTGCCCCTCGGCCACGTTGATGGCGACTACCGTGAGGTTCTTGTACAGGTCACGCCCGGTCACATCTGCGAGGTTGCTGCGCGACCCGGTATCGACGGTGACGGCTTTACGCTTGAGCTCGTTTCCCTCCTCAACGTCCGCCTCGATGCGGGCTGTGATCGCTCCAGGCTTGCCACGCTTTGCCCCGAGGAACTTGACGTACGGGGTCGTCCCACTGGAAGACGTGACCAGCGAGTCGACCTCGATCTGCTTGACCAGTTCGTTCTCGTAGGCGGCGATGGCATCGAGGCGGTAGACGAGGTTGGCTTTGTCGTCCTTCGGGTGGGTTGCCGAGTAGCGCAGCGTGGCCAGCGTGTTGAAGTCCTCCAACGCGCTGCGCCCCGCCCCCTTCTTCCTGCCGTTGCCGGTGTCCCCGTACACGCTCTGCGGCTCGTCGACGATGATGATCGGGTTCGTGGCCCGGATCAGATCTGCGGGCACCTCGAAGTCGAGGTCCTCGGCAGGTTGGTAGATCTTGTTGGTCTTCTTGTTGATCGCCGCGACGGTGACGATCATGATTTCGACGCTCGGAGAGGTGGCGAAGGAGCGGACCCGGGACGGGTTGCCGCCGTCGAACTGAAAGAAGTTCATCGGCGGGTTGCCGTACAGGGTCGCGAAGTGTTCACGCAGCATGCGGATGGACGTCTCGACGCCCTCCTTGATGGCCACTGACGGGACGACCACCATGAACTTGGTGAATCCGTAGAACTGGTTGAGCTCGTAGATGGTGCGGAGGTAGACATACGTCTTGCCGGTGCCGGTCTCCATCTCGATGGTGAAGTTCATCGAGTCGAGTGCCGGCTCCGGGGCGAGACCGGTACGGATCTGCACCTCGCGCAGGTTGGTAAGGATCGTCTCCCGGTCCAGGTGCAGCATGTTGCCGTAGCCCAGGTCGGACAGCCCCTCGAAGCCGGCGTGCGCGGACGGATGCGCGTGCACGGTGAACTGGGAGGTCATGGCCTCCTGGCCCTTGAACAGGCCTGTGACCGCGTCGATGGCCTGACGTTGGTAGTCGAGGTCCGCGTCGAAGGAGAACTTCATTCAGATGCTCCGCAGCGTCGTGAAGCCAGCCTGCTTGAGCGCGGCGGCGAAATTGAGCTTGGTGGCGGAGTCGACGAAGGCGGTGTCACGGACGACGACCGTGGTGTCTGCGTCGCCCGGGTCCTCGTCGCGCCAGGCCGCCAGAGCCTTGGCAACCTCGTTCGCCCGGTCGATCGTGATGTCGGTATCGAAGTACGCGAACAGCGTGCCTGCCAGGTTGTACAACAGACCGCTGGCGACCTCGCGTGTCTCCAGCGGCGTGGTCAGCTCAACCCCCATGCGCAGCATCATCTCGACCAGCAGATCGTCCGCGGTACGCCCGGCCACGAGGTTGTCCACGGCTTCAAGCAGGTCCAGCTGGTCGGGCGTCCCGTCCCAGGGCTTTACATTGCTGGAGGCCAGGCGGTACGACCGGAAGCCGGTGTCGATGGGTGCGGCGTCGGGGCTCTGCTTGGATGGGATCTGTCGGCCCGCACGGCGGAGGCGCTCGCGGGTGATGTCGGCGATCGTGTTGTAACCGTCCTTGTCGACGGGCTCGTCGAGCTGGACCAGGATGTAGCGACGGTTGCCGCCGTCGGTAGCGTTGATGTCCATTACGGCGTGGCCGGTGGAACCGGAGCCAGCGAAGAAGTCGAGAACTACTGCGTCGGAATTTGATTCCGTCACGGCATTGATCCACTTGGCGAGTACGGTGTGATCCTTCGGGTACTCGAATACGTCGCTCTCGAGGAGGCGGCGAAGGTACAGCCCCGCAGCTGCGCGATCTTGCTCGAAAACGGGTCGGATTGGCTGGTCCTCGAGCTCATCAAGGAAGCGTTTGTATCGAGGGCTCACGGTCTCATCTTGACCGAAAAGGATTCGACCTTCCGCAATTTTTCGGGCCATGGTTTCTTGTGAGTAAACCCAGCCGTTCGGGTGCATTCGCACCGGAAGCCCTGTCACAGGATGAGGGAGGTCGTACATGAGGTTTTCTCGAGGGTTTGGGGATCGCAGATCGCCTCTTGCGAAAACGCGCCCGTTCTCGTCGATCTCTTTGTATCCGCGGGAACCGCCAAGGCCCTTAGCGATATCTGACGGGGCGTTCCTCCACCAGTTCTTCAAGGCCTCGGTTGCTGCCGCCGGGTTATGGCCGCTCTCTTCCCAAGCCTTCCGTGCCGCCTCGGCGACCTCCGATCCTCCCGCCTTTTTCTCGGTCCAGCGGACATCCTCCTGAACCAATTTCATCCTCGACTTTGCGTAAATCAGCATGTAGTCGATTCCTGCGGAAGTGAACCTGGCGTCATTTCGTCCCGACCCCTGCCATGCAACGTTCGCCGCGAAGTTCTCGGCTCCGAACACCCGATCCATCAAAAGCTTGAGACGCGCATGCTCGGTGTCATCAATCGCAACGATGATGACCCCCGTCTCCTTGAGCAAATGGTGTGCCACAAGCAGCCGTGGATACATCATCGACAACCAGGCCGAATGCCTGGACGCACCGGCCCTACGGTCCTGTGCCCGATCAGATCCGGCGCCGGTTTGGAGCACCCCCTCTTCATCCCGGTGCCCCGCTACCGTCTCGTGCTCGACCTGCGAGGTGATGCGCTTGTCGTCGTAGATGAAGTCGTTGCCCGTGTTGTAGGGCGGGTCGATATAGATCACGTCGACCTTGTTGGTATACCCGCGCCGCAGTAGCCGCAGCACCTCAAGGTTGTCGCCCTCGATCACGATGTTGCGGGTGTTGTTCCAGTCCACGGACTGTTCGGTCTGCGGCAAGAGTGTGCCTGTCGCGGGGAGGGTGGACAGGCGCCGGGCCTCGGCCATGCCGGGCCAGCGAAGGCCGAACGCCTCGGCACCCGTGGCGGTGGCGCTCTCGCCCAGCAAGTCCCGGAGGGCCTCGACGTCGACGGTGCCGTCGATGACGGCGTCGGGGAAGAGGCGGGCCAGTACATCGAGGTTCGACTTGGTCTCGCCGGGGCCGGTCAGATCGTCGACCGGTTCGAAGTCCAGGCTCACGGGTGGTGTCCTTCTCGTGTGGATAGGTGGTGATTTATGGGCTGCTCAGGCGGTGTCGTGGTCGCCGTCGGCACTGTATAGGGTGCCTCTAACTTGTCCGATCTGTGCACGTAGCGTCCGCGCCGTTGTGTTCAGATCGATGCGCTGCTGCTGGTTCTTCGCGCGTTTCGCGTCCCGCACGACCGTGATCAGTTCGCTCTCCAGGTCGGTCAGCCGTCGGCGCAGCTCGATCGCGTCGGCTGCCCGGAGGGAAGTGCCGGCAGGGCGGCCGTCAGCGGCGGCGGTGCGCACGAGGTCGCGGTACAGCGCCCACATGTCCGTGCGGTCAAGCCGGTCGAGGTGTAGGGCGCCCAGTTCGATGTCTCCGGTCGGCACCATGACGTGCGCGTCTATCACGGAGGTCGACCTGGTGGGGTCTGTGCGGCTCACATGGCTGAGCGCCAGCGAGAGGGCCGTGATGCCGTCAGGCATGTGCTGGAGCAGTACCACCGGCTTGGCCATGCTGCGGTGGACGAGTTCGGCCACGCGGGTCCTGTCGGATGCCGAGGTCTTGTCGGCCAGGAAAGCCTCCAGGACGGGGACGTCGACGACAGTACGCTCGCCGTCCTGGTACCGGGGCACCTGTATGGTCTCCGGGCGCAGAATGCCGACCAGTTGCGCCGAGGTCACCGCCTTGGTGAGTAGCCGGGCGTCGGCAGGGGCCTGATCCTCGAACTGGGCGGCGAGCATCTTCTTCGCGACACGGTGCCGCTGCCGCGCCTTCTCGGGCAGAGCCAGCAGGTCGGCACCGGCGTATTCGTGGGGCATGTCACTCACGGCAGCACCGCCACCCATGCGATCAAGTCCACGGCTTCCAGACCGGGCGCGGCGGCCTCCGTCCCTAGTTGTGAGGGGCCCGCCGAGAACAGGGAGGCCACCATGCTCTCCTCGGCTTTACCGGAAGCGGCTCGGACCGCCACGTCCAGAAGGTCGCGGTAGTGCTTCATGGACCTGCCCGACCTGGTCGCCCGGTCGAACTCCGCGAGAACGGCGGCGTCGGGGTCAGTGTTGCCCAGGCAGTGGTGGCGCAGGACGTCGAGGGCCAGTTTGGGTTCCTCGATCTCATGGGTGAGGTTGCCGTCGTCGGTCACGTAGGCCAGCACGTACGGCGCCAGCGGGTATCCCTCGGAGAAGGCGAACGCGTCGTCCCGTACGCGCAGGAGGAAGACCGCTCCAGGAGCGAGCCCGTCGTCGGCGAGGATCTTGTCGAAGCGGGCGACGCCGAAGAGGGCCAGGGGCCACCCGGCGATCTCCTGAAGCTCTTTCCGCGCACGGGCAGCGGCGTCCATCCGGAAGTCGGAGAGCGTCAGGTCGGTGATGCTCAGACCACCGGCGAGGTCCTCCATGGTGGGAGCGGCCTGCTGCATCTGCTGCAGTTGCTTGCGCCGGTAGTCGAGGTCGTTCATGTCACCGGACGTGACGTCCAGGACGTTCTCCTCACCGGTCGCGGAGACGTCCAGCAGGGTCATGCGGCTGGACACGCGCGCCTCGAGGTTGATGTAGGCGTCCAGGTCCATGTTGGGCCAGAAGTTGACGAGTTGGACACTGGTGTTGGTGGTGCCCAGGCGGTCGACGCGACCGAAACGCTGGACGATGCGCACCGGGTTCCAGTGGATGTCGTAGTTGATCACTGTGTCGCAATCCTGGAGGTTCTGGCCCTCGGAGATGGTGTCGGTGGCGATCACGATGTCGATCTGGGTGTCGTCCAGGTCTCCGTCCTTGGACCGCGGTGAGAACGCGGTGAGGACGTCGACCATGTGGACGCGCTTCATCGGGAGGGTAGTCCGGGTGCTCTGTCCCGTGGCCAGAGCCACGTGCACGCCCAGTTCGTCGCGCGCCCAGCGGGCCACATGCCCGTAGAGGTATTCAGCGGTGTCGCTGAACGCGGTGAACACCAGCGCCTTGCGGTTGCCGTCGTTGGTGGGGTTCTCGACCTTGTCTCGCAGGAACCGCTTGAGCTCGGCCAGTTTGGCGTCGCGGTCGGCGTCGACCGCTGTCACCTCGGCGAGCAGAGCTGCCACGGTGTTCCGGTCCTGTTCGAGTTCCTGCCGCCACCGCACCCGGTCGATGTCGGCGAGGAAGACCTTGACGCTGCCGCCGACGGTGTCCTCGAACTGAGGGTCGTCCAGGTCGATCTTCTCCAGGTCGGCGAAACTGTCGATGGACGTTCCCTCGGCCCCGGCCGCCTCGTAGGCGTCGATGCTGGCGATCGCGCCCTCCAAGGTGGCGAGGATCTTGCCGAGCGTCTTGCCCAGGGAGTTCACCGACGATTCCAAGCGCTTGAGCAGACCCACTCGCAGCAGATGGACCACGTTGTTCTCACGGTCGGTCTGCCGCCACACGCGCTGGCCGCCCGTGCGTACCTTCTGGTCGTACAGGGCCGCGTACTTGCTCTCGTGCCTCGCGCTGACGTACGAAGTGGGTTTGTAGGCTGCCAGGTTCAGGCGCAGGATCGATCGGTTGATCTCCTCCAGCGGGATCATCCTGTCGGCCGTGTCGATGGGCGGCGTCAGGTTGACCGGAGCCAGGCGGGTGGGGAACTTCCCGACGTCCTTGGTGCCGTAGTACTTCTCGATGTGCTTGCGGGAGCGAGCGATCGTGACGAGGTCCAGCAGCCGGATGTAATCCATGCCGAGCGTGCCGACCAGGGATTTCGTACTCCGGGTGGCCGCAGGGAGGCGCTGCCACTCTTTGAAGTGCCTCTGCGCCTTGTTCAGTGTGGTCTCGATACTCCTGATCCCGTCGGATGCCAGTGCCCGGTCGTTTCCCTCCGTGGCGAACAGAACCTGGTTCTTCAGATCGGCCAGGCGCGTGTTCACGGGCGTTGCACTGAGCATGAGGACCTTGGTCCTCACGCCGGACCTGAAGACCTCGTCCATGAGGCGCTCGTACCGGGTTGTCCGTCCCTTGACCTGAGGGTTGTTACGGAAGTTGTGGGACTCGTCGATCACGACGAGGTCGTAGTTACCCCAGTTGACGTTCGCCAAGTCGATGTCCCCCGACAGCCCGCCGGGCCGGCTGAGGTCGGTGTGGTTGAGGACGTCGTAGTGGAAGCGGTCCGCTGCCAGCGGATTCCGCCTGTCGTTGCCGCGGTAGATGGTCCAGTTCTCTCGCAGCCGCTTGGGCGCCAGGACGAGGACACGGTCGTTGCGCAGCTCGTAGTACTTGATGACGGCGAGTGCTTCGAAGGTCTTCCCGAGGCCCACGCTGTCGGCGATGATGCAGCCGTTATGGCGCTCGAGCTTCTCGATCGCGCCAAGCACGCCGTCACGCTGGAACTTGTACAGCTTCTTCCATACGACGGAGTCATAGAAGCCCGTTCTGCCGCGCTCAGCGGTTTCCTCACCTGCCTCCTCGACGAAGTCCTTGAACAGGGACGTCAGGATGCGCAGGTAGACGGACTCGGGGGCCCTGTCCGTGAAGAGGGCCCGGGCGGCGTTGAGGAACTCCTCCTGGACGGTGCGGCTGGTGCCGTCGTCGTGCCACATCCGCTCCAAGCGGACCACGGCCTGCGCCACCTTATCCGCTTCTGTGGTCTCCAAAGGGAAGTACAGGTCCTGGGACGCCACCAGACCGAGGCTCTCGGCCTCAAGGCCCGCGCCGTCGACGACATAAGGGAACGGCCCGTCGACACTCGTCCAGGTACCGCGCGTACGCCGCTTGAGCGCCCTTGCCTGAAGATGTTCTTCGGCCCAGGTCAGGAACGCGCGGGCGATGCGGTGCTGGTCCAGCCGGGCGCGATGGAGGTTTTCCTCCTCGAGGCCGTTCAGGGCGAAGTCGTTGAGGCTGTGGCCATGCAGGAGCAGGCGCAGGTCGACATCGGCCAACTCGTCCTGGAGCGCCTCGTAGACGAACACGGAGAATGACTCCGACAGTGAGTCCAGGCGCGTGGCGCCGGTCAGATGCTTGCGCAACCGGTCGATCGTGCGGCCCGCGTCGCTGGGGACCATGAAAACGGAACCTCCGGGGTGTGGACGTGGATTTACTGGCGTAGGTCACACCGGATGACCGGTGATCGACATGAGGTCTCGCTCGGGCGGCGACTCTGCAAGCCGTTCCCCCGTCGGCTGCCCCCGCTCGTCCAGTTCCTCGTGCCAGGCCGGCTCCGCGTGTGGGGAGGTGATGATCGGGCTCCGATCACTGCTGCCATGCTCTAGATATCCCCCTCACGCCACATCTGCGTGGACCGTACATCCTGCCACTGACATTGAGACCCCATTCGTCCCAGGATTACGTCGCCCGCACCCGGTGCTCCCCCCGCTCCAGCCACCCCATAACCACCTGATGAGCCCGCCACCCATCCGGAAACTTAGGCGGCACATCCAGGTACACAGGACTGCTCCGAGGATGCCGGTCCAGCAGGTCGCGGATGCCAGCGCGGGCCACCACGATGCAGGCGAAGCGGTGGCGGGAGAGCAGGACGCACAGGCGGCCCGTCTCCAGGTGGAAGTCGGAGGCGTCCTGGCGGCCGGACAGCGGGTGCCAGACCAGGGTGACGTCGAACTCGCGGCCCTGGAGGCGGTTGGCGGTATCCACCGTGATGCCGGTGATACCGGTCAGGCCGCGGGCGGTGAGGCGGGAGCGGACCGCCTCCGCCTGGACGGTGCGTGCCGTGCCGATCGCGATGCGGTCCGCGGTCAAGGGCTCGCCGTTGACCAGTGCGCCGCGTTCCAGCAGCCGGGCCGCCGTCGCCGCGAGGGCGTCCGCCACCTCCGGGTCCTGGTCGAGGGTGTGGCGGGCGGGGAGTTCCAGGTGGCCCCAGCCGGAGTTGGCGGCCCGGGCGAGGACGTCGTCCAGTGGGGTGGAGCCGTGGGACAGGATGGCGTACGAGAGGACGCGCTCCGGTGCCGTCGTGCCGGGGATGAACTCGTAGAAGGGGTAGAAGGCCTGCTCGACCAGGGGTGCTGCCGTCTCCGGCAGGCGCCAGGAGACGGGGAGCTGGTGGCGTACGAGGTCGGGGTTGTGGGCGAGGGTGACGTCGACCGCGTTGCGCAGAGGGTCCCAGGTCAGGCCGTGCCAGCGGTCGGTCTCCACGGTGGCGAAGGGGTCGAGCTGGCCGGGGTCGCCGACGAAGAGGACCTGCGAGTCGTCCTGGGCGAACAGCGGGGCCGTCGCCAGGAGCCCGTCCGAGCGCATCTGGTACGCCTCGTCGACGATGGCCCACTGCCACGGCGCGCATTTGTCCGGGGTGATGAACGACCACTTCTTCGCGGTAGACACGACGACGGGCAGGTCGCGCAGGTCCGTCACCTGGCGGCTCCCGGTGACGTTGGGGTGCCGGGTGACGCGGGGCGGGAGCGTGTGGCTGCCGGCGTGGAGGCGGCCGAGCGCCAGGCCGGGGTGCTCCCGCGCGATGCGGTCCACGAGGTCGTCGACCTGCTCGTTGGTCTGCGCGACGATCATGAGCTGGTGGCCCGCGGACGTCAGGTGCCCGGCGGCCTTCACCACCAGCGTCGACTTGCCGGCTCCGGGAGGCGAGTCCACGACGACGCCCCGGCCGGGCGCGGTGTCGAGGCTGGTCAGGATTCCCGCGACCGCCTGGTCCGCGCGTTCGCCGGGGGTGAGGGTGAGGGCTTCGGGCTGCCCGGTGTCGGGGAGGAGGGTGGTCACTCCCAGGTCTCCTCTGCGTCCTCGTCGGTGGGCTCGTACGGCTGGGGCGGACCGCCGTGGGTCCAGGGGGTGTTCTCCTCGTCGGGCAGGGCGGACGGCATGGCGGTGGGGTTGAGCGTGGTGTACGTCAGTTCGTCGCCGGTCTCCGCGAGGGTGCCGGGCGGGGCCGGAGGCTTGCGCTTGTTCGCGAAGCCGCCCTTGAGTTGGAGCACCACGGTGTGGCCGCCGTCGTTCTCCTGCCGTACTTCGAGGATCCGGGCTCCTTGGCCAGGCCGGGCGGGGGACTTCACCTCCGTGCCGACCGCGAGGCCGATGCGGGCGCCGGTGCGGAGCGTGATCGTCGGACGCCACACCTGGGAGCCGGGGCGGTCGCCGGGTGCGAAGCGGTCCTCGTCTCTGGCCGTCACCGTGCCCGTGAACGCCTCGCCGGTCAGCTCGTACTCCGCCATCACCAGCGGGTCGTCGTACGCGCGCTCCGCCTCGTAGCGGGCGACCGCGTCCTCCAGCCGGGCCAGGCGGCGGGCGGCTCTGACCGCCTGGTCGCGACGGGCCTGCGGGCGGCCGTCGGCGTCCAGGTACTCGGCGTACTCGGAGAACCAGCGCCGGTCACGGGACCAGCGGTCGGGGACGTGGGCGCCCTCCGGTAGATCGCGGAGCAACTCCACGCCGCGCCACGTCAGCCGCCAGGTGGGAAGCATCTGGCCGCTCAGCTCACGGTCGATCTGGCGGCCGACCGCCTCGCGTCCGCAGTCGTCGGACGCCTCGTCGTAGCGCGTCATCAGTTCGTGGAGGGTCCGGTCGAAGACCGGGTCCGTGGACGGACCGGCCGGCGGCCACACGGCGGGGTCCTCCGCCTCCCGCGCCGCCCGCGCGCCGTCGCTGCCCTCCGGTGGGTCGATCCAGGCGAGCAGCGAGGCGAGGTGGGAGTCCTCGGAAGGGCTCTGGCCCGTGGCCCAGTGCGCGGCGAGCAGCCGGGTCATCGCAAGCAGCACACCGGAGTCCGGGAACTCGGCCAGCTCCGCGTACCAGGTCAGCCACTTGCCGAGGGCGGGCACGGACGGGTCGACCGCGTACGGCCCCTCGGTGGCACGCAGTCTGGTCAGTCGGCCGAGCAGGCGCACGTACGCGATGCCCTCGCCGTTCGGCACGAGGAGCTGTGGGGCCCGCTGGAAGCGTAGGCGTTCCTCCTTCTCCTTGCCGCGGCCGACGGTGTAGGGCTCCGTGTCCGTCCGGCACCCGTCGATGTACGCGAGCAGCAGCGCGGCGAGGCGCTCGGCGAACCGGAAGCGTTCGGCGCGGTTGCGCGGCTGACGGACGGTGAGGAGGGTCGGGTGCTCGGGGTCCGTACCCGCGAGCGCGGCCAGGGGCGCGCACGCCTCGCCGGCGAGGGTGAGCGGCACCAGGACGAACGGCTTATCGTCCAGGTGCTGGTGGCGGACGGTCGTCAGCGGCTCGGCTCGGCCGGTGCGGGACGCCGTGAGCGCCGCGACGGTGGACAGGACACTCATGCGGCCCCCCGGCGAAGTCGGCGCAGCCGGGCGGCGGCGCGCAGCAGGTCGGCGGCTTCCGCCTCGGCCTCTCCCGGGGCGGCGACGCCGTCCAGGTAGTCGAGCGCGGTGCGGGTCGAGTCGATGCCCGGCAGGTCGTTGCGCACGCCGTTGCCCAGGCGGGCCGGCGAGGCGCATCCGTCGGCCTCGTCGCGGCAATAGCGCGCCATCTCGCAGAAGGACAGGCAGGAAGGTGTGTACGACGCGTCCAACGCCTCTATGGAGGAGGAGAGTTCGTCCGTGCTTCGGGTCGTGTCCAGGGTCGCTGTCTCGGGGAGCCCGGCCGTGAGGTCCTCGGCGCGCCGCAGCCGCGAGAGCTGGAACTGGAGGGCGTCGAGTTCCTGCCGGAGGTCGATCAGGCTGCCGTAGGGGCGGTTGGAGAAGTCCTTGGGACAGACGAGCAGGAACCTGTGGGAGATCTGCTCGGTGGGCAGGCTGGCGGCGTCGAAGGCGCGACGCAGGGCGAGGACGTACACCGCAGCCTGCTTGGCCGCCTCGGCGACGGCGGTCGGATTGGCCTGGCCGTCGATCGCCGCGAACGAGCGGATCAGGACGACGTGGAACTTTCCCTCGATGCGGTGGGTGAGCGCGTCCGGCTCCAAGTACGCGGTCTGACCGGCGACTTCGAGGGTGAGCACGGGGCGGTCGAGGATGAGTCGTACGTCCTGACCGGAGGCCACGTGCGCGATGAGGCGGCGGGTCTCCCGCTCGCGCACCTGCAGGGCCGTGTTGCCTCCCACCTCGTTGAGGTCGGTGACATGGGCCTCTGCCACAGGGACGGAGAGCTGCTCGCGCAGCAGCCGGATGAGCTCGGCGTAGCCGCCCCACTTGACGAGGCCGTGGAACGCCTTTTCGCGGGCGAGGGCGAAGGGTGACTGGCCGAAGCGCGGCTCGTATCCGACATGTTGGGCGAGTAACGCCTTGTCCACTCCGGCGGCGTCGAGGACGGCGCGGCGGGCGCAGGCGGGATTGGCGGTCAGGGCGGTGATCTTGCGGGCGGTGTACGGCTGAGGGGGCTGCGGTCCGCGCAGCCGCGCGAGTCGGGCGTCGGGAGGTTCGGACTGCTGCGAGGGCATCGTCTCTACTTCGGGAACGTCGTCGGGAGCTCACCGGCGTGCGAGGCGTCTGACGTCAGCGCCGTCGGGAAGGGGTCGTCAGGACAGGGTCCCACTCGCGTCGCGCAGGGCGTCACGCATCGGTGCCGCACCGAACAGTTGCTGTACGTCCGCGAGTTGGGTACGGGCGCGCTGCGCGGCCGCTTGCCGCTGCTGGCCGTCCTCCTGCTGGTGGACGGTCGCTTCGGCGTAGGCGGCGGTGATCACGCGGGCGGGGTCGGGTTCCGGGGCCGCGGCGTCGTAGGCGCCCGGGATCGTGAGGGCGAATCGGCGCAGCAGCCGCCAGGCCGCGTCGGGGGCCGGATGCCCCGCGGTGGTGAGCCGCTGGATCTGCTCGGCGGTTCCCACCGTGTGGGTGAGGAAGTCGGCGCGCGGGCTGAGCGGGCCGATGATCCGCCGTTCCACGGGCCAGGTGGACAGGGCCAGGAGCCCGCGTGCGGGGACGAGGCGGTCGTGGGTCAGCGCCGCGCAGATGTAGTACGGGCGGGCATAGCCCTGTGCCGTGAAGGAGCGCTCCTCGTCGCGGCGGAGGGACGCGAGTTTCGTGGCGACCAGCGACTCGGTGAAGAACGCCTCGTACGTGGACGAGATGAGCTTCGGGGAGGCAGGGGCGCCCAGCAGGGTGAGCGCTTGGTGAACCTGTTCGCGGATCGGGATGGAGCCGTGCGTCGGGCGCTCCTTGCGGCGTGGTGCGTCTGCGGTTGCCGACGCCCGTGGAGCGGGGGGCTCGGTCAGGAGTGCCTCGTCGTCCGGTCCGGTCTCGGACTCGGACTCGGACTCGGACTCGGACTCGAGGGCGTGTTCCCACGCGGCCTCGGCCTCACGCAGCGCGCGACGGATGCGCGTGGTTTCGGCCTTGTCTCGTGCGCGCACAGCCTCGCGCAGCTCGGTGCGCAGGTGGGACAGGCGCCGCTCGAGCTCCTCCAGTGATACCGCCATGGGGGCAGCTTAGCGCGGCCGCCAATCAAAGCCAAGAAGTTCCAATGAGTTCCAATATTCCTGTGCTACGGTCGAATAGGGCGGTGCACCCGGTCAGTCCGAGGCGTGGCCGTCTGTTTGCCTCGGCTGTCACGACCCAATCGTTGCGCTACGGCCCACCGATCACGGCCCGGCCGACGGCAGCTGTCGGGTCGGACACAGGGGAGGCGTGGCCTGATCCGCTGCGGTGCGGGGGCCGCCGCCAACAGGAGAAGCACGTGAATCACCACGAGGGCGGTTATCGCCGCCCAGCACAAGGAGCGGCACCATGGCAACCCGTACGTCCAAGCGAACCCTGTACCGGCTCAGGGGCGTTACTCCCACCGTCGACGCGATGTTCGATGCCTTGGATGCGAACCAGTTGGAGAGGGTCCGCGCGAATTTCGAAGTCCCTGAGAACCTCGGCGTACCCGCGGTTCTGGTCACTGGCAGCTTCGAGCAGCCCGTCGCGAGCTGGTGTGACGAGATCTTCCGTACGACGGGTATCGAGGTGTCCCGGCCGGTCAACCGCTCGGCTGGGCTGCTGATGCTTGCCGTCGACACCGAGGTGTACGCCATCGGCTACGACCAGGGCTTCCGCCTGGTGCCCGACCGGCTGAAGGACCACCGCTTCGGGCTGAGCTTCGCCTCTCGCCGGGTGGACCCTGGGAGGATCCGGGACCTGGTGTCGCACACCCCCGGTGGAGGGCGCACCGACATCACCCTGATCCCGGGCGGGGCCTCTGTATGGAGCCTGGGCATCGTCGAGCACGCACAGATCGTGCGCCGTCTCGGCGGACACCTGGACGACATCCCGCTGACCATCTCCCGGGACAACCCGGGGAAGATCTCCAGTGCCGAGGGTGGTGCCGGTCTTCGCATGCGGCTCGGTGTCGAGGGCACCGACCTGATTGCCGACATCCGTGCGATCGCCCGTGTGTTGCGTGAGGAGAAGCCTAGCCCGGAGCTGGAGTTCGTCGAGCACGTCGCGCCGGTCGACGATCCCGGCCTTCT
The DNA here is from genome assembly GCF_009377235.1 of Streptomyces acidicola. GTDB lineage: Bacteria > Actinomycetota > Actinomycetes > Streptomycetales > Streptomycetaceae > Streptomyces > Streptomyces acidicola. The sequence goes on from NZ_VMNX01000061.1 coordinate 40,984, forward strand.
TACCCGCCTGGAGGTTGCTCTCGACGACCTTCTGGGCCAGGAGCCTGACGGGAGGATCCGCGTCGCAGTCCCCGCCGACCATTGGGACGACTACACGGTCGCCCGGGCCTTCAGGGCCAAGATCAACAGTGACGCGGCCGGCCGGTCGACCGACGACTTCCACCTCGACTACGTCCTCTGCCGGGCCCGTATCCAGCGCGCCGGCGGGCGTCTGGCCGCACTCCGGGAAGGGAGCGTCACCCTCTACTGCCACAGCCGCGCCGACCGGGCCGACGAGATCTGGACGTCCAGCGCGCTCCGGTGGATCGAGGCGGAAGTGTTCCTCGACTCTCGCCGGTTCTTCCTGATGGATGAGCACTGGTACGAGATCGACCAGGAGTATCTGAAGACGATCCGCTCGCACACCGAGCGGCTGATCACCGACTCCTTGTCGGTCGACCTGCCTCCGTGGGTCCTTGGAGAGAACGAGCGCAGCTACAACGAGTCCGTGCCGGACCAGAGGCCCGGGTACGTCTGTTTCGACCGCGACAACGTGCAGACCGTGCTGCACCGTGGAAACGGTGTGGAGATCTGCGATCTGCTGAGCCCGGAGAATGTCCTGGTCATGGTGAAGCGCGCCAAGGGCTCCGACGCCCTGAGCCATCTCTTCAGCCAGGCGCTCGTTGCCGTGCAGACTCTGCGGAACTCCCCTGAGGCGAGGGAACGGTTCGCCGAGAAGGTGGCGGCCGCCCGGAAGGGGCGCGGCCTGCCGGAAGGCTTCCGGCCCTCGAAGGTCGTCTTCGCGATCCTACTGAAGGACGGCACCGACCTCACTGCCGATACCTTGTTCCCGTTCTCGCAGGTCACCCTGGTACAGACGGCCAGGGCGCTCGAAGCATGGGGTGTTCAGGTCGAGGTGGTCGGTATCGCCTCCACTCCGTCGGCAGTCACCTCGACTGGGATCCGGCGGTTGGCGGCGTAGCTGCCGCGCACTACAACGCCGTGTGCCGAGTTGTGGGGGCGCTTGTGGTCTGTCGTCTCGCCGTCAAGCTGGAGGAGATCCTACGGCGGCTCTACAACGCCATCGGGCTGGAGGTCCGCTACAGCCGCGCCCGAGAAGACTGATCTTGCGGGTGACGATCCCGGGTTGGCTGATTGATGGACTGATGTCCGTCACCCGTGAGCTGCAGCCATGGAATAAAAAATCGGGCGCCCCACCGAAGTGTTGGCACCCGATCATGGCACTCGGGATGGACAAAAGCGGCAAAAGCCGCGTATCCGTTCCCATGCTGTGAGTGCCCCCGGCAGGATTCGAACCTGCGCACACGGCTCCGGAGGCCGTTGCTCTATCCCCTGAGCTACGGGGGCGGTGTCGGCGGCGCGGTGTGCGCGGCGACGGGTAGAACCCTACCAGCTTCGGAGGGGAGATCAGGAACGGGTTTCCGGTGGAGGGTGGGGCTGACCTGGGGG